>NZ_JBEOYR010000020.1:0-170557 GCF_040297165.1 Streptomyces sp. NPDC001851 | reverse complement strand
GACCTGCTGAGGTGCTGGACCGGCACCTGCACCACCTGCGGCCGACCCCTGCCGACCAGCAGAACCAGAGCCAGAACCTAACGAAGCACTACTAGGGTCTTTCGTTTGGATCAGGCCGGATCAGGGAGCGGGGTCTGGTGCCGTGCATCGCAAGGCGGAGGAGGGCGACATGGCGGAGCCATGGCAACCGACGACAACGCCGCGAGGCGCGGTGCCAGGGTCCGCGAGCCCGGCAAGATCCAAACGAGAGGCCCTAGGTCACGGGCGCAGGCGTACCGGGAGTTGCTGGTGGCCGTTGCTGATCAGGGAGGGCACGGGCCGCAGTTCGCCGGCGGGGACCGCGAGTGTCATGTCGGGGAAGCGGGCGAAGAGCTGTCCGAGGGCCTCGGTGACCTCCAGCCGGGCCAGCGGAGCGCCGAGGCAGAAGTGCACACCGTGGCCGAAGGCGAGGTGTTCCTTGACGGTACGGGTGACGTCGAAGGTGTCAGCGGTGTCGCCGTGCCAGTCCGGGTGGCGGTTGGCGGCGGCGTAGGACGCGAGGATCGGCTCGCCCCGCGCGATGGTCCGCCCGTCGGGCAGCTCGATGTCGGTGACGGCGTAGCGCAGGGGCAGGTGCTTCACGGCGGGTTCGTGCCGCAGCGTCTCCTCCACGACGTCGCCCCAGCCGGCCTTGCCGGTGCGGACGAGGTCGAGCTGGTCGGGGAGGGTGAGCATGGCGACGATCGCCTGGTCGATGACGTTCACCGTGGTCTCGTACCCGGCGCTGATCATCAGGAGCAGTGTGTCGCGGAGTTCTTCGCCGGTGAAGCCGGTGCCGTCCGACTCCTCGTCACGGGCCGCGATGAGCAGGGACGTCATGTCGTCGCCGGGGGTGCTGGTCTTGGTGGCGATCAGGTCGTCCAGGACGGCGTAGAGCCGCACGGTGTTGGCCTGGGACTGCTCCTGCGTGAGCGTGGTGTCGAAGACGGCGTCCACGAGCTGCCGGAAGTCGGTCCGCTGGTCCTCCGGCACTCCCATCAGGTGGCCGATCACGGAGATGGGCAGGGGGTAGGCCAGGCGTTCGCGCAGGTCCACGACCTCTCCGGCGGGCAGCGCGGCCAGGTCGTCGATCAGCTCGGTGACCATCGTCCCGACGGCCGGGCGCAGTTCGGCGATGCGTCGTGCGCTGAAGGCGGGGGCGACCATCCGCCGCAGCCTGCGGTGGTCGGCGCCGTAGGCCGTGAACATGTTCTTCACCGCGACCCACAGGGCGAGCGGCCATGTCGTGACCGCCTGTTCGAAGCCGGGCCAGTGCGCGCGTGCGTCCTTGGAGACGGAGGGGCTGGTCAGCAGCTGTTTGAGGAGGGCGGGGTCGGTGACCGCCCAGGCCTGTACGCCGAGGATGTCCACCCGGGTGGCCGGGCCCTCGGCGCGCAGGTCCCGGTGTTCCTGGTGCCGGGCGGCGCCGGAGGGGTCGAGCACGAGCGGGGTGTGCTGGGACATGCTGGTCTCCTTCAGACGACAGCGGGGAATCAGACGGCAGCGGGGAAACGGACGGGCAGGGCTTCCAGGGCGCGGTGGAACGGCCCCGGCCGCCACGTCAGTTCGGACACGGAGCAGGCGAGGTCCAGCTCGGGGAGCGCGTCCAGCAGCCAGGTGATGGCCGTCTCGGCGATGAGGTAGGCGTGGGTGCGGGCGGGACAGGTGTGCGCGCCGATGCTCCAGGACAGGTGCGCGCGGTTGCCGGCGAGCTGGCCCTCGGTGACCCCGCCGGTGACCGCCGGGTCGTTGTTGCAGGCGGTCATGGAGATGAGGACGGGCTGGTGGGCGGGCAGCAGCACCCCCTCGACGTCGATGGGGTACGGCGGGTAGCTGATGCAGTAGTTGGCCATCGGCGGGTCGGTGTACAGGACCGTGTCGAGGGCGTCGCGCACGGGCTGGCCGGCGTGCAGGCCGGCGGCGAAGTGCTCGTCGGTGAGGATCTTGAGCACGGTGTTGCTGATCAGGTTGGTCATCGGCTCGATGCCCGCGCCGTAGAGCGTGACGAGCTGGTGCAGCATCTCCACGTCGTCCAGGCGGGCGGAGTGGGCCAGCAGCCGGGAGGTGATGTCGTCGCCGGGGTACTGCCGCCGCAGGGCGACGAGTTCCGCGAGCGCCTGGCCGAGCATTACGTTGCCCTGCGCGGCGGTCTCGGCCTCCGCCTCGAACATCTTGGCCATGCCCTCGGCGATGCGCCGGCCGATCTCGTCGGGGCAGCCCAGCAGCGCGCTCAGGACCTGGAAGGCGATGGGCCACGAGTACTGGGTGAGCAGGTCGGCGTGGCCGCGGGCACGGAAGCCGTCGATGGCCGCGGTGGCGGCCTTCTCGACCAGGGCCCGCAGCTCGTGCTGGTCGACCGCCTGCAGGCTCGCGGTGTTCGCGGCCCGGTAGCGGGCGTGCTCGGTCCCGGACGAGCGCAGCGCGTTGGGGCGCCACTCCATCATCGGCCGCACCGGGCAGGTCTCGGGGACGCCCTGCTGCCAGACCCGCGGGTCGGCGGGGAAGTGCAGCGGGTCGTTGAGGATGCGCCGGGCCTGGTGGAAGCCGATGACCAGGGTGGCGGGGATGCCGGGGGCCAGCTCCACGGGCACCAGCGGCCCGAAGACGCGGCGCATGCGCTCGTAGGCGGAGTGGGGGTCGGCGGCGAACTCGGCGTCGTAGAGCGCGACCGGCGCCGACGGGACGGCCGCAACGGGCTCGTGGGGGGTCATGAGCGAGGCTCCACAAAGGGGGCGGGAAGGGGGCGGGCGGACAGGCACAGGACCAGCGGCCCCAAGCCGCGGCCCGTGCGCACGCAGGCCGAATGGGCGCCGGCGGCGAACCCGGCGTCGTAGAGCGCGACCGGCGCCGACGGGACGGCCGCAACGGGCTTGTGGGGGGTCATGAGCGAGGCTCCACAAAGGGGGCGGGAAGGGGGCGGGCGGTCAGGAACTCGATGAGGGTGATCAGCGCGTACACGCAGGACCGGCGGTCACGGGCGTCGCACTCGGCCAGCGGTGTGTCGGGGTCCAGCGCGAGTGCCTGGCGGACCTCGTGCAGGGGGTAACGGGGCGCGTCGGGAAAGACGTTGATGGCAACGGCGTACGGTGTCTGCTGTTCCTCCAGCAGGCTCAGCACCTCGTGGGAGCCCTCCAGGTCCCGGGTGTCGGCCAGCACCAGGGCACCCAGCGCTCCTTCGGTCAGCCCTTCCCACAGGGGGCGGAAGCGGGTCTGGCCCGGAGTGCCGAACAGATACAGGACCAGCCGGTCGTCGAGCAGATGGATGCGTCCGAAGTCCATGGCGACCGTCGTGGTCGTCTTGTGCGGTGTGCCGCGCAGATCGTCCACGCCGACACTCGCCTGGGTGATCGGCTCTTCCATGCGCAGCGGTGCCACCTCGGAGACACTGCCGACGAAGGTGGTCTTGCCGACCCCGAACGCCCCGGCGACGACGATCTTCGCCGACCGGGTCACGGCAGGGGCCAGATAGTGAACGGCGGGCCGGTCAGACCAGTTCGCGGAGTCCACGGAGCACCTCCTCCAGCAGGTCGCGTCCGGGCCGGCCGCCCTGGACGGGGGTGGGGCTGGCCAGATGGCCGCTGTCCATCAACGACGAGACGAGGATCCGGACGGTGGAGGGCGGCAGCTCCAGCGCCGCGGCGATGTCCGCCACGGCCAGACCGCCCCGCCCGCCGGCGAACAGGCGCATCACCCTGCGGGCGTCCGGCGCCAGCGTCTCGGTGGGGCCGGACGCGGCGATGAGCACCGTCTCCAGACGTACCTCCCGGCTGGGGCGGACCTGTCCGCCGGTACGGACGTAGGGCCTGATCAGGTCGGGGTCATGCCGCGGCCCCGTCATGTCGCGGTGCCGCCTTCCGAGGCCGGGTGGCGGTCCGAGACGCCCATCTCGTGCCCGAGCCGTGCGGCCAGCCGCACCATGTGATGGCTGATCAGACCCACATCGGCCTCGGGGCCGGTGGTGACCACCGACAGCATCGTGTTGTGCGCCGCCGCCGTCGTCAGCCCGATGCGGCCCTGCGACTCGATGAGCAACTGGCACATTCCCTTGCCGCCGACGTGCTCGTCCCACGCCTTGCCGGCGGCGCGCAGCGACGCGGTCACGGCGGCGAGTTTCTCCGCGTCCTCCTGACCGATGGTCGTCGTGCGGGCCTGCAGCAGGCCGTCGCCGCTCATCAGCACCGCGTACTCAACGCCCTCGACGCAGCCGAGCTCCTGGTCGAGCAGCCATCCCAGGCTGTTGCTGTGCGTGTCGCGCATGGTCAGTTTCCTTCGGTAAGTCCGGTGTTTTCGTCGGTCTGGCGCCCTCGGCGACTGCCGGCCGCCCAGGCGGCGGCGACGCTCGGCCGGCCCGGCACGGCCGGCGTGTCGGGCTCCGGCGCGGGCGCGCTGCGTGTCCTGGCCGGGCGTCGGCGGACGGTGAGTCCGCTCGCGGTGGTCGCGGCAGCCGCCGGGGCGGCGGATTCCCGGGGGGCCGGCACGGCCGCGGGCGGGGCGACGGCCGCGGCCGTGGCGCCGGCGGCGGGCCTGGCAATGGCAGCGGGCGCAGCAGCGGCGGCCGGCACACCGGCGGTGGAGAACACCAGGAGGTTCTTCGGCAGTACCAGCACCGCCCGGGTGCCCTGGTAGATGTTCGGCGCGCTCAGCTCGACCCGGAAGCCGTAGTTCTCGGCGAGCAGCGAGGCGACCCTGAGGCCCGTCTGCGGATGCGCGCCGAGCTGGGTGATGTCGTCGCGGTCCTTGCCGGACATGATGTCGCTGGCCCACAGCAGCCGCTCGTCGTCCATCCGCAGGCCGGCGTCGTCCACGGTCAGGAAGCAGGCGTGATGGCCTTCCTCCACCGAGACGTGCACCCGCGCGGTCGGCGGGGAATAGCGCAGGGCGTTGTCCAGCAGCACCGCCAGGGCGTGTACGACGGCTTCGACCGCGCGGCTCTGCACCGCGACGGTGTCCAGCTCCTGGTGCTCCACCCGCTGGTAGCCCTCGATGCGGCCCATCGCCGCGCGGATGACATCGGTGAGGGAGGTCTGCGGCCAGCGCCGGGAGAGTCGGTCGCCGGCCAGTACCGCGTAGCCCTGTGCGGTGAGCAGCATCTGCTGCGCGATGTGGTCGATGTGCACCAGCGTGGCGTACGCCTCGTCGTCCTGGTGGGAGCGGACCCCCTGGCTGATCTCCCGGCTCAGCCGCGACGCGCGTGCCACCACGTTGGACGCGAAGCTGCGCACGGCCGCACGCGTCGCCTCCCGCGACTCCCGGCGCGCGCCGGCGATCTCGTGCTCCGCCGCGGAGCGGATCTCGGCGATCCGGTGGTCGGCCGCGGCCTGCGCGGTCTCCCGCACCCGCAGCACGGTGGCGACCGCCTGCCCGGCGACGTCACGGAGGCGTTCGGCGAGCGGGGTGTGGGTCAGCGGTGGGGGCAGGGGCAGGTCGGCACCGCGGTGCCCGCCGGGGACGGGAGCGGCGACCGCGGGCAGCACGTCCGCGGCCAACTGCCCCAACGCGTACTCCACGGCGCGCAGTTGCCCGGTGAGCTGTTCCGCATGGCCCTGGAGCTGGTCGGCCCTGCGTCGCTCGCGTCGATAGGCGCGGTGGAAGTGCGCCGCGGTCCCTGCGGCCGCCACCGCGACCACGGCACCGACGGCAAGTATCAGATCGGTCATCAAGTCCTCTGCAGAGTGTCCGAGCCGCGAACCGGTCAGTGAAAGGGGTGGACGGCAGTGGCGGCCCCCGCCAGGCGGGACGGCGCTGCGGCCGGCGCAGCGGACGTGACCGGCCGCCGGCCGCCCGAAGGACCCCCATCTGGACGCGAGCATGACAGGCCGGAGCCCGGGAACGCCGGACCTCCCGCACTCCGACGCGCCTCCCGCGAGAAACGGGCACGGCCGACGGGGAGAGCGGGGCACGGCCGGACGCCGGGCACGCCCGCACCAGGGGCGTGCCGGATAAGGCGGGGAGTGCGGCGGGCAGGGTGTCCTCCAGGCGCGCGGTCATATCGCCCTGCGCCACGTCCGCGACGCCCGCCGGCCGGTTGCGATCCGGTCCGAGCCTATCGGCAAACCAGGACGGCGTTCGAGAGCCTCCTGCCAGAACTCTGTGAAGGATCGGCGGCGGCCCGGCATGTCGTCGCACGTCCCCTCCCTCTCGAACGGCGCCCCCGTTCCCGTCACTTGCGCTCTTGATCGAACGTGTCGCAGTGTAACGAGGCCGGGACAGCGCGCCAGGCCGCGCACGCATCATCCGTGTGACGAGCGGGAGTTCACACTGTCGCGGATGCACGGGGAGCGGCCGGGTCGCACGGACCCGGCCGGGAGGGCTCGGTGGACTCGCAGGCCGGTGTGCGCGCCTTCGGAAGCGGGGCGCGACAGACGGCTGCGGCGGTGAACCGCACCCCGGGCGCCGGCCCGACGGGGCCGCCCACCCCTGAGGGAGGACCGTCGCGGCGACCTCCGAGACGGCCGCCGCGACGGCGCATCACCTGGCCGTACGAGGTCTCCGTGGAAGACTCCGCGGACGTGGCGGTCCCGGCGGGGCCGACGCCCAGGCATACTCGATCACGTAGCAGGCGCCGGGCCCGCCCACCGTCACAGCCCGTGCCGGTCGAGGATGCTCATCATGCCGATGTCCTTCAACTCCGCCAGGGCGTCGGTCAGGCCCTTGGCGATCAGCGCCAGACCTTCCGCCTTCAGGTCCTTGCCGCGTTCACCGGTCACCGCGCATCCCCCGTCGCTGTCGCCCGTGCCTCGACGTCCACCGCCACCGCGTCCGGCACGATCCCGCGCACCGGCGGGAACAGCGCGCCCTCACCCTCGGACCCCACATCCAGCGCCACCCCGCACGGCACCCCCACCGCCGGCACCGCCGCATCCAACAACCGCGCCCCGAGCCACCGCTGAAACGCCCACTCACGCCTGCCCTCGCCCCGCGCGAACGCGAAACGGGCCAGCGCACGCTCATCGGAGAAGGCATAGGTCCAGCGGACCCCGCCGAAATCGCCCGTCAGCGGAGCCTCGTCCTCATTCACCGGTACCAGCACCGCGGTACGACGGAACTCATCCAGGAGCACAGCGAATTCACGACGCCTGCGTGCAACGGCACCGGATTGGAGGGTGCTCGGCGAGGGCTGTGTCAGCAGCAACGCGGCTCGGAATCCACCGCCCAAGTTGGCGGGTTCCTTACCAGGGCCCCGGCGTTTGCCCGGCCCGTTCGACTTGGGTGGGTTGATGTCGGCGGCGGCCCAGAGGCAGGCGAACACGGCCCCCTGTGGATCACGGAGTTCTCTACGCTTCAAGATCCACGAAGGTGCCGTGTTCGTCCCACCATCGTCTCCCACCGCTGCTGCCGTTCGCCCCGCGCCCCGTCTGCAAGCCCTGCGTGAGGGTGCCGTGCGGACCAGCTCACGGTGTTCATGCAGATCGAGTACCCGGAGTTCCCCCCGATCGCCCTCCTGCGCGGGCGGCCGCCTGCCACGATCGGCGCCTTCTACGACACGATCATCCGCGAAGCCGATCAGAACGGTCGCCGACGCGGTCGACACGATCGACCGGATCAAGCGCGAGGGAGAGGGGACGCAGGGCTCCCCCGATCAGCCGCCGGAGGAGGGGGCAGCGGACACGCGCACTACTACCTGTTCAAGGAGCTCTACGTCCAGAAGCGGCTGGTCAAAACCGGCGGCAAAGTGGAGTTTCAGCGGAGCTCCCGTCACCCTGCCGGAGGTATACGACTTCGCGTCCTCAGCCCCACCGCAGAAGAGACCGCAGACGTCACGACCACCAGGTACGAAATGATCGGTGCGCTCGCGCCGCCCCGAGGCGCCGCACAGAAGATTTCAGGGCCCAGGTCACAGTCTTCGCCTTCGCCGCCTCTGGCCCACCGAAGCGGGGCCAAGACCGGCCCGTTGTCGCCGCTCGACCCGGCATGAGCATCGCGGCGAGCGCGGCAGCCGGGGCGGTCGACCGGCGCACGGTCTACCGGCGCTTCGCTACCCGCGAGGCGCTGACAGCCGCCGTCCACATCGCCAAGCTCGACGCCTGCGAGGAGCTCTCCGCCCGAGCCCGGCAGAACGAATCCGTGAGCTGCGCGAGCACGGGTGTCGGCCCGGCTTGAGGCGGAAGCCTCACCCCTCCCTCCACCGCAGGTCGGGCCCGCGGACCAGGCCGGGTGCGCCGGTGCGGGAGGACGGATGACGCAATGTTCCGAGTGCCTCCTGAACGTCGGGTGTGTGATCGATACAACGGTGAAGCTGTGTCACGGTGCCGTGAAGGGGGGCGTATTGTGCGCCGTTCCGATCTTCTCTGTCACCCTCCGGCCTCGACGTACCGGAATTCCGGACCGAAGGTCATCTCGCTGCCATCCGACAGTGGGATCTGCATCAGCTGCCGCGCCGGATCCTCCAGTTTGCCCATCTCCCTGACGGCCTGGTTCAGCAAATGTGCCGGTGTTGGCGTACTTGACGGATCAGCCTGCCAGGCGCTTTCGAGGGACCGAAGCAACGCACTGTAGTGCTGATTGAAGGTGTCAAGGACTCCACGCACCTCACTGGAGACCGGAACCCCTCCCTGCTCCCAGCCACCGCTGGGGACTGTCCCCATGCGGGAGGTCCGTGGCATGGGAATCTCGTCGCCCTGGAAGTCGAACCGCTGCGGGTCGCTTGACACCAGGACCAGTTTTCGGCCGTGGAAAATCTCCCGGAAGGAGTAGAAGTGGGCCAGTTCCCCCGGCTGCCCCGGGAAGGGGTTGTCCGGCGACGCGGTGGTTCCTTCCCCCTGTTCCTTGATGATGGTGATGGCAGCTTCTACGTCATCCAGCGATGTGAGTGCGACGACATCGTTCCCCTTGCCGTGGAGCGACGACATGTCCCTGGTGACCTGCTTGGTTCCCTTGATGAGCTGCGGCTGGTTCCGGAACGCTTCAAGGATTTGCGTGTAGAAGGCCCCGATGGACGTGTGGACTTCCGCGTCCTCGACGACAGGGTCGTCGGGCCTCTCGATCTGGGAGTACATGTCGACCGCCTCCCTGGTCAGGCCGGTGAGGGAAACGGACAGCTCGGGCCGTACGCCGCCGGGCAGTGGGCCGGGATATTTCGGCACCAGTGCCGCGTCGGCGATCCGGGGGGCGCCGCCGATGGTGGTGAGCATGTTGCAGACCAGGCCCATGTGGGACATCTCGTCGAAGATGATTTCCTTGATCGTTTCGGCGACGTCGCCGTCACGGTCCGGATCTTCGATCGACCAGAGACCGCACAAGTAAGGGGGAAGCGTCGCCAGCTCCAGCAGGACCGCCTGCTGCAGCGCGTTCTTCAGCCACAGCTCGTCGTGTTCCTCGGCGGGCATCCGCATCAGTTCGACGATCATGTTGCTTCGATAGTTGAGAACCGTGGACACAGTGGTCTCCTTCTCGCTCACGGGGGATTCTGATTCATTGGCGGGTGTGCGTCACTGGAGGTGCGAGACCGCGCTGGCAGAGTTCATCCGTACGGTCGGCATGGGTTGCGATACGTCGAAGCGGTGCTCGGGGAGGAATTCCTGTGACCCGGTAGGGATTCCCGTGCCGACTCCTGTCACATTCACCTGTTTGGCCGCGGCTCTTCGGAGTGCAAACCGGCACGACAGGCCTCCGCGGAGGTGACCGTGGAAGAGGAACGGCGCTCCTGGAGCCCGCCTTCACTCGCGAAGCTGTCGGGCAACCTCGTGCTCAGGTGAACACAAGTCGGCAGTCGGGAGCAACTGATGACGTGATGGCCAAGTCGCGTATCACTGAATGATCCACCAGGCTGGACATCAGGTCCTGCACCGCCCACGACAGCCTTCTGCTGCCTCCGACTGATCCAGGTCAGAAGGCCCCATCCACGGTGCGGGCTTCTGTTCCGGCACCGGCCACCCTGTAGGCCGGCCCGGAAGACGTCACGTTCCAGGCTCGATGAAAGGGGCCCGCATGCCCGTCGATCTCAGCAATCCCCTGTCGTGGAAGAACGCCACCGGTGACGCCGACACGATGCTGCAGAATCTGCAGGCCAATATTCTGAAGGGCCACGTACGCGAACACCTTCACATCCTGCTGCTGCAGTTCGGCCAGGGCGCGGAAGCCATTGCGGAGGCGCGGGCGTTCCTGACCGGGCTGGCCCCGCTGGTGAAGTCGGCCAAGACGCAACTTCAGGAAGTGAAGGCCTTCAAGGAGAACGGGCCGAAAGACGTGTCGGACGTGCCCTACGTCGGTGTGGGACTGACATTCGCGGGCTACGAACAGCTGGAACTGGCGGACCGGGCTCCCTCCGATGAGGCGTTCAGGAGGGGGATGCGGGACGACGGGACCCGGGGAAAGCTGGGAGACCCGGAGGTCGCGCAGTGGGAAGCCGGCTTTCAGGAGACGATCCACGCCGTCGTCCTGGTCGGCGGCGCCGAAGCCGGCCCGGTGGACAGCAAGCGCCAGGAGATCGAGGGTCTGCTGACGGGCTCGATCCGTGTGCTCGGCAGGGAGACGGGCCGCGGCATGCACAACGCGAACGGTGAGGGGATCGAGCACTTCGGCTATGTCGACGGCCGCAGCCAGCCGCTGTTCCTCACCGAGGACCGGGAGGAAGAGCTCCGCCGGACCGACGGAGTCTCCGTATGGGACCCGACCCAGCCACTGGAACGCGTCCTGGTCGCGGATCCGGCCGCACCCGACCCCGCGACGGACTTCGGCAGCTACTTCGTGCTGCGCAAGCTGGAGCAGAACGTCCTGGCGTTCAGGCAGGCGGAGGACGCCCTCGCCGATGCGTTGAAGCTTGAGAACAACGACCGCGAGCGAGCCGGTGCCATGCTCGTCGGCCGCTTCAAGGACGGCACTCCGCTCACGCTGCAGGCCATGCCCGGAGCACACAGCCCGGTGATGAACAACTTCAACTACGCGAGCGACGGCGCCGCCGACAAGTGTCCGTACCAGGCACACATCCGCAAGACCAACCCGCGCGGCTCCGGCGGCTTCGGGCAGCCACCGGAAGCCGAACGCCGCCACCTGATGGCGCGGCGCGGGCAGACCTATGGCGAGCGGTCCGAGGGCGACCTTCCCGAGACCGGCGTCGGCCTGCTGTTCATGGCATTCAACTCCGATCTGAACAAACAGTTCGAGTTCACGCAGCACACCTGGGCCAACAACCCCGGCTTCCCAGAGCCCGGTGAGGGTGAGTCGGCCCCCGGTCTCGACCAGGTCATCGGGCAAGGCGATCGCCCCGCGGCGACCTGGCCGCGGGTGTGGGGCGAGGCGGAGGGCCAGGAAGTCCCTGCAATGGTGCGGGCCGTGACCATGAAGGGCGGTGAGTACTTCTTCATGCCCTCGCTCTCCTTCCTGCGCGCTCTGTGACCGGCACGCACCGACCACCACGAGCTGGAGACCTCCTCGTAGCCTTTGACCATGCACAGGCCTGGCGGCGTAGGTGTCAGGCCTGCGCGGCGGCGGGGACAGCGTCATACACCCGCCGGCGCGGCGCGCGAGCCGAGCCGGGCGGCGGCAAGCTCAAGCAGAAGGGCCACGGCCGCTGGTACTTCTACTTCGACCTCGGAGCAGGAGGGGGCGGCGAGCGACAGCGCGTGCGGCGAGGCGGGTCCGCGACGAAGGAAGCGGCGCAGAGTCCGGCTCCACCGCGAACCGCACCTGGGGCCCATCAAGCGGCGCGACCTCAAGCTGCGGCCCATCGAAGCGACGTACGACGCGATCGAGCGGGAGAACGCTGAGCGGCTGATCCACCATGCCCGAATAGTCGAGTTGCAGGAAGCTCACGATGCCGGCCCCGCGGCATGGGTCCGCGCCGCGGGGAAGAAGGAGGAGCGCCGCGCCACACGCCGCGCGTACCTCGACGCCAACGCCGCCCTCCGCGAGGGCCGCAAGGGGAAGCGGAAGATCACCAGCGCCGCCACGATGCACCGCGTCAACGCCACCCTCAGCTCGTTCCCGGGCAGCGGCGTCAAGCGCGGCGACCACGTGACAGGACAGCGTCCGTACCGTCACGCTCGACGCCCTGACACGCGCGTTGAGAGCAATCGGGTCTGGACCCGCGAGAACGGCGAACGCTTCCTCACCCGTCGGCCACGCTGGCGCTGCTCGGCAAGGCGGACATCAAGGTCGTCCAGGAGCGGCTGGGGCACTGCTCTCGTCAGATCACCTCAGACACGTACACGAGCGTCCTGCCGCAGCTCCTGACGGCCGAGGCGGAGCCCACGAGCGGTCGTACCCCGCTCGAAGAAGGCCGGTCCCCGGCGAGACAAGCCGGCGCCACCGGACCCGCAGCACGAGGCGCCCGAGGCCGGTGGAGCTGCTGAGGACGATGGTCTGCACGAGGGACGTCGTCCCGCCGCGTGACCAGCGTCCCAACATCGTCCCAACACGCCTGATTACATGATCGGGACAGACCGCCATGATCTCTCAGCTACCGGCCCGACCAGCCAAGGCGCTGGCCGAGACGTTTCTGCACAGGTAGTACCTGGTGGGGCGGGTGGGACTCGAACCCACGGCCGACGGATTATGAGTCCGCTGCTCTAACCGGCTGAGCTACCGCCCCATAGCGGCGTGTCGCGTACAAGTGTGCGCGCCGTCTGCCGCAGCATAGCCGCTCATACGATCTCCTGCTTCGGATGGTCGGCTTCCGCGCTGCTCATGACCTTGAGGACATCGGCACGGGCGCGGCGGTTCCCGCGGGCATGAAAAAGGACCCCCAAGGGGTCCTCGTTCACTGCGCTCCCCCGACTGGACTCGAACCAGTAACCTGCCGGTTAACAGCCGGCTGCTCTGCCAATTGAGCTACGGAGGACCGAAGCTCCCCCGACTGGACTCGAACCAGTAACCTGCCGGTTAACAGCCGGCTGCTCTGCCAATTGAGCTACGGAGGATCGCCTCGATTGCATCGAACGTGCCTGCCTGGGTATTCGCCAGGAGGCGGGCGCTCGCTGCGACACATACATTAGCGCAAGCAGGGGGGTGCTCCGCCAATCGGTTCTCCCCGGCGCCCACGTCTCACCAGCAGACCCAGGCAAGGGAAGGGTGGCAGCCATGCGCTACCGGCTCACGTTCGTCGCCGGACTGGCCCTCGGTTACGTACTCGGCACAAGGGCCGGACGCGAGCGCTACGAGCAGCTGAAGAAGTCCGCTCAGCGGATCGCGCAGAACCCCGCCGTGCGCAACACGGCCGAGACCGCCGCCCAGCAGGGCCGCCAGTACGCCGGCCGGGCCTTCCACACGGTCAGCCACACGATCAGCCACACGGTCGGGGACCGGGTCCCCGAGACCGTGGCCCAGCGGGTGCGGTCCCTCCGGGAGCGGAATGTGGACGGCACGCCCGAGGACGACTGGGGAACGAGCAACACCTAGAAGGTCCCCGGGCGCCCTCGGCCGTAGCAGGCGCGGTGATGCTGCAAAATTCTCCGCATGGGGATAGTCGCCGGCTTGGACAGCTCACCGGATTTCACGCGCATCGTGGTGTGCGACACGGACACCGGTGCCGTACTGCGGCAGGGGTACGCCCCGCACCCGGTGGAGGGGCGGCCCAGCGACGTCGACCCGCAGGCCTGGCTGCTCTCCCTCGGCGAGGCCGCGGGGGGCGGCCTGCTGGAGGGCGTGCAGGCCATCGGCGTGTCGGCCCAGCAGAACGCCGTGGTCCCGCTGGACGCCCAGGGCAACACCGTGCGCCCGGCACTGGTCGGCGGCGACAAACGGGCGCAGGTCGCGGCGGCGGATCTCGTCGACGCGCTCGGCGGGCGGGAGGCCTGGGCGCAGGCCGTCGGGTGCGTCCCGTCGGCCGCGCAGCCGGTCACCAAGCTGCGCTGGCTCGCGAAGAACGAGCCCGAGAACGCCCGCCGGACGGCCGTACTGCTCCAGGCGCACGACTGGCTGGTGTGGCAGTTGCTCGGGCGGCCCGTGAGAAGGACCACTGATCGCGGGGGCGCCTCCGGGACCGGGTACTGGTCGGCCGCGACCGGCGCCTACCGGCCGGACCTGGTGGAGCTGGCGCTCGGCCATCAGGCGATGCTGCCCGAGGTGATCGGCCCGTCCGACGCGGCGGGTACGACCCCGGAGGGGCTGCTGATCTCCGCCGGCACCGGGGAGACCATGGCCGCCGCGTTCGGGCTCGGGATCGGGCTGGGGGACGCGGTGGTGTCCCTCGGCGCCTCCGGGTCCGTGATGGCCGTGCACCCGGAAGCGCTCGCCGACCAGTCCGGGATGATCACCTCCCTCGCCGACGCCACCGGCATGCACCTGCCGGTCGTGACCACCCTGAACGCCGTACGGACCCTGCGCGGCACCGCCGAACTCCTCGGTCTCGGCGACCTGGAGAGCCTGTCCGAGCTGGCGGTGAAGTCCACGCCGGGGGCTCACGGGCTGGTGCTGCTGCCCTATCTGGAAGGTGAGCGGACCCCCCATCTGCCGCACACCGCCGGGACGCTCGCCGGGCTCAGGCGGGAGTCGATGAAGCCCGAGCACCTGGCGCGGGCCGCGTTCGAGGGCATGCTGTGCGGGCTCGGCGACGCGCTGGACGTACTGCGCGGGCGGGGTGTGGACGTGCGGCGGGTCTTCCTGCTCGGCCCGGCCGCCGAACTGCCCGCCGTACAGGCCTCGGCGCCCTCGCTGTTCGGCGCGCAGGTCGTCGTACCGCAGCCCGCGGACTACGCGGCGATCGGCGCGGCCCGGCAGGCGGCCTGGGCGCTCGGTGTGTCGCAGGGCACACTCGATCCGCGTACCCCGCCGGCCTGGCAGGGCGCGGCGGCGCAGGTCCTGGAGCCGGGGGACGAGCTGGCCGTGGGGCAGGCGGTGCGGCAGCAGTTCACGGCGGTGCGGGAACAGACCCATCCGGGGGCGTTTCGCGCGTGAGGCGTAGGGCCGATGGCTGAGCCCGGGCCGTACCTTGGACCGCTGTTGGGTTAATCGGTTGAGGTAACGCGGGTGGAGTGTCCGACGATAGGGGCCAAGGGCAACCGACCAGCCCCACCCGCCGACTCCGAGAGACCAGCGTGCTCATACGACTTCTGCGGACCTATCTCAGGCCCTACAAGAAACCCATAGCCGTCCTGGTGCTGCTGCAGTTCCTGCAGACCTGCGCCACCCTCTACCTGCCCACCCTGAACGCCGACATCATCGACAAGGGTGTCGTGAAGGGCGACACGGGTTACATCCTGTCCTTCGGCGCCCTGATGATCGGCATCTCGCTGGCGCAGGTCGTGTGCAACATCGGTGCCGTGTACTTCGGCGCCCGCACCGCCGCCGCGCTCGGCCGGGACGTGCGCGGTGCCGTCTTCGACCGGGTCCAGTCCTTCTCCCCGCGTGAGGTGGGCCACTTCGGGGCGCCCTCGCTCATCACGCGTACGACGAACGACGTACAGCAGGTCCAGATGCTGGCCCTGATGACGTTCACGCTGATGGTGTCGGCGCCCATCATGTGCGTCGGCGGGATCGTACTGGCCCTCGGCCTCGATGTGCCGCTGTCCGGGGTGCTCGTCGCCGTCGTGCCGGTGCTGGCGATCTGCGTGACGCTCATCGTGCGCCGGCTGCGGCCGCTGTTCCGGTCGATGCAGGTCCGTCTGGACACCGTGAACCGGGTGCTGCGCGAGCAGATCACCGGCAACCGGGTGATCCGCGCCTTCGTGCGGGACCAGTACGAGCAGGAACGGTTCGGGAGGGCCAACGGCGACCTGACCGAGATGCAGCTGGCCACCGGCCGGATGCTCGCGCTGATGTTCCCGATGGTCATGACGGTGGTGAACCTGTCGTCGATCGCGGTGGTGTGGTTCGGCGCGCACCGCATCGACAGCGGCGGGATGCAGATCGGCGACCTGACCGCGTTCCTCGCCTATCTGATGCAGATCGTCATGTCCGTGATGATGGCCACCTTCATGTTCATGATGGTGCCGCGCGCGGAGGTGTGCGCCGAGCGCATCCAGGAGGTCCTCGGGACCGACTCCAGCGTGGTGCCGCCCACCGCCGCGGTCACCGAGCTGCGCCGGCACGGCCACCTGGAGATCCGGGGCGCGGGCTTCCGCTATCCGGGTGCCGAGGAGCCGGTGCTGAAGGCCGTCGACCTGGTGGCCCGGCCGGGCGAGACGACCGCCGTGATCGGCTCCACCGGCAGCGGCAAGTCCACGCTGCTCGGGCTGGTCCCGCGGCTGTTCGACGCCACCGAGGGCGAGGTCCTGGTCGACGGCGTGGACGTGCGGGAGGTCGACCCCGCGCTGCTGGCGAAGACGGTCGGCCTGGTGCCGCAGAAGCCCTACCTGTTCGCGGGCACCGTCTCCACCAACCTGCGCTACGGCAATCCGGACGCCACCGACGAGGAGCTGTGGCACGCGCTGGAGGTGGCGCAGGCCAAGGACTTCGTGCAGAAGCTGGAGGGCGGCCTGGACGCGCCGATCGCGCAGGGCGGTACGAACGTCTCCGGCGGTCAGCGGCAGCGCCTCGCGATCGCCCGCACGCTCGTCCAGCGCCCGGAGATCTACCTCTTCGACGACTCCTTCTCCGCGCTCGACTACGCCACCGACGCGGCCCTGCGCGCCGCGCTCTCCCGCGAGACCGCCGAGGCGACCGTCGTCATCGTCGCCCAGCGGGTGGCCACCATCCGGGACGCCGACCGGATCATCGTGCTGGACGAGGGCCGGGTCGTCGGCTCCGGCCGGCACCAGGAACTGATGGCGGGCAACGAGACCTACCGGGAGATCGTGCTCTCCCAGCTGACGGAAGCGGAGGCCGCCTGATGGCCGGGCCCATGGGACGCATGATGGCCGGAGGCGGCCCCGACCAGCGCTCGATGGACTTCAAGGGGTCGGGCAAACGGCTCGTCTCCCAGTTCCGGCCGGAGCGCTTCACGATCTACGGCCTGCTGCTGTGCGTGGTCGTCAGCGTGGCCCTGAACGTCATCGGCCCGAAGATCCTCGGCAAGGCCACCGACCTGGTCTTCGCCGGCATCATCGGCCGCCAGATGCCGGCCGGGGCCACCAAGGAACAGGTCCTCGACCAGATGCGGGCCCATGGCAGGGGCTCCATCGCGGACATGCTGAAGAGCACCGACTTCACGCCCGGCAAGGGCATCGACTTCGGTGCCGTCGGGGACGTCCTGCTGCTCGCGCTCTGCACGTTCCTGGTCGCCGGTCTGCTCATGGCGGTGGCGACCCGGCTGGTCAACCGGGCCGTGAACCGCACGATGTACCGCATGCGCGAGGCCGTGCAGACGAAGCTGTCGCGGCTGCCGCTGTCGTACTTCGACAAGCGCCAGCGCGGCGAGGTGCTCTCCCGGGCCACCAATGACATCGACAACATCGGACAGACGCTCCAGCAGTCGATGGGCCAGCTGATCAACTCGCTGCTGACCATCATCGGCGTGCTCGCGATGATGTTCTACGTCTCCTGGATCCTCGCGCTGGTCGCGCTGGTCACGGTGCCGCTGTCGTTCCTGGTGGCCACCCGGGTCGGCAAGCGGTCGCAGCCGCACTTCGTGCAGCAGTGGCGCTCCACCGGCAAGCTGAACGCGCACGTCGAGGAGATGTACACCGGGCACACCCTGGTGAAGGTGTTCGGCCGGCAGGAGGAGTCGGCGCAGCAGTTCGCCGAGCAGAACGAGGCGCTGTACGAGGCCTCGTTCAGGGCGCAGTTCAACAGCGGTGTGATGCAGCCGCTGATGATGTTCGTGTCGAACCTGAACTATGTGCTGGTGGCGGTCGTCGGCGGCCTGCGCGTCGCTTCGGGCGCCCTGTCCATCGGTGACGTCCAGGCCTTCATCCAGTACTCGCGGCAGTTCTCGATGCCGCTGACGCAGGTCGCGTCGATGGCGAACCTGGTGCAGTCCGGTGTCGCCTCGGCCGAACGGATCTTCGAACTCCTGGACGCGGAGGAGCAGGAGGCGGATCCGGTACCGGGCGAGCGGCCGGAGGAACTGCGCGGGCGGGTGCGCCTGGAGCACGTGTCGTTCCGGTACGACCCGGAGAAGCCGCTGATCGAGGACCTCTCGCTCACGGCGGAGCCCGGTCACACGGTGGCGATCGTCGGCCCGACGGGTGCCGGCAAGACGACCCTGGTCAATCTGCTGATGCGGTTCTACGACGTGTCGGGCGGCCGGATCACCCTGGACGGCGTGGACATCCGGCGCATGTCCCGCGACGAACTCCGCGCCGGCATCGGGATGGTGCTCCAGGACACCTGGCTGTTCGGCGGCACCATCGCGGACAACATCGCGTACGGGGCGGCCAGGGAGGTCACCCGCGGGGAGATCGAGGACGCCGCGCGGGCCGCACTCGCCGACCGGTTCATCCGGACGCTGCCCGACGGGTACGACACCGTGATCGACGACGAGGGTACGGGGGTCAGCGCGGGTGAGAAGCAGCTGATCACCATCGCGCGGGCGTTCCTGTCCGACCCGACGATTCTCGTGCTGGACGAGGCGACGAGTTCGGTCGACACCCGGACCGAGGTGCTGATCCAGAAGGCGATGGCGAAGCTGGCGGCGGGGCGGACGTCGTTCGTGATCGCCCACCGGCTGTCGACGATCCGGGATGCGGACACGATCCTGGTGATGGAGAACGGGGCGATCGTGGAACAGGGCGCGCATGCGGAGCTGTTGGCGGCCGACGGTGCGTATGCCCGGCTGTACAAGGCGCAGTTCGCGCAGGCGGTCGCCGAGGTGGACTGACCGCGGGAGGGGCCGCCGACGGGCGGCCCCTTTCAGTCCAGGTAACCCCTCAGCTGGTCCGCGAAGGCGTGGTCCCGGAGCTTGTTGAGGGTCTTGGACTCGATCTGCCGTATCCGCTCCCGCGTCACCCCGAACAGCCGGCCTATCTCCTCCAGCGTGCGGGGGCGGCCGTCGATGAGGCCGTAGCGGAGCTGGACGACCTTCCGCTCCCGCTCCCCCAGCGTGGACAGGACCGCCTCCAGGTGCTCACGGAGCAGCAGGAAGGCCGCCGACTCGACGGGGCTGGCGGCGTCGCCGTCCTCGATCAGGTCGCCGAGGGCCACGTCCTCCTCCTCGCCGACCGGGGCGTGGAGGGAGACCGGTTCCTGGGCGAGACGCAGGACCTCGGAGACCCGCTCGGGCGGCAGGTCGAGGTGGGCGGCGACCTCTTCGGGGGTCGGCTCGTAGCCCCGCTCCTGCAGCATGCGGCGCTGGACGCGGACGACCCGGTTGATCAGCTCGACCACGTGGACCGGGACGCGGATGGTGCGGGCCTGGTCGGCCAGGGCCCGGGACATGGCCTGGCGGATCCACCAGGTGGCGTACGTCGAGAACTTGTAGCCCCGGGCGTAGTCGAACTTCTCGACGGCCCGGATCAGCCCGAGGTTGCCCTCCTGGACCAGGTCGAGCATGGTCAGGCCGCGGCCGACGTACCGCTTGGCGACGGAGACGACGAGCCGCAGGTTGGCCTCGATGAGGCGGCGCTTGGCCATGCGGCCCATGACGACCAGCCGGTCCAGGTCGAGGGCCAACTGGCTGTCCGGATCAGGGGTGTTGCTCAGCCTCTCCTCGGCGAACAGGCCGGCCTCGACCCGGCGGGCGAGTTCGACCTCCTCGGCGGCGGTGAGCAGCGGGATACGGCCGATCTCGCGCAGGTACTGGCGGAACAGGTCGGCCGAGGGGCCGCCGGTGTCGGCCCGGGCCGGCACCCGGGTCTCGACGGGCTCGGCGGTCTCCAGCGGTTCATCGGCCTCCTCGGGCTCGTCCGTGAGCGCTTCCGCCGGGGGTTCCGCCGGTTCGGCGGGCACCGACTCGGGGTGCAGGGCGCCGCGGCTCTGCGGGGGTACGGCCATGAGGACGTCCGTCTCCGCGTCCGGTTCGTCCGCGCTGGTGCTGGTGGCGCTGGTGGCGCTGTCGGTCTGGGTGAGGGTCTGGGTCTGCACGGGGGCGACCTCCAGGATGATCGCTGCTGAAGGTGTGCGGCAGCGGTACTTCGGGAGTGGAGAGTCGACGGCCTGCGCTCCGAGGACTCGGGCACCGCCCCCAGTGTGGGGGAAGACGCATCCCCGCCACGAGGGGCTTGCGGTGACTTTTTGCGTCCGCTTCGTGACCGGTCGGTTACTCAGGTCGTTGGACTATGCGATGGGCAACTGCGGGCCACTGGACTGTGGGGGAACAGGGGAGGACGGCGGACATGGGTGAGGTCGTTCAGCTCCTACAGGCTCTGCGGCAGACACAGCTGGAGCACAGCAAGGTGCTGGAGAGAGCACGGCAAGCTGCTCCGCGCTCTGGTGTCCGCCCCTACAGTGCCTCCGCGCCCCGCTCGCGCAGCGCCTGGTCGTACTGCTGGAGGATCCACATCTCGTTCTGGACCGAGGCCAGCTGGGCGGGGTCGCCGCCGGTGGAGAGGCGGGTCAGCTGGGACTGGATGTCGCGGATGCGGCGCTCGACGGCACGGCGGCGGATCTGCACCAGGACCGTGCCGGCGTAGGTCTCGTCGACCGTGCGGCGCAGGATCGGCTCGACGGCCAGCTCGGTGACCATCGCGCGGACGGTGTCGTCCGGTGCGGCCTCGCGGACGCGGACGAGGTACTCCTGCGGGTCCGCGACGCCGTACTCGGCGCCGCCCGCCTCGGCGATCGCCTGGCGTACGGCCGCGTAGGGGGGCGCGGTGAACTCGTCCACGCCGTAGGCGTCGAACGCCGGGGAGACCAGCTCGGGGCGCTGCAGGGCGAGTTTGAGCAGTTCGCGCTCGGCGGCGTAGACGGGGTTGCGCAGGGTGAGGGCCGGGCCGCCGCTCGCCGGGCGGGCCGCGGGCGCCGCCCACTGCTCCTGGCCGCGGGAGCGGTCCTGCTGCGGGGCCTTGCCGCCGCGGTCCCGCGCCCAGCGGGCCAGCTGGGCCACCCGCCGGACCACGAACTGGGTGTCGAGGATCCCGAGCATCCCGGCCAGTTCCACGGCGACCTCGTGCTGGGCGCCGCTGTTCTTGATGCGGGCCACGATCGGCGCCGCCTCGTCCAGGGCGGCGGCACGGCCCGCCGGGGTGTCCAGGTCGTAGCGGCTGACGATCTGGCGGAGCGCGAACTCGAAGAGCGGGGTGCGGGGTTCGACCAGGTCCGCCACCGCCTCGTCGCCCTTCGCGAGGCGCAGCTCGCACGGGTCCATGCCGTCCGGCGCGATCGCGATGTACGTCTCGGCGGCGAACTTCTGGTCGTCCTCGAAGGCGCGCAGGGCGGCCTTCTGCCCGGCCGCGTCGCCGTCGAAGGTGAAGATCACCCGGGCCGAGCCGTTGTCCATGAGGAGGCGGCGGAGGATCTTGATGTGCTCGCCGCCGAAGGCCGTACCGCAGGTGGCGATCGCGGTCGTCACACCGGCGAGGTGGCAGGCCATGACGTCCGTGTAGCCCTCGACCACGACCGCCCGGCTGGCCTTCGCGATGTCCTTCTTCGCCAGGTCGATGCCGTACAGCACCTGGCTCTTCCGGTAGATCGCCGTGTCGGGGGTGTTCAGGTACTTCGGGCCGTTGTCCGCCTCGTACAGCTTGCGGGCGCCGAAGCCGACGACCTCGCCGCCGATGTCCCGGATGGGCCACATGAGACGGCCGCGGAAGCGGTCGATGGGTCCCCGGCGGCCCTCCTGGGAGAGGCCGGAGAGGATCAGCTCCTTGTCGGTGAAGCCCTTGCCGCGCAGATAGCGGGTGAGGTGGTCCCAGCCCTGGGGGCTGTAGCCGACGCCGAAGTGGACGGCGGCGGCCTGGTCGAAGCCGCGCTCGGCGAGGAAGATCCGGCCGGTCTCGGCCTCGGGGCCGGTGGCGAGCTGCTCGGCGTACCACTGCGCGGCGATCTTGTGCGCCTCGACCAGGCGGATGCGCTCGCCGCGCTGGTGGGCCGGGTTGTACCCGCCCTCCTCGTAACGCAGGGTGATGCCGGCCTGGGCGGCGAGGCGCTCGACCGCCTCCGAGAAGGAGAGGTGGTCCACCTTCATGACGAAGGTGATGGTGTCGCCGCCCTCCTGGCAGCCGAAGCAGTGGAAGAGTCCCTTGCTGGGGCTGACCTGGAAGGACGGCGACTTCTCGTCGTGGAACGGGCACAGGCCCTTCAGGTTGCCGCCGCCCGCGTTGCGCAGCTGGAGGTACTCGGAGACCACGGCGTCGATCGGGACCGCGTCCCGAACCGCCTTCACGTCCTCGTCGTTGATCCGTCCTGCCACGCGTGAATTCTACGGTGGCGCGGTGACAGTGCCGGTGCGCGAAGGAGTCAGGAGGTGAGACTGTCCAGGGGTACGTGGGGGTCCGAGAGTGCCTCGATGTTCACCCGGGCCCGGGAGCGGATGAGGCCCTGGATCTGCTCTGTGACATCCCACACGTTCACGTTCATCCCGGCGAGCACGCGTCCCTCCCTCACCCAGAACGCGATGAACTCCCGCTTCCCGGCATCGCCCCGGATCACCACCTCGTCGTACGAGCCGGGCGGCGCCCAGCCGCTGTACTCCATGCCCAGGTCGTACTGGTCGGTGAAGAAGTAGGGCACACGGTCGTAGGTGACGTCCCGGCCGAGCATCGCGCGGGCCGCCTCCGGGCCGCCGTTCAGCGCGTTCGCCCAGTGCTCCACCCGCAGCCGGGTGCCGAACAGGGCGAGCGGGAAGTTCGCCACGTCGCCGGCCGCGTGGATGTCGGGGTCGGAGGTGCGCAGCCGTTCGTCGACGACGATGCCGCCGCCGGCCGCCCGGTCGGCGATCTCCAGCCCCGCCGCCTCCGCGAGGCCGACCCTCGGGGCCGCGCCGATCGCCGCCAGCACGTCGTGCGCCGGGTGCTCCTCGCCGTCGTCGGTGCGGGCCGCGAGGACCATGCCGTCCTGGCCGACGATCTCGGTGAGCTCCCTGCCGAAGTGGAAGCGGACGCCGTGCTCGCGGTGCAGCTCGGCGAAGACGCCGCCCAGCTCGGGGCCGAGGACGCCGTGCAGCGGGGTCGGACCGTGCTCGATCACGGTGACCTCGGCGCCGTACTCGCGGGCCGCGGCGGCGACCTCCAGGCCGATCCAGCCGGCGCCGGCGATCACGAGGTGCCCGTTGTCCCGGCCGAGGTGCTGGAGCACGCCCTTGAGCCGCTCGGCGTGCGCGAGCCGGCGCAGGTGGTGCACGCCCGCCAGGTCCGTGCCCGGGATGTCCAGGCGGCGGGGCTCGGCACCGGTGGTGAGCAGCAGCTTGTCGTAGCGGACGAGGGTGCCGTCGTCGCCGAAGCGGACCGTCTTCGCCGTACGGTCGATGCGGTCGACGGTCTGGCCGAGGTGCAGCTCGATGTCGTGCTGCGCGTACCAGGCGGGCTCGTGCACGAAGACGCTGTCGCGCTCCTCCTTGCCGAGGAGATAGCCCTTGGACAGGGGCGGGCGCTCGTAGGGGTGGTCGCGCTCGTCGCTGATCAGTATCACCCGGCCGGTGAAGCCCTCCGCCCGGAGCGTCTCGGCCGCCTTCGCACCGGCGAGACCGCCTCCCACGATGACGAATGTCTGATCCGCGTCGACCACTTGATGCCTCCTCGTAGGGGTGCCGCCACATGCGAGCGTCCCGCACGCGGCGTGCTGCGGGAAGAGGGGGTGACCCGATCAGGCCACCGCCGGTCACTTTCCTCTCACATATGCCCCGTCAGTCTCGCGTGCAGCGAGCGCGCCGAGGCGTCGGTGAGGGAGGCGATCTGGTCGACGATCACCCGCTTGCGAGCGTGGTCGTCGCCTGCCCCGTCGAAGAGTGCCCGAAACTGCGGATCGAGCCCGTCCGGCGCGCGGGCGGTCAGCGCCTCCGCCAGCTCCGCCACGACGACCCGCTGGTCCGCGCGCAGCCGCTCCTGCTCGGCGCGCTGCATCACATACCGGTCCGCGACCGCCTTGAGCACCGCGCACTCCATGCGGGCCTCGCGGGGTACGACGAGTTCGGCGCCGTAGCCGGTGAGCCGGCCGCTGCCGTACGCGGCGCGGGTGGCGCTCTCGGCGGCCAGGCAGAACCGGCCGATGAGCTGGCTGGTGGCGTCCTTCAGGCGGGCCTGCGCGACCGCCGTGCCGTCGTAGCCGTGCGGCCACCACTCCTCGTCCAGGAGCCGGTCGAGCGCGGCGCCGAGTTCGGCCGGGTCGGTGCCGGCGGGGACGTACCGGCCGACGGCGACCTCGAACACCGCCTGCCGCTCGGGCTCGGCGTGCAGGCAGTTGGGGTCGATGTGTCCGGCGTGCAGGCCGTCCTCGACGTCGTGCACCGAGTACGCCACGTCGTCCGACCAGTCCATGACCTGGGCCTCGAAGCAGGTGCGGGTGCCGGGGGCGTGCGCTCTGATCCAGTCGAACACCGGGCGGTCGTCCTCGTACACGCCGAACTTCGGGGACGCCGGGTCGGTGGGGTGGGCGCCGCGGGGCCAGGGGTACTTGGTGGCGGCGTCGAGGGTGGCGCGGGTGAGGTTGAGGCCGACGGATCCCTCCGGGGTGAACCGCTTGGGCTCGATGCGGGTCAGGATCCTGAGCGACTGGGCGTTGCCCTCGAAGCCGCCGCAGTCGTCCGCGAAGGCGTTCAGGGCCTGTTCGCCGTTGTGGCCGAAGGGCGGGTGGCCGAGGTCGTGGGCGAGGCAGGCGGCCTCGACCAGGTCGGGGTCACAGCCGAGGGCCGCGCCGAGTTCCCGGCCCACCTGGGCGCATTCGAGTGAGTGGGTGAGCCGTGTTCTGGGGCTGGCGTCCCAGACCTGGCTGTGGGTGCCCGGCGTGACGACCTGGGTCTTGCCGGCCAGCCTTCTGAGGGCGGCGGAGTGGAGGATGCGGGCGCGGTCGCGCTGGAAGGCGGTGCGGCCGGGGCGTTTGTCGGGCTCGGGGGCCCAACGCTCGGCTGCGGTCGGGTCGTAGGTTCCGTCGGGGGTGCCTTCCATTCTTCGACGATATGCCCAGGCGTCTGCCGAGATCGGTTTTCGGGCGGCTGCGGGTGCGTTGTGGCTCCTCGCGCCCACGCGGCGGAGCCGCACATCGATACAGCCCCGCGCCCCTAGGGCGCTACCGCCTCCCCCGCTTTCAAGCAGAGGCCAATTCCGGCTCTCGCATCACCCTCACCTCGTCGTACCGGTGCAGGATCAGGCGGGCCATCGCCGGGTGCGCGCCCAGTGGGGCCGACGCCAGCCACGGTGCTGCTTCCGCACATTGTGTCGCAAAGCGGCCCGGCGCCATGAAGTACGAAGCGATCGCCACCCGGTGCCGACCCCTCGCCGCCAGAGCCCGTACCGCTGTCGGGACGGTCGGGGTCGCCGCCGAGGCGTAGGCGGGGACCACCGGCACGCCCAGGCGGTCGGCGAGGTGGCGGGCCGTGCGGCGGGTGTCGGTGGCCGAGTCGGGGTCGCGGGAGCCGGCGGCGGCCAGGACGACCGCGCTCGCGCGGCGGGTGGCCGCGTCCATCGCCGTGGGCCAGCCGGCCTCGGTCAGGCGGTCGTGGAGGGTCTCCACCAGGAGCGGGTGCGGCCCCAGCGGGGCGGCCACCCGCGTGCTCGACTTCGCCGCGGCGGCCATCTCCGGGATGTCCCGCTTGACGTGGTAGCCGCGGGAGAGGAGCAGCGGGACCAGGACGGCGGGGGTGTCGCCGAGTGCGGCGAGGGTGTCCGGGAGCAGGGGGGCGTTCAGCTCGATGTGGCCCAGGTGGACGGGGAGGCCGGGGCGCAGTTCGCGTACCCGGTCCCGCAGGGCCCGTACGGTCTCCAGCGCACGCGGGTCCCGGCTGCCGTGGCCGACCAGGACGAGGGCGGGCGGGGCGGCGCGGCGGTGGCCGAGCGGGGAGACCAGCCGGAGCCGGCCGACGAGCTGGCTGCTGATGCTGTTCATGAGGTGCGCCGTGCTGTCGAGGTGGACGCGGGACTCGGAGCTGGGAAGGTGCGACGCCGTCATGAAAGGATCCTGCCGGGGTCGGATTGCGGGGCCGTTGCCGAGCCGTCACGGGCGTTTTCCGTGGCTTCACGTCGTACGGATGCGCGATGTGAGGCGAACCGGACGGCTGCCGGTGACGTCCTCCATGGTCGGAACCGGTCGGAACCGATCCCTGGGGGCCTTGTGAAGATCCGTCGACCGCGGCTGCCGCGCAGCCGCACGGGGCAGCGCCGGCTGGTGCAGGCCGTGATGGCCGTGTGCGTGCTGGCTCTGCTGCCGGTGACCTGGCTGTACGTGTCCACGGCGGACCGGCTGCGGACGACGGCGGACGCCCCGCGGGCGCAGGTCGCCGTGGTGTTCGGGGCCGGGCTGTGGAACGGGGAGCCGTCGCCGTATCTCGCCCACCGGCTGGACGCGGCGGCGAAGCTGTACCGGGCCGGGCGGGTCGAGGTCGTCCTGGTCACCGGCGACAACAGCCGCAAGGACTACGACGAGCCCGACGCCATGCGTGCGTACCTGACCCGGCACGGGGTGCCGGAGCGGCGGATCGTCAGCGACTACGCCGGGTTCGACACCTGGGACTCGTGTGTGCGGGCCAAGAAGATCTTCGGGGTGGACCGGGCCGTGCTGATCAGCCAGGGCTTCCACATCCGGCGGGCGGTGGCGCTGTGCGAGGCGGCGGGGGTGGATTCGTACGGGGTCGGTGTCGCCGACAAGCACGATGTGACCTGGTACTACGGCGGGACACGCGAGGTGTTCGCGGCGGGCAAGGCGGTGCTGGACGCCGTGTTCCGCCCCGATCCGACGTTCCTCGGGCCGCGGGAGCACGGGGTCACCGAGGCGCTGGCGGGGGCGCGGGACTGAGCATGGAGATCACGGACCTGACGCCCGCCGAGCGCCGTGTGTGGGACGCCTTCCCGCTCGGCGAGGGGGTCGACTTCCGGGAGAGCGAGGACGAGGACCCGGAGCAGGGCGCCGCATGGGGTCCGGAGCGCACGCTGCGGGCGGAGGTGCTGCGGGAACTGCTGCTGCGCGGGCCGGTACGGGAGGGGCGGATCGCCGGGCTGAAGGTGTGGGGCGCTCGGATCACCGGGGTGCTGCATCTGATGTACGGGACGGTCGGCCACCCGGTCCGGTTGCGGGCCTGCCACTTCGACGAGGCCCCGAACCTGTACGGGGCGAGCATCCCCGCCCTGGTGCTGACGGATTCGGTCCTGCCGGGGCTCACCGCGGGCACCCTCCGCGTCGACGGGGTGCTGCGGATCACCTGCTGCCGCATCGCGGGTCCGGTACGGCTGGCGGGCGCGAAGATCTCCGGCGCGGTCTTCGCCAACCAGGCGAGGCTCGGCCGCCCCGACCGGGTCTGCGAGGAACCCGTCCTCCACCTGAGCCACGCCGAGGTGGGCGCGGACGTGCTGGCCGTCGGGCTCGACGCGCACGGCGAGGTCCGGCTGAAGGGGACCACCGTGGGCGGGCAGGTGAACCTCGACGACGCCGTGCTGCGGAACCCCGGCGGCACGGCGCTGGACGCCGAGACCCTGTCGGTCGGCACCGACCTGCGGGGGATGCGGCTGCGCACCCACGGGCGGTGCAATCTGCGCGGCGCCCGGATTCCCCACCAGCTCAACCTGGCCTACGCCCGCCTGTCCCATCCGGACGGAGTGGCCCTGCGCGCCAGCAGCGGTGTCATCGGCGAGCTGTGGCTGCGGGAGGCCGCGCCGATCGAGGGATCCGTGAATCTGCGCCGCGCCCAGGTGGAGCTGCTGCACGTGCCGCCCGAGGTGTGGCCCCAGCGCGTGCAGACCGACGGGCTCGGCTATCGCGTCCTGGCGCCGCACCTGCCCGCCGAGCAGCGGCTGCCGCTGCTGGAGCGCGAGGCCGACGGCTATCTTCCCTACCCCTACGAGCAGCTGACCACGGCCTACCGCACCGTCGGCGACGACGCCGCCGCGCGCACCGTGCAGCTGGCCAAGCTCCGCCGGCACCGCCGCACCCTGCCGCCGTACGCCCGGCTGTGGGGCTGGCTGCAGGACGCGGCCGTCGGCTACGGCTTCCGCCCGATGCGGGCCGCGGGCTGGTTGCTGCTCCTGCTGTGCACCGGCACGCTCGCCTTCGCCCTGCACCATCCGCCCGCGCTCAAGCCGTCCGAGGCACCCGCGTTCAACCCGCTCTTCTACACCCTGGACCTGCTGCTGCCGATCATCGACTTCGGCCAGGAGGGGGCGTACGCGCCGGTGGGGTGGTACCAGTGGCTGTCGTATCTGCTGATCGTCACCGGCTGGGTGCTGGCGACGACGATCGCGGCGGGCGTCAGCCGCTCGCTGAGCCGGCAGTAGGGACCTCACCGCGTCACCGGCCCGGCGGGGAGGTCGCCGTGCCGGGCGTGTAACCGGAAGCGGCCCGGGTCCGTAACACGGCCGACGCACGCTGGCGGCATGGAAACGATCGCCTCGACGCCCACCCACTGCCCGTACTGCGCCCTGCAGTGCGGGATGAACGTCACGCCCCTGCCGCAGGGGGGCGTCGAGGTGACCGAACGGACGGACTTCCCGGTGAACCGGGGCGCGCTGTGCGGCAAGGGCCGTACGGCGGCCGAGGTGCTGTCACCCGCGGTGCGGCTGACCTCGCCGCTGGTGCGGTCCGGGGGCCGGCTGGCCGAGGCGGGCTGGGCGGAGGCGCTGGACCTGATCGCCGAGCGGCTCGGGAGCACGCGGCGGGAGTACGGCGCGGACGCGCTGGGGGTGTTCGGCGGGGGCGGGCTGACGAACGAGAAGGCGTACACGCTCGGGAAGTTCGCCCGGGTGGTGCTGGGCACCTCGCAGATCGACTACAACGGCCGGTTCTGCATGTCGTCGGCCGCGGCGGCCGGGACGAGGGCGTTCGGGCTCGACCGGGGGCTGCCGTTCCCGCTGGAGGACATCCCGAAGACGGGGTGCGTGATCCTCGTCGGGTCGAACCTCGCGGAGACCATGCCGCCTTCCCTGCGCTTCTTCACCGAACTGCGCGAGAACGGCGGCACGTTGATCGTCGTCGACCCGCGCCGGACGCGGACGGCGGAGCAGGCGGACCTGCACCTGGCCCCCCGCCCGGGCACGGACCTCGCCCTCGCTCTGGGCCTGTTGCACCTGGTGGTGGCCGAGGGGCGGACGGACGAGGAGTACATCCGGGAGCGGACCACCGGCTGGGAGGAGGCACGGGCGGCGGCGATGGCGCACTGGCCGGAGCAGGTGGAGCGGATCACGGGGGTGTCCGTTCCCCAGCTCCGCGAGGCGGTACGGCTGTTCTGCGAGCCGGAGTCGGCGATGGTCCTCACGGCGCGCGGGCCGGAGCAGCAGTCCAAGGGGACGGACACGGTGGGCGCGTGGATCAACCTGTGCCTGGCGACCGGCCGGGCGGGCCGCCCGCTGTCCGGGTACGGGTGCCTGACCGGGCAGGGCAACGGGCAGGGCGGGCGCGAACACGGGCAGAAGGCCGACCAGTTGCCCGGCTACCGCAAGCTGGACGACCCTGCGGCGCGGGCGCACGTGGCGGGCGTGTGGGGCGTGGACCCGGATTCCCTTCCCGGCCCCGGGCGCAGCGCGTACGAGCTCCTCGACGCCCTCGGCACGGACATACGGGCGCTGCTGCTGATGGGCTCCAACCCGGTGGTGTCGGCGCCGCGCGCGGCCCACGTCGAGGAACGGCTGCGCTCGCTGGACTTCCTGGCGGTGGCCGACGTCGTCCTGTCCGAGACGGCCGAGCTGGCGGACGTCGTGCTGCCGGTCACCCAGTGGGCGGAGGAGACGGGCACCACGACCAGCCTGGAGGGCAGGGTCCTGCTGCGCCGCCGGGCGGTCGCCCCGCCGCCCGGGGTCCACAGCGACCTGTACGTCCTGCACGAGCTGGCGGCCCGCCTCGGCGTGGAGAAGGGCTTCCCGACGGACCCCGAGGAGGTCTTCGAGGAACTGCGCCGGGCAAGCGCGGGCGGCCCCGCCGACTACTCGGGCATCACCTACCGCCGCCTGGCGGAGGAGAACGGCGTGTTCTGGCCGTGTCCGGAGCCTGTGGCCGAACACGCCGACGACGGAGCCGGGCCGGCTGCGCGGGGTGGCGGCGGGGGCCGTGCGGGAGCGGCCGGCCGTCCGACGGGCGGCGCCCCGCGGACCAACGGCGAGACCACCCGTCCGACGGGCGGCGCCCCGTGGAGCGACGGAGGGATCACCCGTCCGACGGGCGGCGCCCCGCGGAGCGACGGAAGGACCGCCCGTCCGATGGACGGCGCCCCGCGGAGCGACGGCGAGACCACCCGTCCGATGGACGGCGCCCCGTGGAGCGACGGCGGGACCGGCGGCGGGCGGGAGACCGCCGAAGACGGCGAGGACGGCGAGGACGCGCTGCTCGACGCCCTGCCCGACGATCCGGCCCGGGACACCGAGGCCGCGGTGTCCCCGGATCCCGCCCTCGCCGACGATCCGGCCCCGAACCCCCAGACCCCCATGCCCCCGGATCCCACCCCCTCCGACGACCCAGCCCCGGACACCGAGGCCGCCGTGTCCTCCGAGCGTGCTCTGCCCGCGGTCCATCCGGGAACGCCGCGCCTCTTCCTCGACCGGTTCGCCACCGCGGACGGCCGGGCCCGGTTCGCCGCCGTGGTCCACCGGGCGGCGGCGGAGGAGACCGATGCCGAGTTTCCGCTGGTGCTGACCACCGGCCGGGTGGTGTCGCAGTACCAGTCGGGGGCGCAGACGCGGCGGGTCGCCGAGCTGAACGCCGCCGCTCCCGGCCCCTTCGTGGAACTGCACCCCCGCCTCGCGGCCCGCATCGGCGCGGCCGAGGGCGACCCGGTCACGGTGGTCTCCCGGCGGGGCCGAGCCGTGGCCCCGGCCCGCATCACCTCGGCCATCCGCCCCGACACCGTCTTCATGCCGTTCCACTGGCCGGGCGAGGGCCGCGCCAACACCCTCACCAACCCGGCCCTCGACCCGGCCTCCCGGATGCCGGAGTTCAAGTCGTGCGCGGTGCGGGTCGAGGTCGTAGGGCCACGGGAGTAGCGCGGATCGGGCCGGGGGACGCGTTGGGGCGGCCCGCACTCGCGTAGGTTCGGCGTATGTCCGACTTCGAACAGTTCGACCTCGACGCCTATCTGGACCGCATCGGCTGGTGGGGCGGCCGGCGGGCCGGCCTGGAGACGCTGCGGGGTGTGCATCTGGCGCACGCGCTGTCCCTGCCCTTCGAGAACCTGGACGCCGTGTCCGGGCGGGCCCCCTCGCTCGCCCCGGCCGATCTGATGGCCAAGATGGTCCACGGCCGGCGCGGTGGCTACTGCTACGAGCACAACACCCTGCTCCGGCTGGCGCTTCAGGGGCTGGGTTTCGGGGTGACACCACTGGCCGGGCGGGTGGTGCTGGGTGCCGAGACGCCCGAGAGCCGGCCGCGCACCCATGCGATGCTGCGGGTCTCGGTGCCGGGCGAGGAGCTGACGTATCTCGCGGACGTCGGCTTCGGTGCGGAGGGTGCGCTGCTCGTGCCGGTGCCGCTGGTGACCGGCGAGGAGTCCGAGGGCGGCGGGCGCCGGCACCGGCTGGTGCCGCTGCCGCACGAGGGCCCGCTGGAGCTGTGGGAGTTGCAGGCGTACGACCGCCGGGCGCGGGAGTGGGTCGGTCAGTACGCCTTCACGCTGGAGCCGTTCGCCGCACCGGACTTCGAGGTCTTCAACTGGTTCGTCGGCACCAGCCCGCGTTCCCCCTTCACCCGCCGCCCCTACCTCCAGCGCACCACCGCCGAGCGCCATCTCTCCCTGGACGGCGCCCGGTTGACCGAGACCCGCGCCGACGGCACGGTGACCGGGCGCACGCTCACGGACGAGGCGGAGGCACGCCGCGTGGCTCAGGAGGAGTTCGGGATCGCCGTGCCCGAGGGGCTGGCGCTGCTGGGCTGACTCAGCGCCGGGACAGCCAGTCCCCGCCCTCGATCAGCCTTCCCCCGGTGCGCAGAGCGCCGGCGACGCGCGGGGCGGCCAGATAGACCCAGGCGGGGACGGGCGTCCCGTCGGTGGTGCGTACGGCCTGCCGGACGACCCGCTCGTACAGGTTGCGGGGGTCGCCCGGCACGTACTCCTCCAGGCGGTCCAGGGCGGCGAGCAGCCCGGGGTAGGCCTCCGGCCGGGCGGTGACCAGTTCACCCCGGATCCCGCCGCCGGGCCGCTCGACGGCGTAGGGGTAGCCGGGGCCGTCGTAGAGCGCCGCGCCGGGCAGCCGGGCCGGTTCCTGCGAGGCGGTGCGGCCCCGCAGGAACAGGTCGTGGTTGGCCTCGCCGGGGCGGAGCGTGCCGTAGACGAAGAACGGCAGCGGGGGCGGCAGCGGGGTCCCGGACCGCTCGGGCTCCTCAGTGATCACGGAAACGATTCTGTACCCCCTTCGGCTCCTCACACATCTCCATGACGGGGCTATGGACATGACATGTCATGGCTCCTTAAATCTCTGGGGACATCAGCGCCACCCCCACGCCTAGATCGGCGCCTCCCCGAGGAGACAGATGAGCCGGATACGCCAGCACGTCCGAGGTACCCGTCGTCTCACCACCACCGCCGGCGTCGCCCTCACCACCGCGACCCTGCTGACCGTCGCCCTCTCCCCCGCCGCCCACGCCGACACCAGACCGACCCGGGCCACCGCGATCCAGAACGCGGCGTCGGCGCTCCTGGCCCACGCCACGAGCCTGGGCCTGACCTCCGCCGAGCACACCAGCGTCCGCGACGTGATCGTGGACAAGGACGGCACCCAGCACGTCCGCTACGACCGCACGTACCACGGACTGCCCGTACTGGGCGGCGACTTCGTGGTCCACCTGGCCCGGGACGGCGCCTACCGCAGCGCGAACCGGGCGACCCGCAGCCCGATATCGCTCAGCTCGGTCGTCCCGGAGGTCTCAGCGCCCAAGGCCGCCGACCTCGCCGTGAACGCCCTGCGCGCCGCCCACCTCGGCAACGCGCTCAAGCAGGTCAAGGCCAAGCCCGAGCTGATCGTCGACGCCCTGCACGGCACCCCGAGGCTCGCCTGGCGCACCAACGCCGCCGGCCGGGACTCGCTCGGCAACCCGGTCGCCCGGACCGTGCTGACCGACGCCCGCACCGGCCACCAGATCGACGCCTGGGACAGCATCGAGACCGCCGCCGGTGACGGCAAGTCGCTCTACAGCGGGACGGTGCCGCTGGAGACGACCCAGTCGGGATCGTCGTACCAGCTCAAGGACCCGACCCGCGGCAACACCTACACCGGTGACGCGGAAGGCAAGACCGACCTGTGCTTCTTCGGCATCTGCTTCAGCCGGGCGCCCGCGACGCTGTTCACGGACGCCGACAACCACTGGGGCAGCGGCACCACCGCCGACCGCGCCTCGGCCGCCGTCGACGCCCAGTACGGCACCAACGAGACCTGGGACTACTACAAGAACGTCCAGGGGCGAAGCGGCATCGCGGGCGACGGCAAGGGCTCGTACAACCGCGTGCACTACGGCAGCAACTACAACAACGCCTTCTGGGACGACAGTTGCTTCTGCATGACGTACGGCGACGGTGACGGGACCACCTTCGGGCCACTGGTGGCGCTGGACGTGGCAGGCCACGAGATGACGCACGGCGTGACGTCCAAGACGGCCGCGCTGACCTACTCGGGCGAGTCCGGCGGGCTCAACGAGGCCACCTCGGACATCCTCGGCACGATGGTCGAGTGGTACGCGAACAACCCCTCCGACCCCGGCGACTACCTCATCGGCGAGAAGATCGTGAAGCCAGGCTTCGGCAAGCCCGCCCTGCGCTTCATGGACAAGCCGTCCAAGGACGGCAACTCGGCGGACTACTGGAGCAGTTCGGTCGGCAACCTCGACGTCCACTACTCCTCCGGCGTCGCCAACCACTTCGCCTATCTGCTGGCGGAGGGCAGCGGACCGAAGACGATCAACGGCGTCAGCTACAACTCGCCGACGTACAACGGCTCCACGGTCACCGGCATCGGCCACGACAAGGTCGGCAAGATCTGGTACCGGGCGCTGACGGTCTACATGACCTCCTCGACGAACTACGCCGGGGCCCGCACGGCCACCCTCAACGCCGCGAAGGACCTGTACGGCGCGGGCAGCACGGAGTACAACGCGGTGGCGGCGGCCTGGAGCGCCGTCAACGTGAACTGAGTGCCGCCGAAGTGAACTGAGCGGCGTGAACCGGGAGAGGGCCGGTGCCTGGCCGGGCACCGGCCCTCTCGTCCATTCGTGTTCTCTTCGCACCGTGCTCTCGGACGGGCCGGCACACGCCTGTGACCTGCTCTGACATCGCGCGGGCTAGGCCGTGTGGGGGCGGGGGCGACACCCGTTCACCGCATTTCTGACGGCCCTTCAGGGAGCGGAACTCCCGGACTGCGACTTACCTCGGTAACGAACGGACCGAGACCCGAAGCCCCGGGGAGCACCATGCGCCGCACCGCCCGTCTGCTGACCGGTACCGCGCTCGTCGTGGCAGCCGCGGCACCCGCCCACGCCGTCGGCACCGGCAGCCTGGACGTGTACCCCTCCACCGTGACTCCCGGCAGCCAGGTCACGGTGAACACCGCCGCGTGCGGGGACAAGGGCTCGGCCACCGGGGACGCCGGCGCGGTCGGTGCCGGCACCTTCACGCTGGCGCCCAGCTCGCACGAGGGCGAGGCGATCGGCCAGTTCCAGGTGCCGCCGAGCGCACAGCCGGGGACGTACGAGATCGTCGCCACCTGTGCGGTGGGCGACCGGCAGGTCAAGGGTGATCTGGTGGTGGCGTTGAGCGCGGCGCCCGAGCAGGTGCAGCCGCGGGGAAGTGTGAAGACGGGGGTCGGCGGCGCACTCGGCCCCGGCCCCGTGCAGACCACGGCGGGTGTGGCGGCACTGGCCGTCGCCGCCGCGGGCGGTACCTGGCTCCTGCATCGCCGGGCGAGAGGCGACGGGATCTGACGGACACCCTCCGCTGTCCGTCATCCGGTACCGCATGCCCCTCCCCCTCCGGGTCCGATGCCCCTCGCGGCCCGGAGGGGGAAGGGACCTTCGGGGTCCGTACCCGGGGGTTCGGGGTCCGTGTCCAGGGTTCGGGATCCGTGTCCGAGGTCCGTCTCCGGGACCCGGGGTTCGGATTGCCCCGGATTCAGAGTTCGGCTCCGGGAGTCGGGGGTCGCGCCCCCGGGAGAGGGATTCGTATGCGCAGGAGCGCCCGGCGTGACCGGCTCGGTGACACCGCGATAGCTGCGCTCACCGTCGTGGCCCTCGGTTGCGGGGTGTGGCTGCTCGGCTGCGGTGCCGGGGCCGACTCGCCGCCGCAGCCGGCCGCCGCCGAGGGCCGCCCGGACCCGGGCGGGGAACGCCTCACGGCCCCCGCGCTCGCGCCGTCCCCGCCCCTGCGCATCCGCATCCCCGCGATCCGCGTGAACGCCCCGCTGATGGGCCTGTCCCTCACCCCGTCCGGCAGCCTCGACGTGCCGCCCGCCCGGGAGAAGAACCTGGCCGGCTGGTACGAGTCCGGCACCATGCCCGGTGAGACGGGCACCGCGATCGTCGCCGGGCACGTCGACAACACGGAGGGCCCCGCCGTCTTCTACGACCTGGGCGCGCTCAAGCGGGGCGCCCGCATCGAGGTGGACCGCCGGGACGGCAGCGTGGCCGTGTTCACCGTGGACGCGGTGGAGGTGTACGAGGCCCGCGACTTCCCCGACGACAAGGTGTACGGCGCGGCTCCCCGCCCCGAGCTCCGGGTCATCACCTGCGGCGGCGGCTACTCGAAGGCCACCGGCTACCAGGGCAACGTCGTGGTGTTCGCGCATCTGACGGGCAGCCGTTAGCGCCGCAGCCGGACGACGGACCGACCTCACACACCCCCGCAGCGGCAGCTGAGGGCAGCGTTCCTCACGGGAAACAGAGGTGATGCGGCCGGGTAACGTCGGGACCGCACGCTCAGGGCATGACCTCGAATACGCGTGTGGTGGTGATCGGCGCCGGCCTCGCGGGCGTACGGCTCGCCCGGCGGCTCGGTGAGCTGGGCACGCCCGCGCTGCTCGTCGGCGAGGAGGAGCACCCGCCGTACAACCGGGTGCTGCTCGCCGAGGTGCTGGCCGGCCGCTACGCCCCGGAGGTGATCGGCCTCCCGGCACCGGCGGGGCTGCTCCGGGCCCGGGTCACCGGGATCGACCGGGACGCCCGGACCGTCGAGTGCGCCGACGGCTCCTCGATCGCATACGACACGCTGGTCCTCGCCACCGGGTCGAATCCGGTGCTGCCGCCGCTGCGCGGGCTGTTCACCCCCGGCCACCGGCTTCCCGAGGGCGTCCACGCCTTCCGCACGATGGACGACTGCCTGGGGCTGGCCGAGGCGGTCCGGCCGGGCGTGCGCGCGGTGGTCATCGGCGGCGGGCTGCTCGGCGTCTCCGCCGCCCGCGCGCTCGCCGTGCGCGGCGCACAGGTGGTCCTCGCCCAGCAGGCCGAACGGCTCATGGAGCGCCAGCTCGACCCGGACGCCTCCCGGCTGGTGCTGCGGCACCTCACCGAGCTGGGCGTCGAGGTGCACACCGAGTGCCGGGTGCGGGACGTGCGCTCGGTCGCGGGCGCGGTCCGCTCGGTGGAGATGGCCGACGGCTACGCCCTCGACGCGGATCTCGTGGTCCTCGCCTGCGGGGTACGGCCGCGCACCGGGCTCGCCGAACAGGCCGGTCTCGCCGTGCGCAAGGGCATCCTCGTCGACGACGAACTGCGCACCTCCGACCCGCACATCCGCGCCGTCGGCGACTGCGTCCAGCACGACGGCACGGTCTACGGACTGGCCGCACCGGCGCTGGAACAGGCCGACGCGCTCGCCGAACTGCTCGCGGGCAACCCCGGTGCCCGGTACTCCGGCACCCGTTCCCTGACCCGGCTGACCCTCACCGGTCCGGGCTCCCCCTTCGACCTGGCCGCGTTCGGCGAGACCGAGGCGCGCCCCGGCGACGACGTCGTACGGCTCGCGGACGCCACCCGCGGCACCTACCGCAAGGTCGTCGTCCGCGACGACCGCCTGGTCGGCGGGGTCCTCGTCGGCGAACTCGGCACCGTCGGCGCGCTCGCCCGCGCCTGGGAGGGAGCAGAGCCGCTCCCCGACGACGGCCCCCTGCTCCACCTGCTCACCCATGACGGAGGCTCCTGATGTCCACGGACACCCGCACGGACACCCCCACGATCGTGCTCGTCGGCCACGGCATGGTCGGCCAGCGCTTCCTCGAAGCGCTCGCCGAGCGCGGCCTGACCGCCACGCACCGCGTGGTCGTGCTGTGCGAGGAGCCGCGTCCGGCGTACGACCGCGTCGCCCTCACCTCGTACTTCTCGGGCAGGACGCCCGAGGACCTCTCCATGACCGACATGGAGTTCATCGACACGCACGGCATCGAGCTGTACGTCGGCGACCCCGCGGAGACGATCGACCGCGGGGCGAAGAAGGTCACGGCCCGGTCCGGCCGGGTCTTCGCGTACGACACCCTGGTCCTGGCCACCGGCTCGTACCCCTTCGTGCCGCCGGTGCCGAACAGGGACGCCGAGGGCTGTTTCGTCTACCGGACCATCGAGGACCTGCTCGCCATCGAGGAGTACGCGAAGACGAAGGCGACCACCGGCGCCGTGGTCGGCGGCGGCCTGCTCGGCCTGGAGGCGGCCGGCGCGCTGAAGGGCCTCGGACTGACCGCGCACATCGTGGAGTTCGCGCCGCGCCTGATGCCGGTGCAGGTCGACGAGGGCGGCGGCGCGGCGCTGCTGCGGACCATCGAGGGCATGGGCCTGACCGTGCACACGGGCGTGGGCACGCAGGAGATCGTCACCGGCGCGGACGGCTCGGTCAGCGGCATGAAGCTGTCCGACGGTTCCGAACTGGCCACCGACCTGGTGGTGTTCAGCGCCGGTGTCCGCCCCCGCGACCAGCTGGCCCGGGACTGCGGCCTCGCGGTCGGCGAGCGCGGCGGCATCACGGTCGACGAGCAGTGCCGTACGGTCGGCGACCCGCACGTGTTCGCGATCGGCGAGTGCGCGCTGGCGGCGGACGGCCGGGTGTACGGCCTGGTGGCGCCCGGCTACGAGCAGGCGGAGACGGCCGCGGCCACCATCGCCGGGGACGAGGCCGCCTTCACCGGCGCCGACCTGTCCACCAAGCTGAAGCTGCTCGGCGTGGACGTGGCCTCCTTCGGCGACGCGCACGGCACCACCGAGGGCTGCCTGGACGTCGTCTACTCCGACTCCCGCGCCGGCCTGTACAAGAAGCTGGTCATCGGCGCGGACGACACGCTGCTCGGCGGCATCCTGGTCGGTGACGCGGAGGCGTACGGCACCCTGCGCGCGCTCACCGGCTCGGTACCTCCCGTCTCCCCCGAGTCGCTCGTCCTGCCCGCCGGAGCCGACTCGGGGGCCCAGCTCGGCCCGTCCGCGCTGCCGGACGAGGCGGTCATCTGCTCCTGCCACAACGTCAGCAAGGGCACGATCCGCGGCGCGGTCACCGAGCACAAGTGCACCTCGGTGCCCGAGGTGAAGAAGTGCACCAAGGCCGGTACCGGCTGCGGCTCCTGCGTCAAGGTGCTCGGCCAGCTGGTCGACGCCGAGCTGGAGGCGTCCGGCATCGAGGTCGACAAGGGCCTGTGCGGCTGCTTCGCCCAGACCCGCGAGGAGCTGTACGAGATCGTCCTCGCGCTGCGCATCACGTCGTACCAGGAACTGCTGGACCGCTACGGCCGCGAGGGCGCCCGGGGCGGTGACGGCTGCGAGACCTGCAAGCCGGCCGTGGGCTCGATCATCGCCTCCCTCGCCCCGACGATCGGCGCGAGCGGCTATGTCCTGGACGGCGAGCAGGCCGCCCTGCAGGACACCAACGACCACTTCCTCGCCAACCTGCAGAAGAACGGCTCGTACTCGGTCGTGCCGCGCATCCCCGGCGGTGAGATCGCCCCCGAGAAGCTGATCGTGATCGGCGAGATCGCCCGGGACTTCGGCCTCTACACGAAGATCACCGGCGGCCAGCGGATCGACATGTTCGGCGCGCGCGTCGAGCAGCTGCCGCTGATCTGGGCCCGGCTGGTGGACGCCGGCTTCGAGTCCGGGCACGCCTACGGCAAGGCGCTGCGCACGGTGAAGTCCTGCGTGGGCTCCACCTGGTGCCGGTACGGCGTCCAGGACTCCGTCAGGATGGCGATCGACCTGGAGCTGCGCTACCGGGGCCTGAGGTCGCCGCACAAGCTCAAGTCCGCCGTCTCCGGGTGCGCCCGCGAGTGCGCCGAGGCCCAGTCGAAGGACTTCGGGGTCATCGCCACCTCCAACGGCTGGAACCTGTACGTCGGCGGCAACGGCGGTGCCACCCCGCGCCACGCGGACCTGCTCGCCCAGGACCTGTCCGACGCCGAACTCGTGCGCCTCATCGACCGGTTCCTGATGTTCTACATCCGCACCGCCGACCGCCTGGAGCGCACGAGCACCTGGCTGGAGCGGATCCCCGGCGGCCTGGACCACGTACGGGACGTGGTGGTGCACGACTCGCTCGGCATCTGCGACGAGCTGGAGCAGCTGATGCGGGCGCACGTCGCCCACTACCGCGACGAGTGGGCCGAGACCATCGACGACCCCGAGAAGCTCGCCCGGTTCGTGTCCTTCGTGAACGCCCCGGACACCCCGGACCCGGTCGTCGCCTTCGTCCCCGAGCGCGACCAGATCAAGCCCGACCTGCCGCTGCTGTCCATCGGTACGCGGCCCGCCGACGACGTCCTGGAAGGAAGCGCCCGATGACCCTGGCTGTCGAGACCACCGACCTGAAGGTCCAGCTCCGGCTCGCCGGCGACGACTGGTTCACGGCCTGCGACCTGAGCACGCTCATCCCCGGCCGCGGGGTGGCCGCCCTGCTGCCGGACGGCCGTCAGGTGGCCCTCTTCCGCGACCGCGCCGACCGGCTGTACGCCGTGGACAACCGCGACCCCTTCACCGGCGCGGCCGTCCTCTCCCGCGGTCTGACCGGCACCCACCAGGACCGCCCGTTCGTGGCCTCGCCGCTGCTGAAGCAGCGCTTCGACCTGGTCAGCGGGCAGTGCCTGGACGACGAGGCGGTCCGGGTGGCCGCCTACGAGGTACGGACGGCGTAACCTCCGGTCTTGACCGATCGTTTCAGAAAAGCCTAGGCTGCGTCACGTGGCCAGGACCAAGGAATTCGACCCGGACGCCGCGCTGCAGTCAGCCCTGGAGCTGTTCTGGCGGCGCGGCTACGAGGCGACCTCGATGGCCGACCTGGTCGCCCACCTGGGGATCGGCAGGGCGAGCCTGTACGCGACGTTCGGCAGCAAGCACGAGCTGTACCTGAGGGCGCTGGACCGGTACGGGCAGGCCCAGAACCCGCTGCTGACCCGGGAGCTGTCCCCGCCCGGCCCGGTCCTGCCGGCCGTCCGCGGGCTGGTCCGGCGGTTCGCCGCCGAGGCCGCGGCGGAGGCCACCCGGGAGCAGGGCTGCCTGGTCACCAACACGGCCGTCGAACTGGCCCCGCACGACCCGGCCGCCGCCCGCCGCGTGCAGCAGAGCTGGGACGGCCTGGAGACGCTGCTGCACTCCGCGCTGGTCCGCGCCCGCGCCCAGGGCGAGCTGCCCGGAGGCCGCGACCCGCTCGCCCTCGCCCGCATGCTGCTCGTCCTGCTCCAGGGCCTGCGGGTGGTCGGCAAGGCCGCCACCGACCCGGCCAGGGTGCGGGACGCGGCGGAGCAGGCACTGGCGCTGCTCGACTGAGAACCCACGGCCGGCAGCGCCTTCTTTCGCATCTCATACTGAACCGATCGGTTAAAAAACCGGGGGACCACCATGACGCATCGCTTCACCGGCCGCACCGCCCTCGTCACCGGCGCCGGCAGCGGCATCGGCCGAGGCATCGCGCTCGCCTTCGCCCGCGAGGGCGCGCACGTGGTCGTCGCCGGGCGCCGCGAGCAGCCGCTGCGGGAGACGGCGGAGCTCGTCGAGCGGGCGGGCGGCAAGGCACTGGCCGTCCCCGCGGACGTCACCAGCGCCGGTGACCTGCGGGACCTGGTGTCCGCCGCCGTGGACCGGTTCGGCTCCCTGGACGTGGCGGTGAACAACGCCGGCGTCATGACCGGACGCGGGCGGCTCGCTGCGGACCTGCCCGAGGAGGACTGGCGGACGATGCTCGACATCAACGTCACCGGCGTGCTCCTCGCCCTCCAGGCCGAGGTCGCCCAGATGCGGACCCAGCCGAACGGCGGGGCCATCGTGAACATCGCCTCCCGGATCGGCGTCCACAGCCGGCTGCGCGGCACCACCGGCTACGCCGTCACCAAGGCGGCCGTGTCGGTGCTCAGCCGCGGCGCCGCGCTGGACCACATCGCCGACGGTGTGCGCATCAACGCCGTCAGCCCCGGCCCCACCGCCACGGACATGTCCTTCAAGCCCGGCGAGACGGAGGCCGACCGGGCGGCCCGGATGCGCGCCGAGGCCCCGCTCGGCCGGGTCTCCACGGTCGAGGAGGTCGCCGCCGCCGTGCTCTACCTGGCCTCGGACGACGCGGCCTCGGTCGTCGGCACCGACCTGGTGGTGGACGGCGGCTCGACGGCCTGACCCGGTTCAGTCGATCCCGGACCGCTCCACCCCCGCCACGATCCAGCGCTGGAAGCACAGGAACACCAGCAGCAGCGGAAGGACGGACACCACGGCCGCGACGAACAGCTCGTGCAGCCGGATCACCTGGGACGTCGTGAACGACGACAACGCCACCTGCACCGTCCAGGCGCTCCGGTCCTGCCCGATCACCAGCGGCCACAGGAAGGAGTTCCACGCGCCGAGGAAGACGACCGTGCCCACCGCCGCGAACACCGGCCGCGCGTTCGGCACGACCACCCGCCAGTACGTGCGCCAGTACCCGAGCCCGTCGACCTGCGCAGCGTCCTCCAACTCCCGTGGAAAGCCCAGGAAGTACTGCCGGAAGACGAAACAGGCGAACGCCGGGAACAGCGTCGGGACGATCAGCCCGCGCAGGGTGGAGATCCAGCCCAGCGACGACACCAGCACGAAACTCGGCACGAAGGTGACGGCGGCCGGGACCAGCAAGGTGCCGAGGATGCCGTAGAAGACCTTGTTCGCGTGCCGGTACGGGATGCGGGCGAGGCCGTAGCCCGCGAGGGACGCGAGGAACAGGGTGCCCAGGGTCGTCGCGACGGCGATCAGCGCGGAGTTGAGCAGCGAGCGGGCGAACGGAACGGACGGGTCGTCGAACAGCTCCCGGATGTTCCCCCACCTCAACTCGCCGGGGAAGAAGGTCCATTCGGGCGAGGTGATGTCCTGTTCGCTGGACAGCCCGTTGCGCACCAGCAGATAGAAGGGAATGAGGAAGAGCAGAGCGAGCACGACGAGCAGCACCAGCCGCAGCGCCCGCCCGGCGCGCACCAGGGCGTCATCCATCGGCGTCCGTCCTTCCCAGCCTCAGCCATCGCGCCTGCCCCACCGTGACGACCGCGATGACCAGCGCGAGGATCACCGCGCCCGCACTGCCGAGCCCCAGGTCCTGCCCCTGGCCGAGGGCGGTGTAGTAGAGGTAGACGAGCGGCGGCCGGGCGTACGGCGGATACCCGCGCGCATCGGACAGCAGGTTGTAGAACTCGTCGAAGGCCTGGAAGGCGTTGATGACGAGCAGCAGCACCACCGCGACCGAGGTGGCCCGCAGCTGGGGCAGGGTGATGTGCCGCAGCACGGTCCATCCCGGCCGGGCCCCGTCCACGGCGGCCGCCTCGTACAGCACCGGATCGATCCGCTGCAGCCCGGCCAGGAACAGGACCATGTAGAACCCGGCCTGCAGCCACAGCCGTACCGTGACGATGACCAGCCAGTACCAGGGCGGATCGGTGCCGGCCAGCCAGGCGACGGGATCGCCCCCGAACCACCCGAGGACGGTGTTCGCCAGCCCGAACCGCACCCCGTTGAAGATCGACATCTTCCACACCAGCGCGGCGACGACATAACTGCACGCGGCCGGGAGGAAGAAGACCGACCGGAAGAACGCGCGGGCGCGCCGCAGCCGGTTCACCATCAGGGCGAGGGAGAGCGAGCACACGTAGGTGACCGGCACGATGAAGGCGGTGAAGAGGAGGAAGGTCCGCAGACTGCCGAGAAAGGCGTCATCCCGCACCATCGCCGTGTAGTTGTCCAGCCCCACGAAGTGCGTCGGCGTGACCGTGTTGCGGGCGTCGAAGAAGCTGAGGCCCACGCTCCACAGCAGCGGAACGTAGGTGAACAGCGCCAGCCCGAGCGCGAACGGCCCCACGAACACCCAGAACCAGAGTGCTCCGCGGCGCCTCACGACGTCTTCTTCACCCGGGCGAGCTCGCCGGTCACCTTCCGTACGACGGCCCGCAGTTCGCCCGCCGGATCGGCCCCGCTCGTGATGATCCGGCTGAGCGCGTCCTGGTAGGCGGTCTGCGAGGCGGGCGTCCACAGCAGGGGCTGGGCGTAGCCGTGGTCGGTGGTGAAGCGTACGGCGTCGGCCGCGGCACCCGAGCGCAGCGCGGCCGCCTTCCTGGCGAGGGAGGTCCGGGCCGGGATGTGGAAGCCGTAGGACAGCGCGAAGTCCTCCTGGTAGTCGGTCCGTTCGACCCACAGCCACTTCACGAAATCCTTGGCGGCCTGCTGGTGCCTGCCGCGCGCGCTGACGGCGGCGCCGTAGGCTCCGACGGGCACGGAGGGCTTCCCCTGGCTGCCGTCCCCGGGGAACGGCAGCACGCCGAAGTCGTCGCCGAGTTCCTTCTCGATCTGCGGCAGCGCCCACAGCCCGGACCACTGCATCGCGGTCAGCCCCTGGATGAAGGCGGAGGGGTCGGACCAGTCGGCGGGCGCGCCGAGGAGCAGGGACTTGCCGGCGTACAGCTGGTGCAGCTTGCCGAGGGTGCGGGCGGCGGCGGGGTCGTCGAAGCCCACCTTGCCGTCCTCGGTGACGAGTTGGAGCCCGGCGGCGTACAGGGGCGTACCGCCGAGCACACCGGCTCCCCCGTCGTTGCCCAGGAACAGCCCCTTGACCTTGCTGCCGGTGAGCTTCCTCGCGGCGTCCACGAGGGCGTCGAGCGTGGCGGGCGGCTCGACCCCGGCGTCCTTCAGCATGCTCTTGCGGTAGTAGAGCATCTGCATGTCGATGACCTGCGGAATGCCCCAGACCCGGCCGTCGTACGTCTTCGGCGCGAGGACGGCCGGGTTGAAGTCGTCCCGGACGTCCTTGACCAGCTCGGTGAGGTCGACGACCTGACCGCCCCGGATCTGGTCGAGCGTGGGCCCGTTCACCTCGAAGACGTCCGGCCCGGAGCCGGTGAGCAGGGCGGCGGCGGTCTGCTGGTCGTAGTTCCCGGGCCGCCACTGCACCGTGACCCGTGCCTTCTTGTAGGCGGCGGCGTACCGCTCGACGGCCTGCTCGGTGCCGGCCTCACCATACTGGTGGTACCACTGCGACAGCTCCGTCCCGCCCCCGCCCCCGCGCCCGGTGTCGGACCCGCAGCCGGCGAGTAGTCCGGCACCGGCCGCCCCGGCTCCCGCGGCCAGCAGTGCTCTGCGGCTGATCGTCATCGTCGGTGCCCCCTGACGTCGGTCATCCTCGTCATCGATGCACGGTCCAACGATCAACCCTGCACGCCGATTACGAAAGAGGGGTTGCGGCTGTGTGTCGGGGAACGCGGGAAGGGACACCCGGGGACGGCGAGCGGGACGGCGCCCCGCCGGGCGGCGACGCACAACTTTTCCGGCCCCGGGTGCATCCAACACAGTGACACTCGTCCACCGATTCGCCCGATGGAGGCGGATACGACATGTTTGCATCTGCGCGAGGCGCGACCGCCGTACTGACCGCCGCCCTGCTCGGACTGACAGCCGCGGGAGCCGCGCGGAGTGCGACCCCGACGGCACCCGCGGCGGCGGCCCGGGCCTCGACCGCCGTCCGAACCTGCACCACGAGCGACCTCTACCTCTCCATGGGCCGCAAGGAGGGCGCGGCGGGGTCGCTGTACTGGTCGATCCGGTTCACCAACACCAGTACGACCGGCTGCACCCTGCGCGGCTATCCGGGCGTCAGCGTCCTGGACACCGCGCACCACCAGATCGGCCCGGCCGCCACCCACAGCGGCAGCCCCTACGGCACCGTCACGCTCGCCCCCGCCCACTCGGCGTCGGCGATCGCGCGCACCACCAACGGACCGGTGGGCGGGCCGTGCCTGCGCACCGGCACCTACCTGCGGATCTACCCGCCGGCCTCGCACACCGCGGCCCTCCTCCCGGCCCCCTGGCAGACGTGCTCCGGCGTCTTCCAGGTCGGCCCGGTGAATGTGCAGGGCAACTTCTGAGGAGGAGACGAGGAAGCCGAAGGGGCGGCCGGCCGGGACGGGGGCCGCCCCTCGCACCTCCCGGCGGTGCGGTTCAGATACCGGAACCGGTGCGCTCCTCCCGACGTGAGCCACGCCGACGGGCGACCGACATCGGATCCCAGCGGTCGCGCAGCGGGCGCCTGGCGGACACGCCGGCCGCCGGGCCGCTCTGACCGCCGAGGACACGTACGCCCTCGGCCTCCGCGCCCTGCTGGACGGCCTCCTGTCGACCGCGGACCGACCACAACACCCCGGGGCGGCACCCGCACCGGGCACCGCCCCACGCTGCTGTCGGCGCTCAGTCCCGCCGAATCAACTCCGGATCGATCCGCCGCCCGGCCAACGGCAACGACCCGAGGGCAGCGACGACAACGGCCCCGAGCGCACAGGCGAGCAGCAGCGGCACGCCCTTCCCGTCCCAGAAGATCGCACCGCCCCCGGTGACGAGGTAACTGGACTCGGCGGCCTTCCCGGTGACGACTGCCAACACCAGCCCCACGGTCAACGGCACCACGACCTGCGCCACCTGCGCGGCCCGCAGGGTGCGCGGCCGCGCGCCGAGCAAGGCCAGTGCCGTGACCTGCGGCTTCCGTTCCATGGCCCGGTCGGTGGCCGCGACCAGGTAGGCGGCCACGCCGATGATCAGACCGAGCACCATGCCGATGGCGAGCAGGGTCTTGACGACGGCGATCTGCTGGAGGGCGGTTACGTTGATGCCGTAGGGGTCTACGGCGATGGTGGGATCGACGGCGCCGATTCCGTCCAATACGTTTCGCACGGTTGCGGGGTCCGAGCCACTGATCAGGATCAGGCTGGCGCCGTCGGGACGGTAACCGGCGGGGAGGAAGGACGGTGGCAGGAGGAGGTCCGCGTCCATCGCCTGGATGTCATCCCAGTCGCGGTACCGAAGGATTTCCTGTGGCACTTTCAGTCGCTGGACGCGACGGTGTCCGCCTTTCCAGAAGTGGAACGGGAAGGTTGCTCCCGGCCTGACGTCGTCGTGAGGATATCCGTTGGCCACATCCAGCAGCCGGACGGGACGGCCGTCGACGCAGCCGTCGACCTTCGGCACCGACTCCCGCAGCTGGCCGCATGTGGCGATCACCGCCTCAAGAGCGGGTTGGTACGTGTCGACGCGGAGATCCGTCCATGAGCGCAGTCGGACGCCATGCCCCCGAACGCCGCTGATGCTCTCCAAAGCGTGCTGTTCCTCGGCGGTCACACCGTCGAGCCCGATGTTGTAGATCTGCACAGGTGAGTCGTGCCGGGAAACCTGGTCGAGTTCGATCAGGACGCCTTGGACGAGCGAAGCCGCGTACACCAACAGGACCAGGCCCGTCGCCACGCGGAGGGCGCCGCCGGGTTCCGCCTCGTTGCGCCGCATGGCCAGGCCCAAGGACAGCGAGCCGCTCGACCGGGCCACCCGGCCGGCGAGGACCTGCGAGAGGAGCGGTAGCGCCGCTACCAGTCCGGCACCGACCAGTACGACGGAGAGTGGCATGAGGACGGCGGACACGTGGGTGTCCCGCGGCGCATGACCCGTCGCGCCCGCCACGCAGTACCCGGCGACGATGCCCAGCCCGGGAACGAGCGGGAGCAGCCCCCACTTGCCGGGCGGTTTCTGCACGGCACTGCGCCGTACGGCCAGCGGGTTCGCCGCCGCCTTCCGAGCACTCGCCCGTCCCACGAACCAGGCGAGGGCGGGGCAGCCGAGCAGACAGACGAGGATCGTCGAGAGGCTGAGGGTGCCGTCGCTCGGATACCACTTGAAGCCGGGGAGGCCCGCACGGCTGATCATTTGGTTGACCAACTCATAGATTCCGAGGCCGAGCACGGCACCGAGCAGCAGGGCAGCCACCGTCTCGGCCGCATTGACCCGCTGAACCGCCTTCGTACTCAAGCCGAGAAGGCGCAGCGCGGCCAACCGCCGTACTCGGGCGGCCGCGGAGAGCCTGGCGCACACGGAGAGGAAGACCGCCAGGGGCAGCAGTACGACACCGGCCAGGGTGTACCGCACGATGTCGAGGGTCGACTTCTCCACTGTGGGGCTCGGCGGATAGGGCTCGCCGAAGAGCGTGACGACGTCGGCGTCCCTGAGCGTGTGCGGGGGGACGCCGATGTACGCGTACAACTCATCAGGACGGGCAAGGCCTTGGGCGCCGATGAGTCCTCGTTCCCGTCCTGGGAGGAGTTGGGCGAGCCCTGGCTCCCTGTGGAGCGCCTCGTGCAACCGCGGAGACAGGAAGATCTCACCCGGTCGCGGGACTGCCACCAGCCCAAGTGGCGGTTCGATGTGTTTGGTTCCGGCTGCGATGAAGACGCGGGTCATGGGGCGCGAGCCGAGCGGGTCAGTCCTGGTCAGTTGCCGTGGGGCTCCCTTGGCGTCCGCGCAGTGCCCCTGTGAGTCCCTGGCGCAGGTCGGCTGGCGCGCGGCCATGCGGGCGTCCTGGGCTGCCAGGATCCCCGGGATGGTCAGGACCACGGCGAGGCAGCTCACGCCGATCGCGCTGCCCAGGGTCATGAGGAGGAACCTCACCCGGTTTCCCCGCCCGCTGCCCAGGAGCAGGCGCAGCCCCAGGAGCAGTTCTCTCACGTCGCCTCCCGGGCGTGCGTGGCGAGAGCACCGTCCCGCATCATGTAGTGGGTGTCCGCTCGGGCCGCCACCTGCTGGTCGTGCGTAACGAGCACCACGGCCGTCCCCTGGGACCGCGCCAGCGCCAGGAACTCCTCCAGTACGGCCGTGGCGTTGGCGCTGTCGAGGGAGCCGGTGGGCTCGTCGGCGAACACAACGGCCGGCTGGTGGACCAACGCACGGGCGACGGCGACGCGTTGGCTCTGTCCCCCGGACACCTGCGAGGGCCGGCTGCGCCGCAGATCCGCGAGGCCGAGCCGACCGAGCACCTCGCCCGCCGCGGCGAGCGCGGGTGCCTTGCGTTGTCCGGCAAGGCGGAGCGGCAGGGCGGTGTTCTCCTCGATGGTCAGCTCTGGCAGCAGTTCGCCGTACTGGAAGACGAACCCGAACCGCTCGCGGCGGAGGGCACTGAGTTCCTCGTCGGGCAGCTCAGCGAGGACACGCCCCTCGAATCGGACCTCGCCGCGGGCGACGGGCAGCACTCCGGCCAGGCAATACAGCAGCGACGACTTGCCCGAGCCGCTCTGCCCGGTGATCGCGGCGACCTCACCGCGACGGAGGGAGATCTTCGCGTTCCGTACCGCGGGAGTGTCACCGTAGAAGAGGTCGACGCCCGCGGCGGACAGGACTTCTGACGTATTGATGGCGTTCCCCTAGGGAGGGCGCGAGCCCGAACGCGGGGGTCCGGGCTCTGGATGTACAGAAGAGTCCTAGTGGTTGGCGAAGTGCTGCTCGGGAGAGCAGTTGTCCGGACGGAGGCTTCCCCGGTCGCGGCACGCGCGCATGTACGCGTCCATGGTGTAGCGCTCAGCACCGTCCCAGTTGGAGTGGTGCATCCACACCGACTGCTTCTGCTTGCCGTAGTAGCGGACCCAGTCGTGGCCCTCAACGCGGACCTGCATGTAGACGTTGTGGCCGTCGCTGCTGCTCGCGTCGCGGAGCTTGCCGGACCACTCGAAGGCGCCGTGGTTCACCTCTGCGCGGTTGAAGGTGTACTGGCTCTCCGCGAACTCGACGCCTCCTGACCTGAGCACAGGAATCGCGGACCAAGCCGCAGCCGCCGTCCCCGCAGCCGTGAGCATCAGACCGGCCGCCGCCAGGCCCACCAGCGCCTTCTTCATCCCGATACCTCCGTCATCACCGGCAGCTCGGACAGCCACCGCACGATCACGGAATGTAACGCCATGAAAGCGCAAAGAAACGATCTGCCCACCTCATCACCACCACATCAGGTGATCGACAACCAGACACCGGCCGAAAGTAACCACTCCTCCTCGACGTGCCCCCACCAGGCTTCGCCGGTGGGGGCACGGTCCACCCGTCTTCTTCGCCACCGGACAGCCTGGAGGGACGGCGCTTGCCGGCCCAGGGGGTGAGTTGGGCTGATCAGCCTGCTGTCGGGCTCCGCGCGACCTACGCTCGGGTAAACCCGTGGCTCCGCTCCACTTTCGCCACGTGCAGCGTGTAGCTCCGGTACCACTCGGCTTGCCCACGCTTTTGCGCCGCGCGGTGCTCGGCGTCGCTCCGCCACTCCGCGAGGGCGTCGGCGTCGCGGAAGTACCCGACCGTGATGCCCAGCCCGCCAGGAGTCTGCGCGTGGTCCATCCCCAGGAACCCGGGGACGTCCTTGACCAGGTCTTCCATGCGTGCGCTGGTCTCGCTGTAGCCGCTCTGGTCCTGGGTTCGCACCGTAGTGAAGACGGCCACGTAGTAGGGGGGTTCGTAGGCCTCGACGGGCATGACAGGCGCTTCCGAGTGATCGCTCATGGCGCCACCGTAAGGCGGGATGCGCCACCGAACGCAATGCGAAGACACGCAAGCGTCGCAAGTGACGCCAGCCGGTGTCGGGTGGCGTCCAGCGCTGACATCAACGACAGCGGACAGCGGCGGCGCGGCGCGGTCCGAGACGGCCACGGCCGCCCGCCCCCGGTGAATACCGCTGGAGCGGTCACGAATAGGTGACTACTGCACGGAAACTTCACATCGGCTTCACATCTGGCGCTACGGTCTTCCCTCCAACGCGCCCTGGGGGGACACATGAGTAACCCGTACACCATGCCGCCGCAGCCGCCCATACGAACGGCCCCGAAATGGGCGCGGAAGCGGTACGTGCTGCCTGCAATCGGTCTCGCCTTCTTCCTCGGTGTCGGTGCCGGCGGCAGCGGCCAGAACAACGGGACCGATGCGAAGCCGACGGCGGACAAGGTGAAGCCGACGGCGACGGTCACCGCGACGGCAACGGCCACGGAGACCGCGAAGCCGAAGCCGGCTCCTACGGTGACGGCGACGAAGACGGTCAAGGTGAAGGTGACCGTGACCGCGCATGCGGCAGCCGCGGATTCGGGGAACGGCGGGAGTTCGTCGGGCGGGTCGTCCGGGAGTAGCGGCTCCAGCTCGTCGGGCGGCTCCAGCGGCGCCGGGAACGGTGCAACCGCGCTCTGCAACGACGGTACGTACTCGTACGCCGCTCACCACCAGGGCGCCTGCTCGCACCACGGCGGCGTAGCGGTGTTCTACCGGTAGGCCCGGTGCGGGGTGCCGCACCCGGAGGGTGCAACGAGGGCACAACGGCTTCGCGCGGGTGCAACGGCAGCCAATGTCAGCAAACGTCACTTTGCCTGGTCAGGGACGTAGCTTGACAGTCTCCACGGACGATGCACGGAGAGGCGGCACCCCCGCACAGGGTGCCGCCTCTCCTCTTTCGTGCGCCGGAGCCGTCGCCGATCGGTGAGGGTCGGGGACCAGCGGCGGCTCCGGGGTCAAGGGCCCGGAGGGCCTAGCGGTGGTCGCTGCCCGCCGAGTTCGTCGCCGCGCGGCCCGCTTCGAGGCGGGCGACCGGGATGCGGAACGGGGAGCAGGAGACGTAGTCCAGGCCGACCTCGTGGAAGAAGTGGACGGACTCGGGGTCGCCGCCGTGCTCGCCGCAGACGCCGAGCTTCAGGTCGGGACGGGTACGCCGGCCCGCCTCCGCCGCCGACTTCACCAGGGAGCCGACGCCGTCCTTGTCGATCGTCTCGAAGGGGCTGACGCCGAAGATGCCCTTTTCCAGGTATGCGGTGAAGAAGCTCGCTTCGACGTCGTCCCGGCTGAAGCCCCACACCGTCTGCGTCAGGTCGTTCGTGCCGAAGGAGAAGAACTCCGCCGCCTCGGCGATCTGGCCGGCCGTCAGGGCGGCACGCGGGAGTTCGATCATCGTGCCGATCGCCAGCTTCAGCGAAGTGCCCGTCGCCGCCTCTACCTCCGCGATGACCTTGTCGGCCTCCTCGCGGACGATCTCCAGCTCCTGGACCGTGCCGACCAGCGGGATCATGATCTCCGCCCGCGGGTCGCCCTTCGCCGCCTTGCGGGACGCGGCCGCCTCGGCGATCGCGCGGACCTGCATGGTGAACAGGCCGGGGATGACCAGGCCGAGGCGTACGCCGCGCAGGCCCAGCATCGGGTTCTGCTCGTGCAGGCGGTGCACCGCCTGGAGCAGGCGCAGGTCGTTCTCGTGCGGCTCCTGGCGGGACTCGGCCAGGGCCACGCGGACCGAGAGTTCCGTGATGTCGGGGAGGAACTCGTGCAGCGGGGGGTCCAGGAGGCGGATCGTCACCGGGAGGCCGTCCATGGCCTCGAAGAGCTCCACGAAGTCCTTCTTCTGGAGGGGAAGGAGGGCCTTCAGGGACTCCTCGCGCTCCTCCTCCGTGTCCGCCAGGATCAGGCGCTCGACCAGCTCGCGGCGGTCGCCGAGGAACATGTGCTCCGTGCGGCACAGGCCGATGCCCTGGGCGCCGAACCTCCTCGCCCGCAGCGCGTCCTCGGCGTTGTCGGCGTTGGCGCGCACCCGCAGGCGGCGCTTGCGGTCGGCGAAGGCCATCATGCGGTGGACGGCCTCGACCAGCTCGTCCGCGTCGTCGGCGCCCGGGTGCATGCGGCCCTCGAAGTACTCGACGACCGGGGAGGGGACGACCGGGACCTCGCCCAGGTAGACCTTGCCCGACGAGCCGTCGATCGAGATCACGTCGCCTTCCTCGACCACGTGACCACCCGGCACCGTCATCCTGCGGCGCTTGGTGTCGACCTCCAGCTCCTCCGCGCCGCACACGCAGGTCTTGCCCATGCCGCGCGCGACCACGGCCGCGTGGGACGTCTTGCCGCCGCGGGAGGTCAGGATGCCCTCGGCCGCGATCATGCCGTCCAGGTCGTCGGGGTTCGTCTCGCGGCGGACCAGGATGACCTTCTCGCCCGAGCGGGACCACTTCACGGCCGTGTAGGAGTCGAAGACCGCCCTGCCCACCGCGGCGCCCGGAGATGCGGCGATGCCGCGCGCGACCTTGTCGACCTTCGCCTGCTCGTCGAAGCGCGGGAACATCAGCTGGGCCAGCTGGGCGCCGGTGACGCGCTGGAGCGCCTCCGTCTCGTCGATCAGGCCCTGGTCGACCAGCTGGGTCGCGATACGGAAGGCGGCGCCCGCCGTGCGCTTGCCGACGCGGGTCTGGAGCATCCACAGCTGGCCGCGCTCGATGGTGAACTCGATGTCGCAGAGATCCTTGTAGTGGTTCTCCAGGGTCTCCATGATCTGCATGAGCTGGTCGTACGACTTCTTGTCGATCGACTCCAGCTCCGCCAGCGGGACGGTGTTGCGGATGCCCGCGACCACGTCCTCGCCCTGGGCGTTCTGCAGGTAGTCGCCGTAGACGCCCTGGTGGCCGGAGGCGGGGTCACGGGTGAAGGCCACGCCGGTGCCGGAGTCCGGGCCCAGGTTGCCGAAGACCATCGAGCAGACGTTGACGGCCGTGCCCAGGTCGTGCGGGATGCGCTCCTGGCGGCGGTAGAGCTTGGCGCGGTCGCCGTTCCACGAGTCGAAGACCGCCTTGATGGCGAGGTCCATCTGCTCGCGCGGGTCCTGCGGGAAGTCCCGGCCGGCCTCCTTCTTGACGATCTTCTTGAAGGTGGTGACCAGCTTCTTCAGGTCGGCGGCCTCCAGGTCGGTGTCGACCGTGACCTTCTTGGCCTCCTTCGCCTTGTCGAGGGCCTCCTCGAAGAGGTCGCCGTCGACGCCGAGGACGGTCTTGCCGAACATCTGGATGAGGCGGCGGTAGGAGTCCCAGGCGAAGCGGTCGTCGCCGGCCTGCTTGGCCAGGCCCTGCACCGACTTGTCGGAGAGGCCGATGTTCAGGACCGTGTCCATCATGCCGGGCATGGAGAACTTGGCGCCCGAGCGGACGGAGACCAGCAGGGGGTTGTCGGGCTGGCCGAGCTTCTTGCCCATGCGGGACTCCAGCGCGTCGAGGTGCGCACTCACCTCGTCACGCAGTGCCACGGGCTCCGCACCGCTCTCCAGGTAGACCTTGCAGGCCTCGGTGGTGATGGTGAAGCCAGGAGGGACCGGCAGACCGAGGTTGGTCATCTCGGCGAGGTTGGCGCCCTTGCCGCCGAGGAGGTCCTTGAGGTCCTTGTTGCCCTCGGTGAAGTCGTAAACGAACTTCACTACGTGGGGTTCTTTGTTTTCCGACACGGGTCTCGACTCCTTGAGGCCACGGTGGCTGCCCTGACGGCCAGGAACATACCCAGATCGAAGGCACATGGGTACGTCCACTTGCGCGTCATGCGCCTGTAACCACTCGTCCGCCAGCGGATCGAAAGTCAAAGCTTGGCAAGCCGAGCGAGGCACATGTTTTCACTTCTTGAACGCATCCACCTCCCAGGGGGCGGGTTTTCCGCTCAGATGAGCGGGCATCGGCACGCCTGATTTCGATCGATGAACGATCAAGGGGTGGCACCCAGTGCCACCCCTTGGAGAAGTGCAGCCGCTCATGATCCGCTCATCTGAGCGCAACCCTTATCAAGGGTGGCGAGAATCACGCTGCCACAGCGCGCCGGATTTCACCATGCGGACTCCGGCCGGCCCGGAAACGCCGACGTCACACGCCCAGCGCCAGGAGCCGCTCCTCGACCCGCTCCGGCGCGTAGAGGTGTTCCACGACCAGCGCCCCCGCTCCGATGAGCGCGGCCCGCTCCCCCAGCCGGGAGGTGACGACGTCCAGGTGGGCCGTGGAGCGCGGCAGCGCCCGCTGGTAGAGCAGCTCGCGCACCCCGGTGAGGAACGGGGTTCCGGCCAGATCACCCGCGATCATCAGCACACCCGGGTTGAGCAGCGTGACGACGGTCGCCAAGACGTCCCCCACCTGCCGGCCCGCCTCCCGGGCCAGCGCCGCCGCCCCCGGATGCCCGGCGGCCAGCAGGTCCCGTACGTCCGCGCCGGAGGCGGCCGGCACCCCGCTCTCCGTCAGCCGCCGGGCCACGGCGCCCCCGCTCGCGACGGCGGCGAGACAGCCGTGCGCACCGCAGCGGCACAGGGCGTCCGTGCCGACCCGGATGTGCCCGATGTCGCCCGCACCGCCGTCGACCCCCCGGTAGATCGCGCCGTCCACGACCACCCCGGCGCCGATGCCCGTGGACACCTTGACCAGCACGAAGGCCGCGCAGTCGGGGTGCCCGGCGCGCTGTTCGGCGTAGGCCATCAGGTTGGCGTCGTTGTCCACCAGGACCGGGGCCGGGCCGGCGCCGGTGTGCTCGGTGAAGGCGCGGGAGAGCCGGCCCCGTATGTCGTAGCCGTCCCAGCCCGGCATCATCGGCGGCTGCACCACCCGGCCGGTCGCGCTGTCCACCGGGCCGGGTACGGCGAGCCCGATGCCGCAGACGTCCGCTGCCGCGTGGCCCGCCTTCTCCAGCAACGCGCCGAACCAGCGGCCGAGTTCACCGAGTACGGCCTCCGGTCCGTCCTCGACGACCAGCGTGCCGGAGTGCTCGGCCAGGATCTCGCCGGTCAGGGTGAGGACGGCCGCGCGGGCGTGCCGGGTGTCCAGGTCGCCGGCGAGGACGACGGCATGGGAGCCGTCGAACTCCAGGGTGATGGAGGGGCGGCCGCCGAGCGGCGAGTCGACCGGACCGCCGGCGCCCTCGCGCAGCCAGCCGGCCCGGAACAGCCGGTCCAGGCGCTGGCCGACGGTCGCACGGGACAGTCCGGTCGCCTGCTGGAGCGCACCGCGCGTCACGGCCCGTCCACTGCGGACCAGTTCGAGCAGCTCTCCCGCGCCGGCCTGGCCGCCGGCTCTGGCGGTCCTTCCCGGACGTCCGGTCATGCGCACCCCCTTGTGTTTCCCAAGACTGCATTACATAGTGAGTTTTGCGTGTTAAATAGACGTAACTCTACGGTCGTTGCCACCGAACCCGGCCGGGCCGGCCGGGCGTCTTCGTCTTCGGGGAGCCCCGAGTGGATCGCAGCACGCAGCTCACCGCACGTCCCACGGAGTACGAGAGCGCGTACGGCCCCCCGTCCGCGGGCACGCCGCTGCAGGTCGCGGCGGCCCGGGTGCTCGACGAGAACTGGACGGGCCGCTCGACGGTCCCCTCCCGGAACCTGTATCCGCACCAGTGGTCCTGGGACAGCGCGTTCATCGCGATCGGGCTGCGGCACCTCTCACCGCTGCGGGCCCAGACCGAGCTGGAGACGCTGCTGGCCGCCCAGTGGGCCGACGGGCGCGTCCCGCACATCGTGTTCAATCCCTCCGTACCGCTCGACGCCTACTTCCCCAGCCCCGACTTCTGGCGCTCGGCCACCGCCGGCCGCACCGCCGGCGCCCCGCGCACCGTACAGACCTCGGGCATCGTGCAGCCACCGGTGCACGCGCTGGCGGCCTGGCTGGTGCACCGCGCCGACCCCGGCCTGTCCCGGGCGCGCGGCTTCCTGGCCCGGGTCCACCCGCGGCTGGCCGCCTGGCACCGCTATCTGCTGCACCGGCGGGACCTGGGCGGCGCGGGGCTGGTGTCGGTCGTCCACCCGTGGGAGCAGGGCATGGACAACAGCCCCTGCTGGGACGCCCCGCTCGCCCGGATCACCCCCGCCCCGGCCCGCTCCTTCCGGCGGGCCGACCTCGACCACGGCGCACCGGAGGACCGGCCGACGGATCTGGACTACGGACGGTATGTGCGGCTGGCCGCCGACTACCGGGACGCGGGGTACGCCGACGGCGGCGGGGAGTTCACGGTCGAGGACCCCGCCTTCAACGCCCTGCTCATCGCCTCCGAGTACGCGCTGGCCCGGATCGCCGAGGAGCTGGGCGCGGCCGGCACCGCGCGGCACGCGCGCGCCGAACGGCTGACGGCGGCGCTGGTGGAGCGGCTGTGGGACCCGGCGGCCGGCATGTTCCTGTGCCGGGACCTGCGGGCCGCCGCGCGGGGCGGGAGCCCGGTCCGCACAGGAGACGGCGCGGCCGACGGCCGCGGACCGGCCCGGCAGGCACACGGCCCCGGCCCGGCCCCCCAAGCACACCACCCCGCACCGCCCCACGGACCCGGTGCCTTCGGGCTGATCCCCGAGCGGAGTGTCTCCGGGCTGGTGCCGCTCATCCTCCCCGGCCTGCCGCGCGAGATCGTCACCGCGCTCGTCGGCACCCTGTGCGGGCCGCACTTCGGGCTCGGCGACCGCACCCGGCTCGTCCCCAGCTACGACCTCCTCGGCGAGGCCTTCGAACCGCACCGGTACTGGCGCGGCCCGGCCTGGTTCAACACGAACTGGCTGCTGGAACGGGGACTGCGCGTGCACGGCGAGCGGGAGCGGGCCGACGCACTGCGCGCGGCCGTGCTGCACCTCGCCGAAGCCACCGGTTTCGCGGAGTACGTCGACCCCCGCACCGGCGAGGCCTGCGGCGCGACCGGCTTCGGCTGGACCGCCGCGCTCGCCCTCGACCTGCACCACGAGCTGCACCAAGACCTTGTCAAGGGCGCCCGCGGGGGCGTGTCCGAGGCGGCCACCGGCACGTTCGACACAAGTAACGAAGGAGGCGACCGGGAATGACGGACCGGCACCATCTGCTCGTGCGCGGGGCGACGTTCGCCGCCGTGGGCGACCGGGGCGACATCAGCGGGGTCCGGGGCAGCGGCTCCCCGGACGGCTTGTTCGTACGGGACGCCCGGCACCTCAGCCGCTGGCAGCTCACCGTCGACGGCGCCGTACCCGAGGTACTCACGCCGGTCACCGACGGCGGCGCGGCCCGCTGTGTGCTGGTCCCGCGCGGCGGCCGGCAGGAGCCTCCCGCGCACACCCTCTTCCGCCACCAGGCCGTGGGCGACAGCTCGTTCGTCGAATCGCTCCGGGTCACCAGCAACCGCCCGGTGCCGACCACGGTCCGCCTCGCCATCACCGCCGACGCCGACTTCACCGACCAGTTCGAACTCCGCTCCGACCACCGCACCTACGCCAAGGCCGGCGCCGTACGCTCCCGGGAAGTCCTCGACGACGGCATCGAGTTCACCTACCGCCGCGCCGAATGGCGGTCCTGTACGACCATCACGGCCGACCCCGCCCCCGACGCCGTCGAGGAGACCGGCACCGGCGCCCGCCGCCTGGTGTGGACCCTGGACCTCGCGCCGCACGGCACGACGGAGCTGCTGCTGCGCGTCATCGCCCGCCCGCACGGCGAGAAGCGCGCTCTGCGCGTGCCCCGCGACCCGGCGTCCGTCCTGGACCAACTCGCCGTCGCGGAGGCGGAGTTCGTGGAGGGTGTGGCCTTCCCGACCGGCTGGCCGGAACTGGCGGAGGCCTGCGCGCGGGGCCTCGCCGACCTGGCCGCGCTCCAGGTGCCGGCCACCGGACCGGACGGCGAGGAACTGCGCGTGCCGTCCGGCGGCGCCCCCTGGTTCCTCGCCCTCCTCGGCCGGGACGCCCTGCTCACCTCCCTGTTCGCGCTGCCGTACCGCCCGGAACTGGCCGCCGCCACGCTGCCCGCGCTCGCCGCCACCCAGGCGACCGGCACCGGCCTGTCCCCGGTCGCCCAGCCCGGCAAGATCGTGCACGAGGTACGGCACGGCGAGCTGGCCCACTTCGGGCAGGTGCCGTTCGGGCGGTACTACGGCTCGGTCGACGCCACTCCGCTGTTCCTGGTCCTGCTCGGCGCGTACACCGAGCGGACGGGGGACGCGGTTCTGGCCCGCCGTCTGGAACGGCACGCGCGTGCCGCCGTCGCCTGGATGCTCGACCACGGCGGCCTGACCTCGCGCGGCTACCTGGTCTACCGCGCCGACGAGGGCGGCCTCGCCAACCAGAACTGGAAGGACTCCCCCGGCGCGATCTGCTGCGCCGACGGCACCCGTCCCACCGGCGCGGTGATGGCGGCGGGCGCGCAGGGCTACGCGTACGACGCGCTGCGCCGCACGGCGTGGCTGGCGCGCACGGTGTGGGGCGACGAGACGTACGCGGCCCTGCTGGAGCAGGCGGCGGCCGATCTCCGGGACCGGTTCCAGCGGGACTTCTGGATGGAGGAGCACTCCTTCCCGGCGCTCGCACTGGACGGGGAGGGCCACCGGATCGACGCGCTGGCCTCCGACGCCGGGCATCTGCTGTGGTCCGGGCTGCTGGACAAGGAGTACGGCGAGGTGGTGGGCCGGCGGCTGCTGGAGCCGGACTTCTTCTCCGGGTGGGGGGTGCGGACGCTGGCCGCGGGGCAGGCGGCGTACCATCCGCTGTCCTATCACCGGGGCTCCGTGTGGCCCCATGACAACGCGCTGATCACGTTGGGGCTCGCGCGGTACGGGTTGCACGACGAGGCCCGGGCGGTGGCGCACGCGCTGGTGGACGCGGCGGTGGTGGCGGGGTACCGGCTGCCGGAGGTGCTGGCCGGGTACGGCAGGGACACGCATCCGGAGCCGGTGCCGTATCCGCACGCGTGCGTGCGGGAGTCCCGGTCGGCCGTGGCGCCGCTTGCGCTTCTGACGGCGGTGGGCGGGGTGTAGGGACGGGTATTTGCCCGGTGTTTGCTCAGTGCCATGAACACGGGTTGCGGGGTGGCCGTACGGATCAGCGTCACGGGTGTCGTACGGAAGGACCCTCGGGTGTCTCAGGACACGAGCACGCGCCAACTGCAAACCGAAGAGCCGGAGGACGACGCCCCCGCCGAAACCGCCGCGCCCGCCCCCCGCGCCTCCCGGCGCCCCTGGACCGCCCTGTCGGCGTACACCCGGCGCTGGCGCGAGGAGCATCCCACGGCCGCCCAGGCCGTGTCCGTCACCGTGACCGTGCTCGCCGCGGCGCTCGTCGTCGCCGCGCTCGTGATGCCGGACTCGGTGGTGCGGCTGGGGCCCGGGAAGTTCTTCCGGATACCGGCGGAAGCCGTCATCGGCGCGGCGGTGATGCTGGCGCTGCCGCGCCGGCCGCGGGTGGTGCTGGCTGCCGTGTCCGGGGTGGCGCTGGCCGCGATGACCGTGCTGAACGCGCTCGACATGGGCTTCAACCAGTACCTCGGCCGCCCGTTCAACGTGGTCCTCGACTGGAGCCTGTTCGGTGACGCGGAGTCGTATCTGGAGGACTCCCTCGGCCGTACGGAGACCCTCGCGGCCGTGGCCGGTGTGATCGCGGCGGTCCTGCTGCTGTGCGTGCTGCTGGCGCTGGCCATGGTCCGGCTGAGCAATCTGCTCGCCCGGCACCCCGGCACCGCGACCCGGGGCACGCTGGTCGCCGGGGTCGTCTGGATCACCTGCTCCTCCCTGGGCCTGCAGATGGCCGGCGTGCCGCTCGCCGCCGACAACACCGCCACCGCGCTGAAGAACCAGGTCCACATGGTCTCGGCCACGCTCAGGGACGAGGCGGAGTTCCGGAAGGTGGCCAGGGTCGACGCCTTCGGCAACACCCCGGGCAGCCAGCTGGTCCCGGCTCTGCGCGGCAAGGACATGATCTTCACCTTCATCGAGAGCTACGGCCGCAGCGCGATCGAGGACCCGATCATGGCGCCCGGTGTGGACAGTACGCTCGACGCCCGCACCAAGGCGCTGGCCCAGGCCGGATTCCACGCCAAGAGCGGCTGGCTGACCTCGGCGACCTACGGCGGCAGCAGCTGGCTCGGCCACTCCACCACCATGTCCGGCCTGTGGATCAGCAACCAGCAGCGCTACCGCACGGTCATGGCCAGCGACCACCTCAGTCTCACCGAGGCGTTCAAGAAGACCGGCGCGTTCGACACGGTCGGGGTCATGCCGGGTGTGCAGAAGGCGTGGCCGGAGCAGAAGTGGTACGGCCTCGACAAGGTCTACAACGCCTTCGAACTCGGCTACAAGGGACCGAAGTTCAGCTGGTCGACCATGCCCGACCAGTACGCGCTGCAGCAGTACCAGGAGCGGGTGCACAGCAGGAAGCCCGCCGACGGCAAGGCGCGGATGTCCCTGCTCATCCTCACCTCCAGCCATCAGCCCTGGGCGCCGATCCCGAAGATGGTCGGCTGGGACCAGCTGGGCGACGGCTCGGTCTTCAAGGGCATCCAGGCGGCGGGCAACAATCCGGCCGACGTCATCGCGGACACCACCAAGTCCCGCCAGGAGTACGGCAAGACGATCCAGTACTCGGTGACCGCGCTGACCCAGTGGCTGGAGCGCTACGGCAGCAAGGACACGGTGCTGGTCTTCCTCGGCGACCACCAGCCCATCGCCCGGGTCAGCGGCAACCACGCCAGCCGTGACGTGCCGGTCTCGATCGTCGCCAAGGACCCGAAGGTGCTGGACCGGATCGCCGGGTGGGGGTGGACGGACGGCCTGCGTCCGGCCCACAACGCCCCGGTGTGGAAGATGAGCGCCTTCCGCGACCGCTTCCTGACGGCGTACGGCTCGACACCGCACCCGAAGAAGGGCTGATCAGCCGCCGGAGGTGTCCAGCTCCGCGTCCTCGCTCACGCCCGCGCAGTCGTACGGGTCCTTCAGCCAGCCGTCCGGCAGCACCACCCGGTTGTTGCCGGACGTACGGCCGCGGGGGCCGTCCGCGCCGGCCGGCCACGGCTGGTCGAGGTCCAACTCGTCGAGACCCGCCCGCAGTTCCTGCAGAGAAGACGTGATCGCGAGCCGCTTGCGCATCTCCGAGCCGACCGCGAAGCCCTTCAGGTACCAGGCGACGTGCTTGCGGAAGTCGACGACGCCCTTGGACTCGTCGCCGATCCACTCGCCGAGCAGGGTCGCGTGCCGGACCATGACGTCGGCCACCTCGCGCAGCGTCGGGCGGGCGAAGGACGTACGCCCCTCGAAGGCCGCCACGAGATCCGCGAACAGCCATGGCCGCCCCAGGCATCCGCGCCCGACGACCACCCCGTCGCAGCCGGTCTCCCGCACCATCCGCAGCGCGTCCCCAGCCGACCAGACGTCGCCGTTGCCGAGCACCGGGATCTCCGGCACGTGCTCCTTCAGCCGGGCGATGGCCTCCCAGTCGGCGGTGCCGCCGTAGTGCTGGGCGGCCGTACGGCCGTGCAGCGCGATCGCCGTGACGCCCTCCTCGACGGCGATGCGGCCGGCGTCGAGGTAGGTGATGTGGTCGTCGTCGATGCCCTTGCGCATCTTCATGGTGACGGGGAGGTCACCGGCACCGCTCACGGCCTCCCTGAGGATCGCCCGCAGCAGGTTGCGCTTGTACGGGAGGGCCGAGCCGCCGCCCTTCCTGGTGACCTTGGGGACCGGGCAGCCGAAGTTCAGGTCGATGTGGTCGGCCAGGTCCTCCTCCGCGATCATGCGGACGGCCTTGCCGACGGTCGCCGGGTCGACGCCGTACAGCTGGATCGAGCGCGGCTGCTCGCTCGCGTCGAACCTGATCAGCTGCATGGTCTTCTCGTTGCGCTCGACCAGCGCCCGGGTCGTGATCATCTCGCTCACGAACAGGCCCTTGCCGCCGGAGAACTCCCTGCACAGGGTACGGAAGGGCGCGTTGGTGATCCCCGCCATGGGTGCGAGCACGACGGGCGGTGCGACGGCGTGCGGGCCGATGGAGAGCGGGTGGGTCATCGTCAGGGCTCCGGGACGGATGTACGGCACAGGGGCGAGCCCCCATTGTCCCTCACCCGTCCGCCAGCTCCGCCAGCCGCTCCAGCCGCTCCTCGGTCTCCTCGTCGGCGGGGATGTACGCGACCACCCGGTGGGCCGGTGACTGCGGGGCCAGCCACATGGTGCGGTGCTCCAGGCGGACCAGGCCGACCACCGGGTGCCGGTACCGCTTGACGTGCGGGGACAGCGGCGCGACCTCGTGCCGTTCCCACAGCTCGCGGAACTCCGCGGAGGCCGCCAGCAGCCGGTCCCGGTGCTCCTTCCACACGGGCTCGGCCACATGCTCGGCCATGGCCACCCGGTACTTGGCGATCAGGTCGCGCAGCATCTCGTCCCGGTCGAGGAAGTCCCGCTTCCAGCGCTCGCTGGTGGCCAGCAGCCACAGACAGTTCCGCTCGGCCACGGGCAGCTCGGTGAGGTCGCCGAAGAGCTGGGCGAAGGGGCGGTTGGCGGCGAGGACGTCGTAGCGGGCGTTCTGCAGGGAGGCGGGGTAGGGGGCGAGCCGTTCGACGAGCTTCCGCGCGGACTTCGAGACGACCGGGCACTCGGGGTCGATGCGCGGGTCCGCGGTCCCGGCGAGGGCGAAGAGGTGGGCGCGCTCGGTGGGATCCATGAGCAGGGCGCGGGCGACGGCGTCGAGTACCTGCGCGGAGACATGGGGGGCGCGGGCCTGCTCGATCCACGTGTACCAGGTGACGCCGACGGCGGAGAGCTGGGCGACCTCCTCGCGGCGCAGGCCCGGGGTGCGCCGGCGCGGGCCGCGCGGCAGGCCCACCTGTTCCGGGGTGACGCGCTCGCGGCGGCTGCGCAGGAAAGCGGCCAGTTCCCGGCGCCGGATGTGCTGCGCCCTGGGCTGCTCGGTGCGGTGTTCCGGCACTGCGATGGTCATGGACCAAGGGTGCCGTCCCGGCGCAGGCGGATTCCAGGTGGTGCCGGTACCCGGATGACCACCGCCTGGTACCCGGCTGGGAGCTGCCGGAGAGTCGGGGCGTGACCATGACGACCACCCCTTTGCGCACCGCAGCGCGGGCCCGCGGGCTGACGGCCCTCGGCCTGCTCACGCTCCTTCTCGGGACCGCGCTGCCGATGATCGACTTCTTCATCGTGAACGTCGCCCTGCCGACGATCGAGCACGATCTGCACGCTCCGCCGGCCACGCTGGAGATGGTGGTGGCCGGGTACGCGGTGGCGTACGCCGTGCTGCTCGTGCTCGGCGGCCGGCTCGGCGACACCTACGGCCGGCGGCGGCTGTTCCTGTGGGGGGTGGCCGCCTTCGGGCTGACCTCGCTGGCCTGCGGACTCGCGCCGGACGCCTGGTGGCTGGTGGCGGCTCGGGCCGCGCAGGGGGCCGCGTCGGCGGCGCTGCTGCCGCAGGTGCTGGCCACCATCCACGCGACGACGTCCGGCGAGCGGCGGGCCCGGGCGGTCGCCCTGTACGGCTCGGTCGGCGGGGTGTCCGTCGTGCTCGGGCAGGTGCTGGGCGGGGTGCTGGTCGCCGCGGATCCGGCGGGCACCGGCTGGCGTGCGGTGTTCCTGGTGAACGTGCCGGTGGCCGTCGCCGCCCTGGTGTGTGCCCTGCGGTCGGTGCCGGACAGCCGGTCCGAGCGGCCCGCGCGCGGTGATCTCGCGGGTACGGCGCTGCTGGGGGCCGCGCTGATCGCAGTGCTGCTGCCGCTGACCGAGGGCCGGGCGGCGGGCTGGCCGCTGTGGTCGGTGCTGCTGCTGTGCGCGGCGCCGCTGCTCGCGGCGGGGTTCTACGGCGTGGAGCGGCGCGGCGAGCGGGCCGGTGGAAGCCCGTTGCTGCCGCCGTCCCTGCTGACCGCCCCGGAGGTCCGCCGGGGCCTGCTGCTGGGGCTGCCGGTGTTCGTCGGCTTCGCCGGCTGGATGTTCGTGAGCGCGGTGACCCTGCAGCAGGGTCTCGGGTACGGCGCCCTGCGGGCGGGGCTGACGCTGGTGCCGATGGGGGTGGCGCAGTTCGCGGCGTCGATGCTGGCGCCGCGTGCCGCACGGTGGTGGGGCGGGCGGTCGGTGACGCTGGCGGCGGCGGTGCACGTCGCGGGGCTGGCGACGGTGACGGCGACCGTGCTGCTGGGTCCCTGGCCGCGGCTGAGCCCGCTGGCTCTCGCGCCCGGTCTGGTGCTGTGCGGGCTCGGCCAGGGCCTGCAGCTGCCGCTGTACTACCGGATCCTGCTGGCGGCGATCCCGGCCCGGCTGGCCGGTGCGGGCAGCGGGCTCGCGGCCACGCTGCAGCAGTCGTGCCTGGCGGTCGGGGTGGCGACGCTCGGTTCGCTGTTCCTGTCCCTCGTCCCCGGTCTCGGTATGCGCCGGGCGCTGGCGGTGGTGCTGGCGGTGCAGGCGGCGGGATTGCTGGGGCTGGGGTGGCTTGGCCTGCGGTTGCCCCGGGTACTGGGATAGCCGCTGCCGGGGGCCCACCGCGAGGATCGTGTACGGCACATCAATTAGGCACACTATTAGTTAGACGCACTATCGAAATAGGCGTACGATGCCATCCATGCCCGAGTTGACCCACCGTCGCCGTCTGCTCGTGCTCGCGATCTGCTGCATGAGCCTGCTGATCGTGAGCCTGGACAACACCGTGCTCAACGTGGCGCTGCCGTCCCTGCAGCGCGATCTGCACGCCACCACCTCCGGCCTGCAGTGGACGATCGACGCCTACACGCTGGTGCTCGCCTCGCTGCTGATGCTCGCGGGCTCGACGGCCGACCGCATCGGCCGCAAGCGGGTCTTCATGGCCGGTCTGGTGGTCTTCTCCGTCGGCTCACTGCTGTGCTCGCTCGCGCCGAACCTGACCCTGCTGGTGGTGTTCCGGATGGTGCAGGCGATCGGCGGCTCGATGCTCAACCCGGTCGCCATGTCGATCATCACCAACACCTTCACCGACGCCCGTGAACGCGCCCGCGCGATCGGCGTGTGGGGCGCGGTGGTCGGCATCTCGATGGCGGCGGGCCCGCTGGTGGGCGGCCTCCTCGTGCAGTCGGTGAGCTGGCGGGCGATCTTCTGGGTCAACCTCCCGGTCGGCCTCGCCGCCCTCCTCCTCACCCTCCGCTTCGTCCCGGAGTCCCGCGCACCGAAGGCCCGCCGCCCCGGCCCGATCGGCCAGCTCCTGGTCATCGCCCTGTTCGGCTCGCTGACGTACGCGATCATCGAGGCCCCGGACTCCGGCCCGACCGCGGTGGCCCCGTTCGCGGCGATCGCCTTCGCGGCCTTCGCCGGCCTGCTCCGGTACGAGCCCCGGCGCGCCGAACCCCTCATCGACCTGCGCTTCTTCCGCTCGGCTCCGTTCAGCGGCGCCACGGTGATAGCGATCAGCGCGTTCGCGGCACTGGGCGGCTTCCTGTTCCTGTCCACGCTCTACCTGCAGAACGTGCGCGGCCTGGACGCCCTGCACGCGGGCCTGTGGATGCTGCCGATGGCCGCCCCGACGTTCCTGTGCGCGCCCCTGTCCGGCCGCCTGGTGGGCAGCCGCGGCCCGCGCCTGCCCCTCCTGGTGGCCGGTACGGCGATGACGGCGAGCGGTGCCCTCTTCGCCGCCTTCGAGGCGGAGACGTCCAACGCCACCCTGATCGCCGGCTACGTCCTGTTCGGCATCGGCTTCGGATTCGTGAACGCGCCGATCACCAACACGGCCGTCTCCGGCATGCCGCGCGCCCAGGCCGGGGTCGCCGCCGCGGTCGCCTCCACGAGCCGGCAGCTGGGCCAGACGCTCGGCGTCGCGGTGATCGGCGCGGTCCTGGCCTCCGGCGCCGGCTCGTCGCCCATGAAGCAGGCCTTCGTCTCGGCGGCCGGCCCCGGCTGGTGGATCCTCACCGCCTGCGGCCTGGCCGTCCTTCTCCTCGGCCTCCTCACCAGCGGCCGCTGGGCCCACCGCACCGCACAGCGCACGGCCGAACAGCTGGAGTCGCCGGACATCCGCCAGCCGGTCGGAACGCCCTGACGCGCTCGATCGAGCTCCGGTGGCTGGATGAGCGAAACGAGTTCTGCCGAGCCGAGGCCACGGCTTCGGCAACTGCGTGGGAAACTCCCCCTGTTGATGTTCGTCTTGCTGCACACTCCTGTTCCGGTCGGGGGTGCCGGACTCCAGGAGGCGTGAGGCGTCATGCCGCAGGGCAACAGCACGAGCAAGGTCAGCAGATGGGACGGGCACGGCCGGGAGCATGTCGTCCGGGTGCGGCGTACGGGGCTGCAGCGCACGATCAGATGCGACACATGCGGCTGGCGCAGGGGCGCCCAGTTCCTGCCGTGGCTGAAGGCGGCGGAGCATCTGGCCGAGGCCCATCAGGCGACGGTGGATCCGGCGGCGGCCCGACAGCCGTGAAGGCGAGCGGCCCGGCCCCGGGACACCCCGCCTGAGCTGCACTTCCACCCGTTCGAGTGGCCGCTTTCGCGAGTCCGGTTCAGCCTGGGAAAGGTTCATCGAGCGAACAGGAGACGACCATGACCTGGGTACTCCGCCACCGCTGCGGCCGCGCGCTCGGCGCCGGTCTCCTCTCCGTGGCGCTGCTCTCCGGTGGGACGGCCGGAGCCTTCGCCGCCGACAGCACCGCCCCGGGCGCCGGCAGCGCCCCGCCCAGCCCGGCCACCGGTATGGCCACCATCACCATCCACGCCGACAAGACCTCGGTGAAGGCCGGGCAGACGGTGACGTTCTCCGGACGCACCACCGGCCTGAAGGTCGGTTCCCCGCTGCTGCTCCAGCACCAGAAGTCCGGCAAGTGGGTCCCGATGAAGGCGACCTCCAAGGTGAAGAACGGCAGTTCCTACTCCCTGACCGCCACGTTCAACACCCCGGGCACGGAGACACTGCGCGTCGCCAGCGCGAACATGGCCGGAAGGGCACACTCGCCCACCGTCACCGTGAAGGTGAGCTGAGCCCCCGTATCAGCAGGTCCACGACGGCCGTGAACTCCTCGTCGACGCCGGGAGCGGTCCACTCCCGGGCGTGACAGGGGTCGTGGAAACGGCCGGTGGCCTGGAAGACGGCCCGGGCCGCGGCGGCCGGGTCGGGCACCGTGAAGGCGCCCGACCCGGCCCCGTCCGCGATGATCCGGGTCAGCTGGCCGGTCAGGTCGGCGATGTGCTCGCCGACCGCCGTGCCGTTCTCGTCGGTCAGCACCGTGTAGGTGGCGAAGAGTTCGGGGTCGTCCCCCGCCTTGTGCCGCTTGGCCTCGAACAGGGCGCCGAGCCAGGCCCGCAGCCGCTCCTCGGGAGTGCCGCCCCCGGCGACGATGACGGCGAGTTTCTCCGACGTCCGGTCCAGCCAGCGCTTGGTGACCGCCTCGCGCAGGGCCGCCTTGGTGCGGAAGTGCCGGTATACGCTGCCGTGGCTGACGCCGAGCGCGCGGGCCACGTCGACCACGGTGGCCTTGGCCGGGCCATGGCGGCGCAGCACCTCCTCGGTCGCTTCGAGGATGCGCTCGGCGGTCAGGGTCTCGGTGGTCGGTGCCATGCTCTAGACCGTACCCGGCGCCCCGGTCAGCGCTCGCTGTCGAGGTGTGCCATCTGCGCGGTCGGATAGCGGTCGCCGGCCGCCGCGTCCGCCGGTACGGCCTCCTCGATCGCCGTCAGGTCGGCCGCGTCCAGCGTCACGTCCAGCGCGCCCAGCGACTCGGTGAGCCGCTCGCGGGTGCGGGCCCCGACGAGGGGCACGATGTCCTCGCCGCGGGAGAGCACCCAGGCGACGGCGATCTGCGCGACCGTCACACCCTTCTGCTCGGCGATCTTGCGCAGGGCCTCGACCAGGTTCAGGTTGTGCTGGAGGTTCTCGCCCTGGAAGCGGGGCGAGTGGGCCCGGAAGTCGTTCGCGGCCAGTTGCCGGTCGCGGGTGAAGTGCCCGGAGATCAGCCCGCGCGAGAGCACGCCGTAGGCCGTGATCCCGATGCCCAGCTCGCGGGCGGTCGGCAGGATCTCCTGCTCGATACCCCGGCTGATCAGCGAGTACTCGATCTGGAGATCGGAGACCGGGACGGTGGCGGCGGCCCGCCGGACGGTGTCGGCGCCGACCTCGCTCAGGCCCACGTGCCGGACGTACCCCTGCTCGATCAGTTCGGCGATCGCGCCGACGGTCTCCTCGATCGGCACGTCCGGGTCGAGGCGGGCGATCCGGTAGACGTCGATGTGGTCGACGCCGAGGCGCTGCAGGGAGTAGGCGGCGAAGTTCTTCACGGCGGCCGGGCGGCCGTCGTACCCGCTCCAGTTGCCCTGCGGGTCGCGCAGGGCGCCGAACTTCACGCTGAGCAGCGCCTGTTCGCGGCGGGCGGCCGGGGCGGTGCGCAGGGCCTCGCCGATCAGCATCTCGTTGTGTCCCATGGCGTAGAAGTCGCCGGTGTCCAGCAGGGTGACGCCCGCTTCCAGGGCGGCGTGGACGGTGGCGACGGACTCCGCGCGGTCGGCGTCGCCGTAGAGCGCGGACATGCCCATGCAGCCCAGGCCGAGGGCGGAGACCTGGGGTCCGGTGGTTCCGAGGGGTCGGGTTCGCATCGTCATGCCTTCACCCTGCCATGACAGCTGACAGATTTCAATATCTGTCAGCTGTCATGCCGTGCGCCTCTGGCCCGGCCCCGGGCTCACCGGGCGGTGAAGGCCAGCTTGGCGCCGAGGGCGAGGAAGGATCCGGCGAAGCTCCGCCGCAGCCAGGCCATGACCCTCGGCCGTGCGGTGATACGGCTGCGCAGGGAGGCGGCGAGGACGCCGTACAGGGCGAAGACGACGAACGTCAGCAGCATGAAGACACCGCTCAGGCCGAGCATGCGCGGGAGCGCGTGCGGCTCGTCCGGGTTCACGAACTGGGGCAGGAAGGCGAAGAAGAAGATCGTCAGCTTCGGGTTGAGCAGATTGACCAGCACGCCCCGGACGATCACCTGCGCCGAGGAGCGGGGCGGGGTGTCCTGCTCGACGGTGATCGCCTCCTTGTCCCGCAGCGTCGTCCACGCCATGTACAGCAGGTAGGCCACGCCTGCGTACCGGAGGAACTGGAAGGCGGTCGCGCTCGCGTTCAGCAGTGCGGCGAGCCCGGTGACCGTGGCCAGCGCGTGCGGCACGATCCCCAGCGCGCAGGCGAACGCCGCGACGACGCTCGCGCGACGGCCGTGCGCGAGGGCGGCGGCGAGGGTGTAGACGACACCGGTGCCGGGGGTGGCGACGACGACGAGGGTGGTGAGGAGGAAGGCGAGGCTCATGGGGCCACCCTCGCGGCGACGTGGCCCGGGGAACAGGGCCAAACACCGAGCGGTTCACGGGACCAAACGGCGCGCGGCGCACCGCGGCGGCGAGCCCGGCGGCCTTCCGCGAGCAGAAACGCCCACCCTCCCCCGACCGGGTCGGGGGAGGGTGGGCGTTACGGGGCAGTGGGCGTGGGCGTCAGCAGCCCAGCAGACGGCCGGCCAGGTAGCCCTCGATCTGGTCGAGGGAGACCCGCTCCTGCTTCATCGAGTCCCGCTCGCGCACCGTGACGGCGTTGTCCTCAAGCGTGTCGAAGTCGACGGTCACGCAGTACGGCGTACCGATCTCGTCCTGGCGGCGGTAACGGCGGCCGATCGCACCGGCGTCGTCGAACTCGATGTTCCAGTTCTGGCGCAGCGCCTGGGCGAGGCCCTTGGCCTTCGGGGACAGCTCCGGGTTGCGGGACAGCGGCAGCACCGCGACCTTCACCGGGGCCAGGCGGTGGTCGAGGCGCAGCACCGTGCGCTTCTCCATCTTGCCCTTGGCGTTCGGCGCCTCGTCCTCGACGTAGGCGTCGAGCAGGAAGGCCAGCATGGTCCGGCCGACACCCGCCGCGGGCTCGATGACGTACGGCGTCCAGCGCTCGCCGGCCTCCTGGTCGAAGTAGGAGAGGTCCTGGCCGGAGGCCTTGGAGTGGGCGCCGAGGTCGTAGTCGGTGCGGTTGGCGACACCCTCCAGCTCGCCCCACTCGCTGCCGCCGAACTGGAAGCGGTACTCGATGTCAGCGGTGCGCTTGGAGTAGTGGGAGAGCTTCTCCTGCGGGTGCTCGTACCACCGCATGTTCTCCTCGCGCAGGCCCAGGCCGGTGTACCAGTTCCAGCGCTGCTCCATCCAGTACTCCTGCCACTTCTCGTCCTCGCCCGGCTTGACGAAGAACTCCATCTCCATCTGCTCGAACTCGCGGGTGCGGAAGATGAAGTTGCCGGGCGTGATCTCGTTGCGGAAGGACTTGCCCATCTGGGCGATGCCGAACGGCGGCTTGCGGCGCGAGGTCGTCTGCACCTGGGCGAAGTTGGTGAAGATGCCCTGGGCGGTCTCGGGGCGCAGGTACGCGACCGAGCCGGAGTCCTGGGTCGGGCCGAGGTGCGTCGACAGCAGACCGGAGAACTGCTTGGGCTCGGTGAACTGGCCCTTGTTGCCGCAGTTCGGGCAGTTGATGTCCGCCAGGCCGTTCGCCGGGGCGTGGCCCTTCTTCTCCTCGTACGCCTCTTCCAGATGGTCGGCGCGGAACCGCTTGTGACACGCGGTGCACTCGGTCAGCGGGTCCGTGAAGGTGGCGACGTGGCCGGATGCGACCCAGACCTCGGAGGCCAGGATGACGGACGAGTCGATACCGACCACGTCCTCGCGCGACGTCACCATGTAGCGCCACCACTGGCGCTTGATGTTCTCCTTGAGCTCGACACCCAGCGGTCCGTAGTCCCAGGCGGCACGCTGTCCGCCGTAGATCTCACTGCAGGGGAAAACAAAGCCACGGCGCTTGCTCAGGCTGACGATCGTGTCGATCTTGTCGGCGGCCACGGTGCTCTCTTCATTACGATGACGACGACTGGCGTTGAAGCGAGATGCTTCCAGCTTGCTTGCGAATGATTCAGGTTACCGGCGCAGGCTCCCCCACGACCAAATCGGCCCCTGCTAAGCAGGCCTGACCGGGCTTGTTGACAACGGTTTCCATATTTGTTGAAAATGACTGTCATGAACGTACGACGACGCCTCATACCCGCCGCCGCGGTCACCGCCGTGACCGCCCTCGGCCTCGGCACCCTCACCGCCTGCTCCGGGGACACGGCGCAGGCGGCGAACACCGGCAAGTTCGACGTCGTAGCGTCCTTCTATCCCATGGCCTTCCTCGCCGAGCGCATCGGCGGTGACCACGTCCACGTCACCAGTCTGACCTCCCCCGGCCAGGAACCGCACGACCTGGAGCTCAGCCCGAAGCAGATCGGGGGCCTCCAGGACTCCGACGCGGTCCTGTACCTGAAGAACCTCCAGCCCTCCGTCGACGACGCGGTGGCCCAGTCCCCGGTCAAGACGAAGATCGACGCGGCTTCCCTGACCACGCTGGAGGACCACGGCAACGAGGTCGGCGGCCACGCGGCCGCGCACGACACCCACACGAACGGGGAGTCGAAGGGCAAGGACCCGCACATCTGGCTCGACCCGGTGCGCTACGCCCAGGTCGCCGAGGGTGTCGGCAAGGCCTTCGAGCAGGCCGACCCCAAGCACGCCGCCGACTACAGGAAGAACACCGCGGCCCTGGTCCGGCAGCTGAACGGCCTGGACAAGCAGTTCAGGGACGGTCTCGCGCACACGAGGACGAAGGTCTTCGTCACCACCCACGCCGCCTTCGGCTATCTCGCCGAGCGCTACGGCCTGACCGAGGAGGCCATCAACGGCCTCGACCCCGAGTCGGAGCCCAGCGCCGCACGCGTGAAGGACCTGGAGGCGATGGCCAAGGCCGACGGCGTCTCCACCGTCTTCTACGAGACGCTCGTCAGCGACAAGACCGCGAAGACCATCGCGAACGACGCCGCCCTGAAGACGGACGTCCTGGACCCCATCGAGGGCATCACGGCCAAGTCCCGCGGCAAGGACTACTTCTCCGTCCAGGAGGCCAACCTCAAGGCGCTCCGGCAGGCGCTGGGCGCCAAGTGACCGACAGGGAGGGAAGGATCATGGGAGAACCCGTCATAGCCCTGCGCGGGGTCACCGCCGAACTCGGCGCGCGTCCCGTGCTGCGCGGCATCGACCTCACCGTCGGCCGCGGCGAGGTCGTCGCGCTGCTCGGCGCCAACGGCTCCGGCAAGTCCACGGCCGTCCGCACGATCATCGGCCAGGTACCGGTCAGCGGCGGCACGGTCGAGCTGTTCGGCACCCCGCGCCGCTCCTTCCGCGACTGGGCGCGCGTGGGCTACGTACCGCAGCGCACGTCAGCCGCCGGCGGCGTCCCCGCGACGGTCACCGAGATCGTCTCCTCCGGCCGTCTCTCGCGCACCCGCTTCGGCGTCTTCCGCAAGGCCGACCGGGCGGCCGTGCAGCGGGCCCTGGAACTGGTCGGCATGGCGGACCGCGCCAAGGACTCGGTGACCGCCCTGTCCGGCGGCCAGCACCAGCGGGTGCTGATCGCCCGCGCGCTCGTCGCCGAGCCGGAACTGCTGATCATGGACGAGCCGATGGCGGGCGTGGACCTGGCCAGCCAGGAGGTGCTGGCGCGCACGCTCCGGGAGCAGGTGGGCACCGGTACGACGGTCCTGCTGGTCCTGCACGAACTCGGGCCGCTGGAGCCCCTGATCGACCGGGCGGTCGTCCTGCGCGACGGCTGCGTGCTGCACGACGGCCCGCCGCCCCGCGCGGTCGGCCAGCACGCCCTGCCCGGCCACGACCACGTACACCCGCACGCACCCGCGGACGCCGAACCGATCCGCACGGGACTGCTGAGCTGATGGGCCGCTGAGCTGATGGACTTCCTGAACTACGCCTTCATGCAACGGGCGCTCATCGCCGCCGTCCTGGTCGGCATCACCGCGCCCGCGATCGGCATCTACCTCGTCCAGCGCCGCCAGCCCCTGATGGGCGACGGCATCGGGCACGTGGCGATGACCGGCGTCGGCCTCGGCTTCCTGCTGCACGCCTCGCCGGTGTGGATGGCCACGGCCGTCTCCGCGCTCGGCTCGGTCCTGATGGAACTGATCCGCTGGTACGGCAGGACACGCGGCGACATCGCCCTCGCGATGCTCTTCTACGGCGGCATGGCGGGCGGCGTGATGTTCGTCAACCTCGCGCCGGGCGGTTCCAACGCCAACCTGACCTCGTACCTGTTCGGCTCGCTGTCCACGGTCTCCCCGTCGGACGTCACGGCGATCACCGTGCTCGCCGCGTTCGTCGTCGCGGTCACCCTCGGGCTGCGCCGCCAGCTGTTCGCGGTCAGCCAGGACGAGGAGTTCGCGCGGGTCACCGGGCTGCCGGTGCGTGCCCTGAACCTGCTCGTCGCGATCACCGCGGCCGTCACGGTCACCGTCGCCATGCGGGTGGTCGGTCTGATCCTGGTGTCCGCGCTCATGGTGGTGCCGGTCGCCGCCGCGCAGCAGCTCAGCCGCAGCTTCGCGGTGACGTTCGCGCTCGCCGTCGCCCTCGGCGTCGGCGTGACGATCAGCGGCACGATCACCTCGTACTACCAGGACGTCCCGCCCGGCGCGACCATCGTCCTGCTGACCATCGGCGCGTTCGTCGCGCTCACGGCCCTGGCCGCCCCGCTGGCCCGTCGACGCGCCCGTGCGGCCGCCGCGGCACACCCTGCCGGGGACCCGGCGGAGTGCACGATTCCGGCCACGAGAGGGGCCGCGGACCAGATAGGCGTCTGACCGCTGACAGTCCGGGCTGGCACAATGGCCGCCCGGGCACAAGCGAGACGTGAGGAGACAACGGTGACGACCGCTGGACCGCCCGTGAGGGGCCGCGCGACCCGCCAGCGTGCAGCCGTGGCGGCGGCCCTGAACGAGGTCGAGGAGTTCCGCAGCGCGCAGGAACTGCACGACATGCTCAAGCACAAGGGTGACTCGGTCGGGCTCACCACCGTCTACCGCACGCTCCAGTCCCTCGCCGAGGCCGGCGAGGTCGACGTCCTGCGCACGTCCGACGGCGAGTCCGTCTACCGCCGCTGCAGCACCGGCGAGCACCATCACCACCTCGTGTGCCGTGCCTGCGGCAAGGCGGTCGAGGTGGAGGGCCCGGCGGTGGAGAAATGGGCCGAGGCCATCGCGGCGGAACACGGTTACGTCAACGTGGCGCACACGGTGGAGATCTTCGGCACGTGCGCCGACTGCGCCGGGGGCTGACTCCGGGGCGCCGCACCGCGCGGTGAGCAGCAGGGCGCCGAGGGTGCGGCACGAGTCCCGCATCCGCGGCGCCCCGGTGGAACCGCCGGTGGCTACGAGGCGGAGTCGCCCTTCATGGCGGCCTCCATGGCGAGGAGTTCCTCGTTCGGTACGGCGCCGCCGAACCGCCGGTCGCGGGAGGCGAATTCCATACAGGCCCGCCACAGGTCACGGCGGTCGAAGTCGGGCCACAGCACGTCCTGGAAGACCATCTCCGCGTACGCGCTCTGCCACAGCAGGTAGTTGGAGGTGCGCTGCTCGCCGCTCGGACGCAGGAACAGGTCCACGTCCGGCATGTCCGGGTAGTACAGGTACTTCTGGATGGTCTTCTCGCTGACCTTCGCCGGGTCCAGCCGTCCCGCCTTCACGTCCTCGGCCAGTGCCTTCGCCGCGTCGGCGAGCTCGGCCCGGCCGCCGTAGTTCATGCAGAAGTACAGCGTGAGCAGATCGTTGCCCTTGGTCTGCTCCTGGGCGATCTGCAGCTCCTTGGCGACCGACTTCCACAGCTTGGGCATACGCCCCACCCAGCGCACCCGGATCCCGAGTTCGTCGAGCTGGTCGCGGGTCCTGCGGATGAAGTCGCGGTTGAAGTTCATCAGGAAGCGCACCTCGTCGGGCGACCGCTTCCAGTTCTCGGTGGAGAAGGCGTACAGGGAGATGTTGCGCACACCGATCTCGATGGACCCCTGGAGCACGTCGAGCACCCGCTCGGCCCCCACCTTGTGCCCCTCGGTGCGCGGCAGCCCCCGGTCCTTCGCCCACCGCCCGTTGCCGTCCATGACGATGGCCACGTGGTTCGGCACCAGCTCGCCGGGGAGCTTGGGCGCACGCGCACCGGACGGGTGCGGCTCCGGCGCCCTGTACTCGCGCCGCTGGCGCCCCAGGATCCCGCGTACGACCATGTGCTTCTCGTCTCCCTCTTACTTCTCGACGTACCTGAGCGAACGCAGCCCGCGCTCCAGATGCCAGTGCAGATAGGCGGACACCAGCCCGCTGCCCTCCCGGACGTACCGCGCCTCGCACGCGTCCGCCGTCTCCCAGTCTCCCGTAAGCAGCGCCCCGAGGAGTACCAGGGTCTGCGGCGACGGTACGACACTGCCGGGCACCCGGCAGTCGACGCAGACGGAGCCGCCGGAGGCCACCGAGAAGAACCGGTTCGGGCCGGGCATACCGCACTTCGCGCAGTCGGTGAAACTCGGGGCGTACCCGTTGACGGCGAGGGAGCGCAGCAGAAAGGCGTCGAGCACGAGATGGGGAGCGTGCTCTCGCCGGGCGAGCGTCCGCAGGGCGCCCACCAGCAGCAGATACTGCTGCACGGCCGGCTCCCCCTCGTGATCGGTGAACCGCTCGGCGGTCTCCAGCATGGCCGTCCCGGCGGTGTACCGGGCGTAGTCGGTGACGATCCCGCCGCCGTAGGGAGCGATGGTCTCGCTCTGCGTGCACAGCGGCAGTCCGCGCCCGACCAGCTCACTCCCCCGCGCGAAGAACTGCACGTCGACGTGGGAGAAGGGTTCCAGCCGGGCCCCGAACTTCGACTTCGTCCGCCGCACCCCGCGGGCCACGGCCCGCACCCGCCCGTGCCCCCGCGTGAGCAGCGTGATGATCCGGTCCGCCTCACCCAGCTTCTGGGTGCGCAGCACGATGCCGTCATCCCGGAACAGACTCACAGCCACCCCCCGCTTCCCGCCGGCCGCGGGTCCGGGGGTCGCCCCCCGGAGCAGCACCGCATGGTCCGGTCCGCCTCACCCGGCTCCCGGGTGCGCAGCACGGTGCCGTGGTCGCGGAACAGAGTCATGGCACCATTCTCGCCCATGCCGGGGAACGGCTAGAGCGTCTCCCCACGGCTGCGGGCGTTGGCGTACGCGGTCGCCGCCCTGAGCCGCTCGGCGGCGGTCGCGGCGCGCAGGGCACCGGGCTCGGCGTCCCACTCCCGTCCCCCGCCGTACGGTCTCAGCTGCACATACGGCCCCTCGGCCCCCATGACGATGCCGAGCCTGCCGGTCCGGGTGTCCACGACATGGCTGCCAACAGCGGGCTTCTTCGACCACACGTCCTCCAACGCTTCCTCCGCCTCCTCGGCCCACAGCGACGCGCGGGGTGTTACGCCGCTCCTACACCGCTCCCCTCCCCCCGCCAGTTTCACTCTTCGCATATCGAAGGTGACTCTCTGCCACTACACTCCTCAGCGGCCTGCATCCACCGGCCATTCCTGTGCGCCGTCTTGACCACCCCCACGCCCCCTCCTATGGTCGCGCTGAACCCAGACGTAGGACGTCGGACGTCGTATCTCCACCTTCCCCCCACACTGCTGGAGGACCCGTGCGCGACGACGTGACCCCCGACCCGCCGGCGGTTCCGCGCCGCCGGACGTTCCTGAGGTACACGGGTGCGCTGGGCGCGGCCGCCGTCGTGCCGCCCGTGCTGGCCGGCTGCTCCGGCGGGCCGCAGTCCACGAACGACACCGGAGGGGGCGGCAGCGGCAGGGACCGGACGCTGACCGCCGTGATCGGCTACGGCAACGACGGCAGCTGGGATCCCACGCAGACGGCATCGGCGTTCGCGATGGCCGCCAACAACCACGTCTACGAGGGGCTGCTGGACACCGACCCGATCACCCGGGTGCCGTATCCGGCGCTCGCCACCGGGATGCCCGCGGACGCCGGCGCCACCACCTGGCGGTTCACGCTCCGGCCCGGCGCGGCCTTCCACGACGGCAAGCCCGTCACCGCCGACGACGTCGTGTTCGTCTTCGACCGGATCCTGGACCCCAAGACCCAGACGCTCGCCAGGGGTTTCTTCGCCGGCTGGCTCGGCGGCGTCAGGAAGGCAGACTCCCGCACCGTCGAGCTCCTCCTCAAGTTCCCCTTCCCGGACGGGCTCTCCCGGCTCACCCTGGCCAAGATCATGCCGCAGCACGTCTTCGCCAGGCCCGGCGCCTGGGACGAGGCCGTCAAGGGGCTGGCCGTGGGCTCGGGACCGTACCGGCAGACCGCGCACCACCCGAAGTCCAACACCACCTTCGAGGCGTTCGCCGGCTACAACGGGCCCCGCAGGCCGTCCTTCCGGCGGATGAACTGGCTGACCATCGTGGACGCCGCCGCCCGCGTCGCGAAGATCTCCGGGGCCGGCGCAGGTGCGCAGATCGCGGACAACATCCCGTACGCCACCGTCGCTCGCCTGGAGCAGGGCGGGCTGAAGGTCGCGGGCGGCGCCGGGATGAACAACCTCTTCCTGATGTTCAACACCCGGCACAAGCCCTTCGACGACGTACGGGTGCGGCAGGCCCTGCACTACGCCATCGACAGCGAGAAGATGGTGCGGGTGGCCCTGAAGGGGCACGGGAGGCCCGCCTCCTCGTTCCTCGACGAGGGCAACCCCGCCCACCGGCGGGCCAGGACCGTCTACGACCACGACCCCGGGAAGGCGAAGGCCCTGCTCAAGGCCGCCGGGGTCGGCAACCTCAAGGTCAGCCTCCTTGCCGTGAACGTCAGTTGGGTCGTGGACTGCCTGCCGACCATCAAGTCCTCCTGGGACGCGGTCGGCGTGGAGACGACGCTCGCGCCGCAGGAGACCACCGCCGTCTTCACCAAGATGGACCAGAGGCAGGACTACCAGGTCGTCGCCGCCGCCTCCAACCCCAACCAGTTCGGCCTCGACCCCGACCTGATCATGCATTACAACTACGGCCCGCAGAACCTGTGGATGGGGTACACCCGGTGGGCCGGCGATCCCGTCGCCCAGCGGCTCTTCAGGGACATGGACCGGGCGACCCGGGAGCCGGACCCGGCGAGGAAGAAGGCGATGATCCAGGACTACATCGACGTCGTCGCCGAGCAGGCCGTGCTCTACCCGGTCGTCCACAACGAGCTGATGACGGCCTGGGACCCGCGCGAGCTCAGCGGGATAAGAGCGCAGCCGTACCCCGGCATCAACCTCCTCCAGGCCGGCTGGGCCTAGCGGCATGACAGCCGTCGTACGGATCCTGCTCCGGCGCGTCGCCCTGCTCGTGCCGCTGCTGCTCGGGATCGTGCTGTTCGTGTTCCTGGTGATGCGGTTCTCGGACGTCGACCCGGCGTCCGCGTTCTTCCAGGGGACGAATCCGACGCCGCAGCAGCTGCACGACTTCCGGGAGCGGAACGGACTGCTCGACCCGCTGCCGGTGCGGTACGCGCATGTCGTCGGCGCCCTGCTCCACGGCGACCTCGGCACCAGCTCCCTGACCCGGGCCCCGGTGGCCGACCAGGTCACCACCGCGCTGCCGCTCACCCTCCAGCTGACCTTCCTGGGCCTCGCCCTCGCGGTGGTGCTGGCGCTGGCGGGCGGGGTCACCGCGGCCGTGTACCGGGACCGGTTCCCGGACCAGGTCATCCGGGTGGTCTCGCTGGTCGGGGTGGCCGCGCCCGGGTTCTGGCTGGCGCTGCTGATGATCCAGTACCTGGCGGTGGACCGGGGCTGGTTCCCGACCGGCGGGTACATCAACCCGGCCGACTCCGTCACCGGCTGGCTGCGGACCATGGCGCTGCCCGCCTTCGCGCTCTCCCTGCCGGTGGCCGCGCAGCTGACCAGGATCGTACGGACCTCGGTGGTGGAGGAGCTGGACAAGGACTATGTGCGGACCGCGATCGGGAGCGGGTTGCCGCCGTGGGTCGTGATCGGCCGGAACGTCCTCCGCAACGCCCTGGTCAATCCCCTGACCGTACTGGGCCTCCGCGTCGGCTATCTCCTCGGCGGCGCCGTCGTCATCGAGACGATCTTCTCGTTGCCCGGCATGGGCAAGCTGATGATCGACGCCGTGCAGAACGGTGATCCGGCCGTCGTGCAGGGGGTTGTCCTCACCACGGCCACCGGGTTCGTCGTCGTGAACCTCGTCATCGACATCCTCTACCTGCTGGTCAACCCACGTCTGAGGGCGGCCTGATGATCACGCGTGCGCGCCGGCTGCACCGGCTGCCGCTGCTGTCGAAGACCGCCGTCTGCTTTCTGGCCCTCGTCGTCCTCGTCGCCGTACTCGCTCCGCTCCTCGCCCCGGACGACCCGCTCGACCAGCAGGACCCGGTCGGCGGCAGCGGGCATCCGTCCGCCGCGCACTGGCTCGGGCAGGACAGCCTCGGCCGGGACATCCTGAGCCGGCTGATGTACGGCGCCCGCTGGTCGCTGGCGATCGGGCTGGGCGCCACCGGGCTCGCCCTGGTCGTGGGTGCCGTCGTCGGAGCGGTGGCCGCCACCTCCCGCAAAGCGGTCGACGAGACGCTGATGCGCTGCCTGGACGTGGTGATGGCGTTCCCCGGGATCGCCCTCGCCGCTGTCCTCGTCGCGGTCTTCGGCGGCGGGATCGGCGTGCTGATCTGCGCCCTCGCCTTCCTGTTCACGCCGCCCGTCGCCCGGGTCGTCCGGGCGAACGTCCTCGATCAGTACGGCGAGGACTACGTCACGGCGGAGCGGGTGATCGGCGCCGGTACCGCGCACATCGTGCTGCGGCACGTGGCCGTCAACTGCGCCGCCCCCGTGCTGGTCTTCTGCACGGTCCAGGTCGCCGAGGCGATCGTGTTCGAGGCGTCGCTGTCCTTCATCGGCGCCGGGGTGCGGCCACCGGACCCGTCCTGGGGCAGTGTCATCGCCGACGGCAAGTCCATGGTGCTGACCGGCGGCTGGTGGGCGACCGTCTTCCCGGGGCTGCTGATCCTGCTGACCGTGCTGTCCCTGAACATCCTCTCCGAGGGCGTCTCCGACGCGTGGGCGGCCCCGACGCCCCGTGAGGTGGCGGAGCCCCAGGGCCGGCTTCGGCCGCCGGAGCCCGGCGGCGGCGAGGTGCTCCCGCTGCCCGGCCTCGCCGAAGCGGCCCGGCGGCTGCGGTCCCGGGCGCGGCCCCGCCCCGGCTCCTCCGGTCAGCCGGTGCTCGCCGTGGAGAACCTCACCATCGGCTTCCCGGACCGGCACCGGGGCGTGGACATCGTGGCCGGGATCGGCTTCGAGGTGTACCCGGGTGAAGTGCTCGGGCTGGTGGGCGAGTCGGGCTGCGGGAAGTCGCTGACCGCGCTCACGGTCATGGGGCTGCAGCCGAGGGGCGCGCGCGTCGGCGGCCAGGTGCGGTTCCGGCAGCGGAACCTGCTCGCCGAGCCGACGCGGGTACGGCGGCGGCTGCTCGGACACGAGATGGCGATGGTCCACCAGGACGCCCTGTCCTCGCTGAACCCGGCGATGACCATCCGTGCCCAGCTCAGGCAGCTCGTCCGGCGCGGTGGGCGCCGCAGTCCGCGCGAGCTCCTGGAGCTGGTCGGTCTGGACCCCGACCGCACCCTGCGCAGCTACCCGCACGAACTCTCCGGCGGCCAGCGCCAGCGCGTCCTGATCGCCATGGCCCTCTCCCGCGACCCGAGCCTGATCGTCGCCGACGAGCCGACGACCGCCCTGGACGTCACCGTGCAGGCCCAGGTGATGGAGCTGCTGCTGCGGCTGCGCGAGGAGCTGGGCTTCGCGCTGGTCCTGGTCTCGCACGATCTGGCGCTGGTCGCCGACGTCACCGACCGGGTGGTGGTGATGTACGGCGGGCAGATCGTGGAGAGCGGGGTGACCGCCGGCCTGGTGGCGGCACCGGCCCACCACTACACGCGCGGCCTGCTCGGCAGCGTGCTGTCGCTGGAGTCGGCCGCGGAACGGCTGACGCAGATCAAGGGGGTCGTACCGGCCCCGGCCGACTTCCCGGCGGGCTGCCGCTTCGCCGACCGCTGCCCGCTGGCGACCGGGGTGTGCCATGCGAGCGCCCCGGTCCTCACCGGTACGGCCACCCACGCGGCCGCCTGCCATCACCCGGCGGTACCCGTGGAGGACGAGGTGGTGCGGTGAGCGCTGTCGTGGAGGTGCGGGACGCCCACGTGGTGCACAGGGCCCGCACCGGCGGACTGTTCCGCCGCGACCGGGTGTACGCCCTGACCGGCGCCGGCCTCGCGGTGGCCGCCGGGGAGACGGTGGGCGTGGTCGGCGAGTCGGGGTGCGGGAAGTCCACGCTGGCCAGGGTGCTGGTGGGCATCCAGCGGCCGGCCTCGGGGACGGTGGCGTTCCAGGGCCGCGACCTGTGGTCGATGCCGCCCGCGGAGCGCCGGGCCACCGTCGGCGCGGGCGTCGGGATGGTCTTCCAGGACCCGTCGACCGCGCTGAACCGGCGGCTGACGGTACGGCGGATCCTGCGCGACCCGCTGGACGTCCACGACCGCGGCACCAGGCCCGAACGGGAGGAGAGAGTCCGGGAGTTGATGGCCCTGGTCGGCCTGCCCGGGGCCCTGGCGGACGCGCTTCCCGGACAGCTCTCCGGCGGGCAGCGGCAGCGCGTCGCCATCGCCCGTGCGCTCGCCCTGGAGCCGGCCCTGGTCGTCGCCGACGAGCCGACCAGCGCCCTGGACGTGTCGGTGCGCGCGCAGATCCTCAACCTCCTGCTGGACCTGAAGGAGCGCCTCGGCCTCGCCCTGGTGTTCGTCTCGCACGACATCCAGACGGTACGGCGGATGAGCGACCGGGTGATCACCATGTACCTGGGCCGGATCGTCGAGGAGACCCCGGCCGACCGGGTCACGGGCGCCGCCCGGCACCCGTACACGCGTGCCCTGTTCTCCGCCACGCCCGGCCTGCTGGACCCGCTCGACCCGATCCCGCTGACCGGGCCGGTGCCGTCGGCGACCCGGCCGCCGAGCGGCTGTCCGTTCCGCACCCGCTGCTGGAAGGCGGACGGGTTGTGTGCGCGGGTGATGCCGGACTTCTCGGCCGCGTCACGGCCCGGACACCGCTACCGCTGTCACCATCCTGTCGAGGAGGACCAGTCGACCCGCGACCCCGCAGCACGCCAGGAGCCCTGAATGACCTTCCCCGCCCCGCTCACCGGTGTCGTCCCGCCCGTCTGCACGCCCCTGACACCGGAGCGCGAGGTGGACGTGCCCTCGCTGCTCAGGCTGGTCGACCACCTGGTGGACGGCGGGGTGCACGGGCTGTTCCTGCTCGGCTCCACGTCCGAGGCCGCGTTCCTGACGGACCGGCAGCGGCGGCAGGTCGTGGAGGCGGTCGTCGGCCATGTGGGCGGCGGGCTGCCCGTGCTCGCCGGCGCGATCGACATGACCACCCCGCGCGTCCTGGACCACGTCAGGGCGGTGACGGCGGCCGGCGCGCAGGCCGTCGTCGTCACCGCCCCGTTCTACGCCCGCACCCACCGCTCCGAGATCGTCCACCACTACCGCCGGATCGCCGCCGCGTCCCCGGTGCCGGTCATCGCCTACGACATCCCCGTCGCCGTGCACACCAAGCTCCCCGCCGACGTGGTGCTGGGGCTGGCCGCCGACCGGGTACTGGCCGGGATCAAGGACTCCAGCGGGGACCTGGCCGCCTTCCGCGAGATCGTCACCGGCGCCCGTACGGACCCCGGGTTCAGCGTGCTGACCGGCTCGGAGCTGCTCGTGGACTCCGCGCTGGCGCTGGGCGCCGACGGGGCCGTGCCGGGGCTGGCCAACGTCGACCCGCACGGGTACGTCCGGCTGTACCGGATGTGCCGGGCCGGCGACTGGGACGGGGCGCGGGCCGAGCAGGAGCGGCTGTGCGCACTGTTCGGGATGGTCGCGGCCGGGGATCCGGCACGGATGGGCGGCAGCTCGTCGGCACTGGGCGCGTTCAAGGCCGCGCTGCATCTGCGGGGGGTCATCGACTGCCCGGTCACGGCGGAGCCGCAGGTGCCGTTGTCCGGGGAGGAGACCGAGAAGGTGGGCAAGTTCCTGGCGGCCGCCGGCCTCCTCTAGCGGATCGTCACTCTGCGGAACTCCAGGGTGTCGTAGGCGCGGGCAGTACCCGTCTCGTACAGGACGCCGGCCGTGGCGTGGCCGAGCTGGACCAGGTCGGAGTAGGCGGCCGGGCGGTCCGAGAGGGTGAGGAGCCGGGTGAAGGTGCGCCCGGCGTCCGTGCTCGTCCAGAGGGCCAGGGCGCGGCGGGCGGTCGGCACGGAGGGGGCGGCGAACAGCAACGGGGCTCCGGGGCCGCGGAGTTGGAGGACGCTGCCCTGGACCACGGGGACGTCGCCCAGCGTGGGCTGGGCGGCGTAGGGGCGGTCGAGGGTGGTGCCGCCGTCGGAGGAGTAGGTGTCGAGGCGGTTGCCGGGCGCGCTGCCGTTCTGGTCGCGGGCGCTGAAGTAGACGCGGCCGTCCGGGAGTTGGGCGGCGCTGGTCTCGTTGGTGTTGGCCACGCCGTCGTAGGTGGCGTCCACGGCACCGAGGTGCCACGTGTGGCCGCCGTCGTCGCTGTAGAGGACGTGACCGCCGTAGTACTTGGGCTCCCGGCCGGTGTCGGGGGAGCCGGCGGGCGGGGCGGCGGAGTGGTTGGCGGGTACGAGCAGGCGTCCGGCATGCGGGCCCCGGGCGAGGAACAGCGCGTGGCCGGGGCCGGTGGCGTACCAGCGCCAGCCGGGCCGCTTCACCTGCGCGGTGATGTCCACCGGGGGCGTGAAGTGGCGGCCCTCGTCCCGGCTGCGCTGGACGAACACCCTGCGGCCCCGCTCGTCCGGGACCTCGCCGCGCATGATCTGTTCCTCCGTCACCGAGCCGCTGTTGCCGCAGGTCACGAGGATGACGGCGCCGGTACGGGGGTCCAGGACCGGCGCCGGGTTGCCCCGGGTGTCCCCGTGGCCCGCGGTCACCACCGTCAGTGGGCCCCAGGTGCAGCCGCCGTCGGTGGAGCGGCGCAGCACGACGTCGATGTCCCCGGAGTCGCCCGCGCTGTCGCGCCGTCCCTCGGCGAAGGCCAGGATGGTGCCGCCCCACGTCCTGACCGCGGCCGGGATGCGGTACGTGTGATACCCGCCCCTCCCCGCCGCATACGGCTCCGAGGAGACACAGGCGGAGGCGGCGGCGTGGGCGGGCGGACGGGCGGCGAGCGAGGTGAGGAGCGCGAGGGCGGTGAGCAGGGTGCGGCTCTTCGGTGTCACCCCTCCATGGTCCCCAAAACCACCGCTCCCGATTCGCCCCGAGGACCACTCATACGGGCGACATCGGCACCAACCGCCCGATCAGGCCACCAACCGACCGGAGCCGGACGGTCAGGACGGGGTGCGGGCGGCGGCCAGGAGACGGGCGACGTCGTCGGCGCAGATGGTCAGCGCGGCGCCGACCGTGGTGAGGGCGTCGCGTTCGGCGGGGGTGTAGGGGCCGTCGGCGAGGGCGATGCGGGCGGCCTGGAGGAGCAGTGACTCGCGGCCCGCCGGGGCGAGGTGCGGGGCGAGCGGGTCCAGGGCCTCGTGCAGCTCTATGGTCAGGCTCGTGCCGCACTCCCCGCCGAGGACCCGGCCGGTGTCGGCGGCGAGGGCCTCGACCAGGGCCGCCAGCTGGTCCTCGGTGCAGCCGTCGAAGCCGGCCGCGCGCACGGCCGCGGCGGCCGTCTCCAGCGCCGTACGGGAGGAAGTGCCGCCCGCGGCGAGCACGGCGAGGGCGACGGTGTGCACGGCGTCGCGGAGCATCGCGGAGAAGCGGCGCGTGGTCGGGTGGTCGAGGACGTCGGTGCCGTAGTGGTGGCGGCAGGCGGCGCACTCCACGACCGGGCCCGCGGTGCCGCGCGGCAGCAGGGGGACGCCGAGCAGGGTGAGCCTGCGGCGGCCGGTGAGCCGCTGGTAGTTGCGGTCGCCGCCGCAGCCGGGGCAGAAGAACTCGCCGTCCCCGATCGGTGTCCATGCGGTGCGTGTGCCCAGGAAGCGCAGGGCCTGGCCGTCTCGTCCCCGTACTGGCAGCACGTCGCACCTCCGTAACCGCACGGCAACATCGCCGCGCTGGCGTGATGTTAGCCACATCACGGAGGTTGAGTCAGTACCCCGGAAGAGACCTGTCCGTGATCCGAACGCGACGATGGCTGACAATCGACGGCGCCCTGACCGCCGTATACAGCGGTCAGGGCGCGAAAGGCCCGGTCAGAGCGGTCAGCGGGCCGCGCGGTTCACCGCCGAGACAACGGCCTTCAGCGACGCACGCGTCGTGTTCGCATCGATGCCGATCCCCCACAGGACCTTGCCGTCGATCGCGCATTCGATGTAGGAGGCGGCCTGCGCGGAGGCGCCCTCGCTCATCGTGTGCTCCTGGTAGTCCAGCAGGCGTACGTCGACGCCGATGGAGTGCAGGGCGTCGAAGAAGGCCGAGATCGGACCGTTGCCGGAACCGGTCAGGACCGTGTCCTCGCCGTCCACCGTCGCCTCGACCGTGAGGGTGTCGACGCCGTCGGTGTCCGTGGTCGACTGGCCGGTCTTCACCTGGATGCGGCCCCACGGGTTGTCCGGGTTCGGCAGGTACTCGTCCTGGAAGACCGCCCAGATCTCCTTCGGCGTGATCTCGCCGCCCTCGGCGTCGGTCTTCGCCTGGATGAGCTTGGAGAACTCGATCTGCATCCGGCGCGGCAGGTCCAGCTTGTGGTCGTTCTTCAGGACGTAGGAGATACCGCCCTTGCCGGACTGCGAGTTGACCCGGATGACGGCCTCGTAGGAGCGGCCGACGTCCTTCGGGTCGATCGGCAGGTACGGCACCGCCCACTCGATGTCGTCGACGGTGACCCCGCGAGCCGCCGCGTCCGCCTCCATCGCGTCGAAGCCCTTCTTGATGGCGTCCTGGTGGGAGCCGGAGAAGGACGTGTAGACCAGGTCGCCCACGTACGGGTGGCGCGGGTGGACCTCCATCTGGTTGCAGTACTCCCACGTACGACGGATCTCGTCGATGTCGGAGAAGTCGATCTGCGGGTCGACGCCCTGCGAGAACAGGTTCATGCCCAGGGTGACCAGGTCGACGTTGCCGGTGCGCTCGCCCTGCCCGAACAGGCAGCCCTCGACACGGTCGGCGCCGGCCATCAGGGCCAGCTCGGCCGCCGCCACGGCCGTACCGCGGTCGTTGTGCGGGTGGACGGACAGGCAGACGTACGCGCGGCGGGACAGGTTCCGGTGCATCCACTCGAAGCGGTCCGCGTGCGTGGACGGGGTCGAACGCTCCACGGTGGCGGGCAGGTTGAGGATGATCTCGCGGTCCGGGCCGGGCTGCCAGACGTCCATGACCGCCTCGCAGACCTCCAGCGCGAAGTCCAGCTCGGTGTCCGTGAAGATCTCCGGCGAGTACTGGTAGCCGAACTCGGTCTCCGGGCCCAGCAGTTTCTCGGCGTACTCCACCACCAGGCGGGTGCCGTCGACCGCGATCTGCTTGATGTCGTCCTTGGAGCCGCGGAAGACCACCCGGCGGAACACGGGAGCCGTCGCGTTGTACAGGTGGACGGTCGCCCGCTTGGCGCCCTTCAGGGACTCCACGGTCCGCTCGATCAGGTCCTCCCGGGCCTGGGTCAGCACGGAGATCGTGACGTCGTCCGGGATCGCGCCCTCTTCCTCGATGATCGAGCGCACGAAGTCGAAGTCGGTCTGGCCGGAGGCGGGGAAGCCGACCTCGATCTCCTTGTAGCCCATCTTCACCAGCTGGTCGAACATCCGGCGCTTGCGCTCGGGCGACATGGGGTCGATCAGGGCCTGGTTGCCGTCGCGCAGGTCGGTGGAGAGCCAGCGGGGGGCGACGGTGATGCGCTGCTCCGGCCAGGTGCGGTCCGGGATGTCGACCTGCTCGTAGCGGCCGTACTTGTGGATCGGCATGGAACTGGGCTGCTGGCGGTTGGCCATGGTGCGTGGGCTCCTCAGGGTGTCCGGAGATCCGGATGTCCGGGTGGACGGCCGACGACGCAACGCCAGAGCTCCGCGGGGAGGGAGTCGGCCTCTACAGGCCCTCGCCGCGGCAGCTAAGGAGAAGCAGCCCGAAACGCATGATGCCTCGCAGCGTAGCCGAGCCGCCCCGGACCCGGGGGACGCGTTTCAGTATGCGGGACCGCGACCACAAAAGGGACATAAAGTGCGCAGCACCACATCGCCCTATCACATCGTCACGGAGTGTGGCGCTCAGTGTCCCGGTATTTCACCAATCATGGTGGCAGCTAGTGACATCTCCATCACTGAGTGCGATGGTGCGGGACATGACGACCAACGGGGGCTTCGAGCCCGTCTTCTGCACGATCGTGCCGCCCCACGTCCTCGACAAGCTCGCGCAGGCCGAGGACTCCGCGCTCTCCGGCCCGGCCCGCCGGTCCCTGGAGCACGACGCCTTCCAGCGCACCAAGCGCCGCCTGACCACGGTCGTCGGCGCGCCCTCCGTCGCCGCTCCCGCGGGCGCCGCCGCCGACCAGCCGCACCGCACGATCTACGACGCCCGCCACACCCAGGACCTGCCCGGCACCAAGGTCCGCGAGGAGGGCTCGGAGCCGGGCTCGGACGCCACCGTCAACCGCGCCTACGCGGGCCTCGGCGCCACCTTCGAGCTGTACCTGAAGGCGTACGGCCGCCACTCGATCGACGGCAACGGGCTGCCGCTGGACGCCACCGTGCACTTCGGCGAGGGCTACGACAACGCCTTCTGGAACGGCGAGCAGATGGTGTTCGGCGACGGCGACGGCCAGGTCTTCCTCGACTTCACCCTCCCGGTCGACGTCATCGGCCACGAGCTGACCCACGGCGTCACCCAGCACACCGCGAACCTGGAGTACTTCGGCCAGTCCGGTGCGCTCAACGAGTCCGTCTCGGATGTCTTCGGCTCGCTGATCAAGCAGTACACGCTCGGCCAGACCGCCGCCGAGGCCGACTGGCTGATCGGCGCGGGCCTGCTCGCCCCGCACGTCCACGGCACCGCGCTGCGCTCGATGAAGGCCCCGGGCACGGCGTACGACGACCCGAACCTCGGCAAGGACCCGCAGCCGGCGACCATGGAGCACTATGTCCGCACCGGCCGTGACAACGGCGGCGTGCACATCAACTCGGGCATCCCGAACCACGCCTTCTACCTGGTCGCCACGGCCATCGGCGGGCACTCCTGGGAGAAGGCCGGGCAGATCTGGTACGACGTGCTGACCGGCGGCGACCTCAAGCAGGACGCGCTGTTCGCCGACTTCGCCACGCTGACCGTGAAGGCGGCCCGGGAGCGGTACGGCGCGGGGGACGAGCTCCAGGCCGTGCAGAAGGCGTGGGAACAGGTCGGCGTGCGGACGCTGTAGTACCGCCACGCCGGAGTGCTGGACACTGGGCCCATGCGGATTCGAGTGAGGCGCACGGGCGGTTTCGCGGGCATCGAGCGCCGGGCCGAGGTGGACACCTCGGGCCGGCCCGACGCCCCCGCGTGGCAGGCCCTGGCCGAACGCGTCCTCGCGTCCGGCCGGGGCACCCCGCCCGCCGGCGTCCCGGACGGCTTCCGGTACGAGATCACCGTGGACGGCCGCACGGTGTACGCGGCCGACCCCCGACTCAGCGAGGAGGAGCGGGAGTTGGTGTCCCGGGTGCTGAAGGAAGGCGCGTAACCACCGGTTCCCGTCGGGGCGTTGACTTCCGTTACCGGGGGTAAGGATGATCCGGTCATGGCGACTGACGCAGGTGAGCCGGCACTCCCGATACCCCGTTTCCCCGAGGGCTTCCTGTGGGGTGTCTCGACCTCGGCCCATCAGATCGAGGGGGCCGCCGAGGAACGCGAGCCGTCCGTGTGGGACGTGTTCACGGCCGAACCGGGGCGGGTGAAGGACGGTTCGACGGCGGCGGTGGCCTGCGACCACTACCACCGCTACCGCGAGGACGTGGCCCTCCTCGCCGGCCTCGGCGTGGACGCGTACCGCTTCTCGGTCTCCTGGCCCCGGGTGAACTCCCCCGGTGGCCTGGACTTCTACGACCGCCTGGTGGACGAGCTGTGCGCGGCGGGCGTACGGCCCGTGCCCACCCTGTTCCACTGGGACCTGCCCGCTTCCCTGGACTGGCTCCAGCGGGACACGGCGGCCCGGTTCGCCGACCATGTGACGGCGGTGGCCGAGCGCCTCGGCGACCGCGTGACCAAGTGGATCACCCTGAACGAGCCCGCCGAGCACACCCTCCTGGGCCACGCCCTCGGCGCCCACGCCCCCGGCAGGCGGCTCCTGTTCGACGCGCTCCCGGCCGCCCACCACCAGCTCCTCGCCCACGGCCTCGCGGTACGGGCCCTGCGCGCGGCCGGGGCCACGGACGTCGGCATCGCCAACTCCCACGGCCCCACCTGGCCCGCCTCCGCGGAGCCGGCGGACGTGGAGGCGGCCGGCTTCTACGACGTCCTGCTCAACCGCCTGTTCGCCGAGCCGGTCCTCCTCGGTGCGTACCCGGAGGGAACGGGCGACCTGATGCCGGGGGACGTCGCGGCGGACCTGAAGGTCATCGCCGAACCGGTCGACTGGTACGGGATCAACTACTACGCGCCCACCCGGGTGGGGGCACCCGGCGGCACCGCAAGCGAGTACGGCGGTCTGGCACTCCCCGCCGAACTGCCCTTCTCGGTCCGCGAGATCGAGGGCCGCCCGGTGACCGACTTCGGCTGGCCGATCGTCCCGGAGGGGCTGACGGAACTGCTGACGGGCTTCCGGGACCGCTACGGCGACAAGCTCCCGCCGATCGTCATCACCGAGAACGGCTGCTCCTGCGACGGCCTCGACGACCAGGACCGCATCGCCTACCTGGACGCCCACATCCGCGCCCTGTACACCGCGCTGGAGGCCGGCGTGGACGTGCGCGGCTACTTCGTGTGGTCGCTGATGGACAACTTCGAGTGGGCCGAGGGGTACGCGCGCCGCTTCGGCCTGGTGCACGTGGACTACGAGACGCTGAAGCGCACCCCGAAGGCCTCCTACCACTGGTTCCGGGACCTGCTGCGGGACCGGAGATGACCACGGCCGCCGCCCTGGCCGAGCCCGTCGAACCCGTCGGCCGGGGCTGGACGGCGGCCCTCGCACTGGCCAACGGGGCGATCTGGGTCGGCTGGTTCGGCCCGCTGCAGATCCTGCTCGCCTCGCAGGCGAAGGACTTCGCCCCCGGCACCGGGATGTCCAAGGAGACGCTGCTGGCCTGGGTGACCGGCGCCGGCGCCGTGGTCTCGCTGCTCGCCAACCCGCTCTTCGGCGCGCTGTCCGACCGTACGACGGCCCGCCGGGGCCGCCGTACGCCGTGGATCGTGGCCGGAGCGGCGGGCGGCGCGGTGTCCCTGCTGCTGCTCGCGCGGGCGGGCGGGGTGTGGTCGATGGCGGTGGCCTGGTGTCTGGTGCAGCTCACGCTGAACGCGGCGTTCGCGGCGGTGACGGCGGCCGTGCCGGACCGGGTGCCCCGGCTCCAGCGGGGCGCGGTGGGCGGCTGGCTGGGGGCGGCGCAGATCCTCGGCGTGGTCGGCGGCACCGGCCTCGCGACCGCGGCCGGCGGGATCGGCGCCGGGTACACGGCGTGCGCGGCCTTCACGGTGGCGGGCGTGCTGCCGTACGTCCTGCGCTACGACGACCTGCGGCTGCCGCCGGAGGACCGCCCGCCCTGGTCCTGGCGCGGCTTCCTGGCGGGCTTCTGGCTGAGCCCGCGCCGTCACCCCGACCTCGGCTGGGCCTGGCTGACCCGCTTCCTGATCAACCTCAGCAACTCCCTCGTCCTGCTGTACCTCCTCTACTACCTCCGTGACCGCCTGCACCGCCCCGATCCCGAGCAGGGCGTGCTGGTCCTGACGGCGGTCAACAGCCTGACGCTGATGGCGACGGTGGTGACGGGCGGGGTCTGGTCGGACCGGGTGGGCCGGCGCAAGCCGTTCGTCGTGTGGTCGGGCGTGCTGATGGCGGTGGCGACGGCGGCCCTGGCCGGCCGGCAGACCTGGCCCGGCGCGATCGTGGCGGCGGCCGTCCTCGGCGTCGGCTTCGGCGTGTTCACCTCGGTCGACTTCGCGCTGATGACGGACGTCCTGCCGAAGGCGCTGGACCGGGGCAAGGACCTCGGCGTCATCAACGTGGCCAACGCCCTGCCCCAGGTGGCCGCCCCCGCACTGGCCGCGCCGATCGTGACCTACCTCGGCGGATACCGGGTGCTGTACCTGGTGGCGGCCGTGATCGGGCTGGCGGGGGCGGTGCTGGTGGGGCGGATCCGCGGCGTCAATTGACCAGTAAACAGAACACCGAGGCGACCGGGACTCAATTCAGTCTGCAGTTCGATAAGTCCTGAAGCGGCCTCTCCGGCGCACGGCCAGAGGAATGGCGAAAAGCCGCAGGGTCGGGCTGGGTAGATCGATCACCGGAGGGGTAGGAAGGCCCACGGTGATCCACAAGAGGTGATTTCGCGCCCACCGAGACGACCCGGAGAAAGCCCAATGTCTTTCAAGAACGTCTTCGAAAACGGCGGAAGTGAGGCCAAGTCCGCCGAAGAGTCCGCCCAAAAGGTCTCCGAAAACATTCCTGGCGCCCGGCCCGAAAGGGAAGGGGTCGATCCGGAGCTCTACGACGGTATTCCCGAGACGGCGCGTGACCCGAAGATCATGCGTGAGACCTCGCCAGAGGCGCTCAGTATCATGAATAACTTCCTCACCCCTCTGTTCAAGAACACCCAGACGGTGGCGGACAAGCAGCGGGAAGCCAGCGAAAACCCCGAATCGACGGCCGGCATGGCCTCTTCGGCCAAGGATGAGGCATTCACGAAGGTGAAGGTGGAGATCAGGGACGAAGACCAGCCTAAGGCGAGCGACGAACGGCTGGACGAAGTCAGAAAGGACAACCAGGCATCGGTCAGGAACGTGAAGAGGACCGACGGCGGGTCGGCCAAGTAGTGCGGGGTTGAGTTCTACTGCGCGAGGAGACCGAAGGCATGGGCGGCGCCACCAAGAACAACGTGAGTACAGCCTATCTTGGCGAACGATTCATCCGGCACCCGTTGACGGGACGCAACCTCAAGGAGCTGAGCATCGCCGAGAAGGCCGATGCCATCCTGAAGCGGGACCGGGACAAACTGAAGAGGAAGGCCGAGAGGAAATCGGCGGACGGAACGGACCGGTACGTCTCCCCCACCGGCTTTTCTCTGAACAAGGGGCGATTCGGCGCCTTTCCCGCCGGGGAGGCTGCGGCACACGAACGCGGGTGGCGCGCCTATATGACGGTGGGGGTACCACTTGTCGACGAGCGGGGCGACATCGTACAGCCTCCTCCTGACGTGATCTCCAAGCAGACGTACGTCAATCGGACCGACCCCGTCCCGACCAAATGGTCACACACCGTCGAATTCTCGATCTCGAACACAATCAGCTGGTCGCTCCAGGGTCAGGTACAGCTCACTTTTGGCGCAAAAGCCACCGCATCACTGCAGCAGCAGTTGCAGAAGAGCATGGCGATGAACCAGTCCGAGAAGAGCACCCTGAAGAACAGCAAGGACAATCAGGGTGTCGACGCAGAGTCCCAGTCGCAGATGACCAGCACGACAACCGCCACGAGTACCGCCACGGGCACCGGGGAACTGTCGGCACAGCTGATGCTCGGGATCACTGGTTCTGTCAGTGGTTCGCTGACCACGTCGTTCAAGACGTCTTCCACGCTGAGCGGGGAAGTTGCCAGCCGGGTAGACGTCCTGGCCACGCAGCGGCGTCAGGTGCGGAGGTTCGACTACGAATACCCCGTCTCCTTCGGTGGGTGGGTCGCTCTGTACTACCCCGAGCCGGTAGAGGTCAAGGAAACGCGTCCGGACGGCCCGCAGCCCCAGGAACCGAAGTACTCCAGGGTGATCGCCTGGAAGCTCGGCGAGACCGGCACGGCCACGGAGGCTTTCGACCTGACCGATGAGGGCAAGCCGTTCCTGCAGAAAGGGGAAGCCGAGGTGGTATCCACCTTGGCCGGGGTGCACGAGGTCTTCGAGCTCGAAACGATCAATTTCGACAAGAAGGACCACCCTCTGCACAAGAGCGGCAGCGTGAGGCAGGAGAGCCCGAGAGAGGCCCCGGTCGAGCTCGCCACCGGGTTGGGGACGGCCGATGGCCTGGCCCTGGATCCGGTGAACCACAAGGCGTACGTCACCGACCGGTACAACGGCGGCAAGCTGTACAAGATCGATCTCGCCGGCGGTGGCACGGACTGGGTCCTGGAGAAGCTGGGGCAGGTCAACGATGTGGCACTGGACCTGCCGGGCAACAAGGCCTACGTCACCGACTACAGCGGCAAGCGCCTGTTCACGGTGGACCTGTCCGACCGCTCCGCCTCCCCGGTCACGGTCGCCGAGGGTATGTTCGCGTACGGTGTCGCGCTGGACCTGCCGGGCAACAAGGCCTATGTCACCGACGTCGAGAACGGCAAGCTGATCGAGTTCGACCTGAGCGGCGCCCCGGCGGCGAAACGGCGTACCTGGGACGTGCCGAGGGCCGCCGGAGTAACGCTGAGCGGGGGCAAGGCGTACATCGGGCAGTACGACCTCGGCGGCCTGTACGAGGTCGACCTGAACGCGGATGGCGGCGCCCCGCGGACCGTGGCCACCAACCTCGGGAACAGCGTCCGGGTGGCGCTGGACGACGCGGTCCACGCCTACGTCTCCGACTCGGCCGGCGGCAGGCTGCATGAGGTCGCCGTGGCCGGTACCGAGGCCAAGGGCCTTCGGCGCGTGGTGGCCGACGGCCTCGGCACGGTCTGCGGCGTCGGACTCGACCGCGACAACGGCTGGAGCTACGTCACCAACCGCCAGGGCAAGCTGTTGCGGCTCTCCGGCGTGCTGCCCGACGCCTCGGCGAAGTCGTAGCACAGGACGTTCCCCCGCGGTGGGCGGGCGGGCATGGATGCCTTGATCATGTGGGTTGCCGAGGTTCACGTGATCGACGGGGTGCTCATGCCCGCCTGTGCCAGGGCGTCACGGGGCGGCCCGGTCGACGGCCCCTCAGAGGGCTCCGGCGTCGCGGGCGGCCCAGACGGTCGGGTAGTGGGGCCGGAAGCCGAGGTCCCGGCGGATCCGCTCGGTGGACATGATCCCGAACCACGGGTCGGGGTCGGTCCGGGTGTGCATGCCGGCGGGCGGCTCAACGCCGTTGAGCAGGTGGAGCTCGACCGCCGTGACGGGGGCGTCGTCGGCGATGTTGTAGACGGGCCCGCTCACGGCCGGGGCGTACAGCAGCCGCAGCAGCCCCTGGGCGACGTCGGCGTGGTGGCCCATGTGCAGCCGCTGGGTGGACGCCCAGTGCGCGGCCCAGCGCAGGGACTGGTCGAGGTGCGGGTCGCCCTCGCCGTAGACGAAGGGGAGCCGGGCCACCCTCACCTCCATGCCGTCCAGCGCGAGCAGCTCCCGTTCGGCCACGGCCTTGGACTCGGCGTAGGCGCCCCACATGTCACCGCCGGGCCGGGTCTCGTCGTCCTCGGTCAGCGGGCGACCGCGCCCGACGCCGTATACCAGGCCGGTGCTGACCTGCACGAAGCGCCGCACGCCCGAGGTCAGCGCGGCGCGGCCCAGGGCCACGGCCGCGTCCCGGTTGACGGCCCACGCCTCCTCGTCCGGCACCCCGCGGAAGGACGCCGCGATGTTCACGACCGCGTCCGCCCCGGCGAGCGCCTTGCCGAGCGCCTCCTCGTCCCGGAGATCGCCGACGGCGACCTGGGCGCCCAGCTCCGCGAAGGGCTCGGCGCGCGCCGCGTCCCGCACCAGGACCCGTATCTGCTCCCCGGGCTGCCGCCGCGCCAGCAGCCTCGGCACGAAACGCCGCCCGACCTGTCCCGTCGTGCCCGTCACCAGTGTCACCGTCATGGTCCGCTCCTCTCGGTCCGCTGCCACCACTGTCGAACGGCGCCGCGACGGGCGGGAGAGACCTCCCGATCAGGGGACTGGCACTCCCTGGATATCCCCCGCCCTCTCCTCCACCCTGAAGAGGTGAACCGAACCGAACTCGCCGACTTCCTGCGCCGTGGCCGCGCCCGGCTGGACCCGTCCGACGTGGGCCTCACACCCGGCGCCCGCCGCCGTACCCCGGGGCTGCGGCGGGAGGAGGTGGCGTCGCTGGCCGGCATGTCGGTCGACTACTACACGCGCCTGGAGCAGTCGCGCGGCCCGCGCCCGTCCCGCCAGATGCTCACGGCGCTGGCGCGGGCGCTGCGGCTGACCGACGACGAGCGCGACCACCTCTTCCACCTGGCGGGCGAGGAGCCGCCGCGGCGGGACGGGTCCGCGGCGCATGTGCGTCCCGGTCTGCTGCTGGTGCTGGACCGGCTGCACGACGCGCCGGCGATGGTGGTGACGGACTGCGGCGAGATCCTGGCGCAGAACACCCTGTCGAGGGCGCTGTCCGGGGACGCGCTGGCCCGCCCGGCGCACGACCGCAACCTGATCCGCCGCTTCTTCCTCCACCCGGAGGCACGCGAGCTGTTCCCGCCGGAGGATCTGCCCGAGCACGCGCGCATCCACGTGGCGAACCTGCGCGCCGTCGCCGCCGCCCGCCCCGACGACCCGGAACCGGCGGCCCTGGTGGCCGGACTCCGCGCCTCCAGCAAGGAGTTCGCCCGCCTCTGGGACCAGCACGAGGTGGCCGTCCGCCGCGGCGGCACCAAGCGCTTCCGGCACCCGGTGGTGGGCCTGCTGGAACTGGACTGCGAGGTCCTCCTGAGCGACACCCCCCGCCACCACCTGGTCCTCCACACAGCCCGCCCGGGAACGGCGTCCCACGAACGCCTTCAGCTGCTGAGGGTGGTGGGGCTGCAGGACATGACCCCGCAGAACGCCGACGGCTAGAAGCCGAGCTTCCTCAGCTGCTTGGGATCCCGCTGCCAGTCCTTCGCCACCTTCACGTGCAGGTCCAGGAAGACCGGCGTCCCCAGCAGGGCCTCGATGTGCTTGCGGGACTTGATCCCGACCTCCTTCAGGCGCTTGCCCTTGGGGCCGATGATGATGCCCTTCTGGCTGGGGCGCTCGATGTAGACGTTGGCGTGGATGTCCAGGAGCGGCCGGTCCGCGGGGCGGTCCTCGCGCGGGAGCATCTCCTCCACGACCACGGCGATGGAGTGCGGCAGCTCGTCGCGGACACCCTCCAGCGCGGCCTCGCGGATCAGTTCCGCGATCATGACCTGCTCGGGCTCGTCCGTGAGGTCGCCCTCGGGGTAGAGCGCCGGGCCCTCGGGCAGCAGCGGGACCAGCAGGTCGGCCAGGAGGTCCACCTGCTTGGCGCCCACCGCCGACACCGGCACGATCTCCGCCCACTCGATACCCAGCTCCCTGCCGAGCTGGTCGATGGCGATCAGCTGCTCGGCGAGGGTCTTGGAGTCGACCAGGTCGGTCTTGGTGACGATGGCGACCTTCGGGGTCTTCCGGATCCCGGCCAGTTCCTTGGCGATGAAGCGGTCACCGGGACCGATCTTCTCGTTCGCCGGCAGGCAGAAGCCGATCACGTCGACCTCGGCCCACGTCGTCCGTACGACGTCGTTGAGCCGCTCGCCGAGCAGTGTGCGCGGCTTGTGGAGCCCCGGCGTGTCCACCAGGATCAGCTGGGCGTCCGGACGGTGCACGATCCCGCGCACCGTGTGCCGCGTCGTCTGCGGCTGGTTGGCGGTGATCGCCACCTTCTGCCCGACCAGAGCGTTCGTGAGGGTGGACTTGCCCGCGTTGGGACGGCCCACGAAGCAGGCGAAACCGGCGCGGTGGACGGCCTCGGCCGACTGCTCGGATGACTGGGTACGAACGCTCATGCCGTTCATTGTCCCTGATCCACGCGCCCCGCCGTACCGTGAGGTTCCGGTAACCCTCACGCAACGAAACGTCACGGAAACACACCCGTACGCGACCGGAAACGCACACCGGTGACCCTCTGACGAGCCCCCGCCCCGTTGGAGACGCCCGTGACCCTCGCCGCCGCGCACGTGAACACCGGCGACACCGCCTGGCTGCTCGCCGCGACCGCCCTCGTCCTGCTGATGACCCCGGGCCTGGCCCTGTTCTACGGCGGCATGGTCCGCACGAAGAGCGTCCTCAACATGCTGATGATGAGCTTCGTGTCGATCGCCCTGGTCACGGTGGTCTGGCTGGCGGCCGGCTACTCCCTCGCCTTCGGCGACGACGCGTTCGGCGGGCTCATCGGCGGGTTCCAGCACGCCGGGATGGCGCACCTCGGCCCCGGCAGCGTGCACGGCACCGTCCCCACGCTCCTCTTCGCCACCTTCCAGCTCACCTTCGCGATCATCACGGCCGCCCTGATCAGCGGTGCCGTCGCCGACCGGACCAGGTTCTCGGCGTGGCTGGTCTTCGTCCCCCTCTGGACGCTGCTCGTATACGTTCCCGTCACCCACTGGGTGTGGGGCCCGGGCGGCTGGATCGCGCACGGGCTCGGTGCGCTCGACTTCGCGGGCGGCCTGCCCGTCGAGATCGCCTCCGGCGCCTCCGGCCTCGCCCTGTGCCTGGTCCTCGGCCCCCGGCTCGGCTTCAAGAAGGACGCCATGCGTCCGCACAACCTGCCCATGGTGATCCTCGGCGCCGGCCTGCTCTGGTTCGGCTGGTTCGGCTTCAACGCGGGCTCCGCCCTGGGCGCCAACGGCCTCGCCGCCGCCGCCTTCCTCAACACCCTCGCCGCCGGCTGCACCGGCCTGCTCGGCTGGCTCTTCGTCGAGCAGAAGCGGGACGGCCAGCCGACCACGCTCGGCGCCGCCTCCGGCGCGGTCGCCGGTCTCGTCGCGATCACCCCCTCCTGCGGCACGGTCTCGCTGCTCGGCGCCCTCGTCGTCGGCCTCGCCGCCGGTGTCGTCTGCTCCTACGCGGTGAGCTGGAAGTTCAAGCTGGACTACGACGACTCCCTGGACGTCGTCGGCGTCCACTTGGTCGGCGGTGTCATCGGCACCCTGCTGATCGGCCTGTTCGCCGAGAAGGCGATGACCGGCGGGGTCGAGGGTCTGCTCTACGGCGGAGGGCTCGCCCCGCTCGGCAGGCAGGCGGTCGCCGTCGTCGTCGTGGCCGGGTACGCCTTCGCGGTGACGTACGGCCTCGGCAGACTGCTCGACAAGGCGATGGGCCTGCGCGCGAGCGAGGAGCAGGAGTACACCGGCCTGGACCTTACGGTGCACGCCGAGACGGCATACGATCACGGCGTCCTGGGCCACGGCGCCCCGGTCACCCACTCCGTCCTCACCGGCACCAGCACGCAGAAGGTCGACACCCAGGCATGAAGCTCATCACCGCCATCGTCAAGCCGTACCGGCTGGACGAGGTCAAGACCGCCCTGCAGGAGCTCGGCGTGCACGGTCTGACCGTGACCGAGGCGAGCGGCTACGGCCGGCAGCGCGGCCACACCGAGGTGTACCGGGGCGCGGAGTACCGGGTGGACCTGGTGCCGAAGGCGCGCATCGAGGTCGTGGTGGAGGACGCGGAGGCCGACGCCGTGATCGACGCGATCGTCAGGGCCGCGCAGACGGGGAAGATCGGGGACGGGAAGGTGTGGTCCGTACCCGTGGAGACGGTCGTACGCGTGCGGACCGGCGAACGCGGCCCCGACGCGCTCTGACCAGCAGTACCCCGGTCGCCGCACCCGCGACGAACACCAGCGCGGCGACCAGCCACGGCAGCGCGAGGAAGGAGGCGCTCGCCGACTGCCGGGTACCGGGCGCGCTCGCGGTCAGCGTCACGTCCGCCCGGTCGAGCTGGGGTGCGCCGGACCAGGTCTCGGTGAGCCGGACCCGCTGGCCCGGCAGCAGCTGGGACGGCACCCGGCTCAGCTCGCGGTCGAGCAGCGTACGCCCGAACAGTCCGCGTGCCCTCAGCTCCACCTTCGGGTCGAGGGTGACGTTCCCGGTGTTGCGCAGGGTGTAGGAGACGGTCGCCGTGCTCGCGCCCAGGCCGGGAACGAGGGGCTGGTGGTGGCCGATGTGCAGGTGCCCGACGGAGAGCGCGGGCAGCGTGGGACCGCTGACCCGCAGGTAGACCCGCGCTCCGACGGCCCGCTGCACACCGAGGGCCAGTGAGCCGCTGCCGCGGTCGACCCGCTCGTCCAGGGCCACGATGGCACCCGGGTGGTCACCGGGCTCGGCCCCCTCCGGTACACGCAGCGTGAAGGGCACGGTGACGGTCCTGTGCCCGGGCACGGTGACCCGGGACTTCGCGACCCGCGCCCAGACGCCCACCCCGAGCATGCGTTCCCGCAGCGTACGCACGGCGAAACCGCCGTCCCGGGCGGTGTTGTAGGCGTCGGCCGCGTAGAGGCGGAAGGTGAGCGGCCCGCCGGTCTTGTTCTGGACGGCGACCTTGTCGGTGACGGTCTGACCGGGGTCGGCGGAGAGGTAGAAGTAGGGCCGCGCGGCGATCTTCGAGGCGACCGGGTAGACGGACCAGCTGCCGTTGTCGGCCGCGTGGGCGGGTGTGGCCTGCCATGCCAGCATCAGGCCCAGGAGGAGGACGTACAGCTTGCGCATGGGTGCGGACCCCCACGGACGAGAGACACGAGGAGCAGGGGGAACGGGCGGGTGCGGACGCCCGCACGCTCAGGTGAGCGTCAGGGTGAGTACGCCGGAGTACGCGCCCGGAGCCGTGAACGCCGGTACGTCCAGGGAGAGCCCGGCGTCGACGGTGAACTCGCCGCCGGTGAGCGTGCCGTCGGAGGCCTGTGCCAGGGTCGCTCCCGAGGCGCCCACGGTGCCCGCCGAGCCGGCCTTGCAGGTGCTGGGGCTGCCGGGCTTGGTCGTGCACGCGGGCGTCCAGCTCAGCTTCCCGGCGTCGATCTTGCCGCCGGGACCGGTGAAGCCGGTGACCTTGCCGGTCAGGGACCAGCCCGCGGGCCCGCCGCGGAAGTCCTGGACGGTCACGGTCTGCAGCTTGCCGGTCGAGGCCCCGCCCTTGCCGAAGTCGACCGCCGACAGTGCGACGGAGTCCCCGGCCTGGGACATGGACAGCGTGCCCGCCTTGACGGTGGTGGTCAGCTTCTGACTGCCGGGCGGGACGGGGGTGTTGTCGTTGACGACGTAGGCCGCGGGTCCGGCCCCCTTGTCCGCGCTCCAGGAGCCGCCCTCGTAGGCCACGATCCCGGTCGTCGTCCTGTCGTTGACGACGAGGGAACCGCTGAAGGAACCCTGGGCGTTCGCGGTCACGGTCGCGGTGTCCGCGGTCTGGGTGCTCCCGGACCGCCCGGCCAGGGTGACGGTGGCGCCCGGCGTGAAGTTGCCGCCGGTGACGGTGACGCCGGCGCCCGGGTCACCGGATGCGGAACTCAGCGAGATGGACCGGGTGTTGGCCGGGGTCCCGTCGGTCGCCGTCACGGTCTGGGAGACCGGTGCGGGCGGCTTGGTGACCGTGCACGGGGTGTCCAGCTCCAGGATGTAGCTGGTGTGGATGTTGTAGTCGCCGGGCGAGAGGGTGATCTGCCCGGCCTTGGTGACGGTGAACGTGCCGGTCATGGAGAAGGACGGGAAGGCGGCCTTCCCCGGCACCGGCGGGTTCTTCTTCGGCCCGGCGACGGTCACGTCCCCCGTCTGGGCGCCGCCGAGGGTGACCTTCCCGGTCGGGGTCATGATGTCGGCGGGCAGAGCGAGGTCGGTGGGGTTGCTGGCGGCGGCGGTGACCACCGTGTACGTGACGGTGACGGTGTCGCCGACCTTGGGGGTGGCGTTGTCCACCGACACGTTGGCGGTCGTGGTGCCGTCGATCGGCGGCAGGCCCGCGACGGCGGGCGGGATGCAGTGCGTGGCGAAGTCCACGTTCGTGCCGGCGGCGCCGGCCGGACAGGCCAGCGCGCCGCCCGCGGTGACCGCGAGCGCGGTCGCCCCGAACAGGGACGCCCAGCGCCACCGTCGGGATCTTCGTGGTCTTGGGGGTGTCGAACCCATGGGGCCCCCTCCTGAGGGTTGCGGGCGCAGCGGCTCGTCTGCGCCGACAGGGGGCATTGATGTGGAGCGGGGGTGAGAAGTCAATGGAGATGCCGCAGAAAGCTGACGGATCATCAGTTCTCGTCGGTTTCTGCGGCATCCGGAACAGATCGCTCGGTTCGGTCGGCTCAGGGGATCAGTCGAAGACGAACGGGCCGGGCGACTGCTTGGCGGTCGCCGTACAGGTGATGGTGATCCCGAAGACCGTCATCTTCAGGGAGCCGCCGTAGGCTTCCAGGCTGTCACCGGAGGCCACGGTGCCGCTGAGGGGGCCGACGGTGACGGTGGAACCGGCCGCCATGGCCGGGTTCTTCCTACCGCTGAAGACGCTGGTGCCGCCGCTGCCCTTCACGAGCGTGAGGGTGGACGAGACCGAGTCCTGGGACACCGCGACGGGCACGGTGATCGCGGAGGAGGTGATCGTGATGGTGGCCGAGGTGCCGCTCTGGGTGGCCGTGAGCGTGGCCGCACCGCCGCCGTAGATGCCGCAGTTCGCGTTGATGGTCGCCGACTGCGGGCTGACGGCGGCCGCGGTGGGCGCGAAGGCCAGCCCGGTGACCGCGAGGGCCCCGGCGGCCAGCGCCGCACCCGTTGCCGTGCGCTTGCGTCTCATGGGGATCCGCTTCCCTTCCCTGTGGGGGGTGCCATGTGGGGGGCGCCGACGGGCGGGTGCGGATCTGACGACCCGTCGGGTGTACGGCTTCATTGATGCGCGAGGGCCGGAACCCAACAAGGTTGAATTCCAGCCGACCTTTCGTTCGGCCGGTACTCCGGTACGTCAGCCGGCGGAAACGGTAACCCGCACCACCCCGTCGGGCCCGGCCAGCAGCACCGGCGTCCCCGCACCCCCGAGATCGGCGACCGCGGCCAGGTCCTCGCCCGGCACCGACTCCGCCTCACTCACGACCGCCGCCGCCTCCAACGACGTGGCCCCGGAAGCCACCGCCATGGCGACAGCGGTCCGCAGCGCGCTCAGCGTCAGCGAGGGCAGCGAAACCGCCCCGGCGACGTACGTGCGCCCGGTCTCGTCCCGTACGGCCGCCCCCTCCGGCACACCGTTGCGCGCCCGCACGGAACGGGCCAGGGTGACGATCTTGCGGTCCTCGGGGTCCAGCGCGTTGCTCTCGGTCATGCCCAGAGCATACGAAGCCCGGACCCGCTCACCCGGCCACGGGGTACATCGCGCCCCGCCGGCCCTCCGGAGAGGCCAGCCACTCCAGCTTCGCCGCGGTGTTCGCCTCGTCCAGCGGAGTGTGCAGCACGATCATCAGATCGGGCCGGACCGGCACCTTCATCACCGTCGACTCCACGACCAGCAGGCCCACCAGGGGATGCTCCAGCTCCTTGCGGATCTGCCCCTGGTCCTCGATGTCCCGCTCGGCCCACATCGCCCGGAACTCGGCGCTGGCCTCGCTCACCTCGGCGAGCACCGCCTGGAACCCCTCGTCGTCCGGCCGCGCCGCACACGCCGCCCGGAACTGCGCCACGACCGTACGGGCGTTCCGCTCCCAGCTGTGGCTGCGCGACCGGTACAGCGGGTCGACGAAGAAGTCGATGAGGCAGTTCTGGGTGATGTCCGGCCGCATGCCGAGCACGATCGCGGCCGCGTCGTTGTACATCACGCAGTTGTAGTACAGGTCCATGATGTGCGCCGGATACGGCATCCAGGTGTCGATCAGCCGGCGCAGTCCGTCGCAGTGCGCCCGCTTCTGCTCGGGCGCGACTTCGGGTGCCGGCGGGTTCATCCCGGCCAGCAGGTACAGGTGCCGGCGCTCGGCGTCGCTCAGCCGCAGCACCCGCGCCACCGCGTCGAGCACCGAGGGCGAGACGGAGATCTCCCGCCCCTGCTCCAGCCACTGGTACCAGGAGGCGCCCACTCCGGCGAGCACGGCGACCTCCTCGCGACGCAGCCCCGGCGTACGGCGCCGGCCGCCCCCGCCCGGCAGTCCGGCCTCCTCGGGACTGACCCGGGCCCGCCGGCTCATCAGGAACTCCCGCAGCTCGTCGCGCCGATGACTCCTCGTCGCCCCCGCAGCCGGCACGTACCGCTCCTCCCCCGTCGTGTCCCACGCCCGTCGTGTCTGGTGGTGCCACCACCACCATAAGTTCCGACTCCCCACCCGTATTCCGTTCGCCCGAAGCTCTTTGCCATGGCGATCGACACCACCACCCAGCCCACCCCCACCACGGGCACACCGCTCGACACTCCCCGGCCGCCCCGGTTGTCGACGCGTGACAAGCTCGTCCTGTTCGTCCTGTGCGCGGCCCAGTTCATGGTCGCGCTGGACTTCTCCGTCCTGAACGTGGCCCTGCCGGAACTCGGCTCCGACCTCCACATGAGCCGCTCGGCACTGCAGTGGGCGGTCACCGCGTTCGCGCTGCCCTCCGGCGGCTTCCTGCTCCTCTTCGGCCGCATCGGCGACCTGTACGGCCGCCGCAAGCTGTTCCTGACCGGCCTGGCCCTGTTCGGCGCGGCCTCCCTGCTGGCGACCCTGGCCTGGGACCCGGCGTCCTTCCTCGCCGGACGCGCGCTGCAGGGCCTCGGCGCCGCGGCCATCGTCCCGACCGCCATGTCCCTGCTGACCACCACCTTCCCCGAGGGCCCGGCACGCGACCGCGCCCTCGGTATCGCCGGCACGGTGATGTCGCTGGGCTACACGGTCGGCATGGTCGCGGGCGGGATGCTGACCGACGCGCTCGGCTGGCGTTCCACGATGGCCCTGCTCACCGTGTCCGCGCTGATCGTGCTGCCGCTGGCGCCGAGCCTGCTGCCGGAGTCGCGCACCCCGGACCGCCCGCGTCTGGACGTACCCGGCGCGGTCACCGTCACCACCGGCCTGCTGTCCCTGATCTACGCCCTCTCCACGGCCGCCGACCACGGCTTCGCCCGCCCGGACGTCATCACCACCCTGATCGCCGGCCTCCTCCTGCTGGCCGCGTTCACGGTCGTCGAGTCCCGTACGGCCGCCCCGCTCGTCTCGCTGCCCATGCTGCGCCGCCGCACGGTGGCCTGGGGCAACGTGGGCGGTCTGGTCACCTTCTCGATGATGTCGACGGTGATCTTCGTCCTGACCCTGTACCTGCAGGAGATCCTGCACCTGTCGGCGTTCGAGACGGGCCTGGTCTTCGGTGTCCAGGGCGTCCTGTCGGCCGTCGCCGGCACGCTCGCCCCGAAGGTGATCGGCCGCTTCGGCGCCCGCCGCACCCTGGTCGGCTCGCTGACCGGCCAGGGCGCGCTGGTCGCGGCCCTGCTCCTGCTGAACGCCCACACCTGGTCGGTCTGGCTCGCCACCGCGGCCGTGTCCCTGGCCAGCATGTGCCACCTGGGCGCGATCATCTCCTACGGCCTCACCGTCACCTCCGGTGTGCCGGACGAGGAGCAGGGCCTGGCGACCGGTCTGGTGACCTCCACGCAGCAGGTCGGCATCACGGTCGGCATCCCGCTGCTGGGTGTGCTGGCCACCACCTCCGGCGACCTGATGAGCGGCGTCCACACGGTCCTCGCCCTGGACGCGGCGATCGTCCTGGCCACCGCCGTCCTGGCCGGCCTGGGCCTGCGCCGGGGCCGGCGTCAGTCCAGGGTCTGAACGATCACGCTCCGCGCGGCCGTGTGCACCACACGGCCGCGCGCGCCGTTGACCAGGGGAAGGCAGGGCGCGACATGCCCGCACTCGACGTCGGCGACGATCGGCACGCCCAGCGGCCCCAGCGCGTCGAGGACGGCCTCGTCCTGGGTGAGGGTGGCACTGTCGGGGGCGTGGGTACGGCCGACGAGGACGGCGGCCGCGCGGTCGAAGAAACCAGCGAGACGCATGCCGTGCAGGTGGCGGCAGATGGTGAACGCGTTGTCCTCGCAGGCCTCGACGTAGACGAGCAGCGGCTCGTCCCCGGCGAACCGCGTCAGGTCCAGGTACGGGGTGCCAGCGAGGTGGGCGACGGTCTCGACGCAGCCGCCGATCAGCCGGCCCTCGACGTCCACGTCACCGTCGCCGTCGAGCCTCGTCCAGGTGCCCTCGGCGTCGAGGGTGAGGTCGCGGATCCCGGGGTGCCCGACCCAGTCGTCGTAGCGAGCGGACCGGTACCGGCCGGGCGGCGTCTGGGCGAACGGCTGCCCCTGCGGCGCGGCCACGATGTCCAGCCAGGACAGCACCCCTTCCGGCGTCCGGTAGGGCGTGTCCATGAGGTTGTTCCCGTGGACGGTGGCGACTCCCGTCAGCAGGGTCAGCGGGGTGATGACCGTCGACATGTCCGAGTACCCGACGACCCAGGTCGGCTCGGCGCGCCGGATCGCCTCGAAGTCGAGCAGCGGCAGCAGATCGATGGCGGTCTCCCCGCCCCACGGCGGCACGACGGCCCGTATCTCCGGATCAGTGAGCATCCCGGTCAGCTCGGCCGCGCGCTCGGCGGCCGGCGCGCTGAGGTGGGTCGAGCCGTCCATGCACCGGCCGACAACCACCTCGTAGCCACGTTCCTCGAGGTCCCGTACCGCCAGGTCGAGGCGGGCGCGCAGCTTGTCGGCCACCCCGCTGGACGGGGACGTCACACCTATTCGGTCACCGGGGCGCAGAGGGCGCGGATATCGCATGGTCATGCCCCTGATTCGACAGCAGGCCCGCGCCTGCGGGCAACGCGATTACGGCCGGTCCAGCCGCAGCCGCTCCGCCCTCGGCAGCCCCGCGACGACGAGGTCGTACGAGTCCTCGATCAGCTCCTTCACCAGCCGCTCGGGGAGTGCGCCGTCGACCGTCACGGTGTTCCAGTGCCGCTTGTTCATGTGGTAGCCGGGGACGATCAGCCCCTCGTGCTCCGCGCGCAGCCGCACCGCGTCCTCCGGGTCGCACTTGAGGTTGACCGTCAGGGGCCGCGCGCCCAGCTCGGCCAGGGCGAACATCTTGCCCAGCACCTTGAAGACCGACGTCTCGGGGTTGAACGGGAAGTCCTCCACGGCCGCGTTGAAGGACAGGCAGAAGGCGCGCAGTTCCCCGGGGCTCACTCGGGCTCCTCCTCGTCCTTCCCGGCGGGCTCGACCAGAACGGTCACGATCTTGTTCCGGCGGCCGGCCGCGGCCTCCGCGGTCAGCCTCAGCCGGCGCTCGTCGGGCAGTTCCACCTCGGCGGACGCCCCCGCGATGGGGACCCGGCCGAGGGCCTTGGCGAGCAGTCCGCCGACGGTCTCCACGTCCTCGTCGTCGTACTCCTCCAGACCGTACAGCTCGCCGAGGTCGGTGATGTCCAGGCGGGCGGTGACCCGGAAGCGGTTGTCGCCGAGGTCCTCGACCGGCGGGAGCTCCCGGTCGTACTCGTCGGTGATCTCGCCGACGATCTCCTCCAGGATGTCCTCGATGGTGACGATGCCGGCGGTGCCGCCGTACTCGTCGATGACGACGGCGACGTGGTTGCGTTCCTTCTGCATCTCGCGCAGCAGGTCACCGGCGTTCTTGGTGTCGGGCACGAACACGGCGGGCCGCATGGCGGTCGAGACCAGGTCGCTCTCCGCGTCCCGGCTGATGTGCGTCTTGCGGACCAGGTCCTTCAGGTACACGATCCCGACGATGTCGTCCTCGCTCTCGCCGGTGACCGGGATCCGGGAGAAACCGGAGCGCAGCGCGAGGGTGAGGGCCTGCCGGATGGTCTTGAAGCGCTCGATGGTGACCAGGTCGGTGCGCGGCACCATGACCTCGCGGACGAGCGTGTCCCCCAGCTCGAAGACCGAGTGCACCATCCGGCGCTCGTCGTCCTCGATCAGCGACTCCTGCTCGGCGAGGTCGACCAGCGCACGCAGCTCCGCCTCGGAGGCGAAGGGACCGCGCCGGAAGCCCTTGCCGGGTGTGAGCGCGTTGCCGATGAGGATCAGCAGGGACGGGATCGGGCCCATGATCCTGGCGAGCGGCAGCAGCACGTACGCGGACACCGTCGCCGTGTTCAGCGGGTGCTGGCGGCCGATGGTGCGCGGCGACACACCCACGGCGACGTACGACACCAGCACCATCACCCCGATGGCGACCAGCAGCGCCTGCCAGGTGGCGGTGAACTCCTCCAGGCAGGCGTACGTCACCAGGGCCGCGGCCGCCATCTCGCAGCCGACGCGGACCAGCAGGGCCACGTTCAGATAGCGGGTGGGGTCGGCGGCGACCTGGGCCAGCTTGGCGCTGCCGCGCCGCCCGGACTTGACGGCCTCCTCGGCGCGGAAGCTGGAGACCCGGGCGAGGCCCGCCTCCGCGCAGGCGGCGAGCCAGGCGACGACGACCAGCGCGATCGCGCCGACCACGATCTGCGGAGACATGCGGCCCGCTTACGAGACGGTCGGCGCCGGGGACGGCCCGGTCAGCCCCCGCTCGGCCCGCCAGCCGTCCACGATGGCCGCCTGCAGCCCGAACATCTCGGCCTTCTCGTCGGGCTCCTCGTGGTCGTACCCGAGCAGGTGCAGCACGCCATGGACGGTGAGCAGCTGCAGCTCCTCGTCCATGGAGTGCTGGGTCGGCGCTTCCTCGCCCTGCTTCTTGGCGACCTCGGGGCAGAGCACGATGTCACCGAGCAGCCCCTGCGGCGGCTCGTCGTCGTCCTTGGACGGCGGCCGCAGCTCGTCCATCGGGAACGACATGACATCGGTCGGCCCCGGCAGATCCATCCACTGGATGTGGAGCTGCTCCATGGCGTCGGCGTCCACGACGATCACCGAGAGCTCGGAGAGCGGGTGGATGCGCATCCGCGCGAGCGCGTAGCGGGCGATGTCGAGGATCGCCTGCTCGTCGACCTCGGTGCCGGACTCGTTGTTGACGTCGATCGACATGGTCGTGCTGGTCTACTTCCCCTTGTGTCCGGCCTTGCCCCGGCCCTGCACCTTGTGCGCGCCGTTCTGGGTGCCGTGCTTGTCGTCGTACTTCTCGTACGCGTCGACGATACGGCCCACCAGCTTGTGCCGTACGACATCGTGGGACGACAGCCGGGAGAAGTGGACGTCCTCGACGCCCTCCAGGATCTCCTGCACCTGCCGCAGACCGCTCTTGGTGCCGTCCGGGAGGTCGACCTGGGTCACGTCACCCGTGATCACGATCTTCGAGTCGAAGCCGAGGCGGGTGAGGAACATCTTCATCTGCTCGGGGCTCGTGTTCTGGGCCTCGTCCAGGATGATGAAGGCGTCGTTGAGCGTGCGGCCACGCATGTAGGCGAGCGGCGCGACCTCGATGGTCCCGGCGGCCATGAGCCGTGGAATGGAGTCCGGGTCGAGCATGTCGTGCAGCGCGTCGTACAGCGGGCGCAGGTACGGGTCGATCTTCTCGTAGAGCGTGCCGGGCAGGAAGCCGAGCCGCTCACCGGCCTCCACGGCGGGGCGGGTGAGGATGATCCGGTTGACCTGCTTGGACTGCAGGGCCTGTACGGCCTTGGCCATGGCCAGGTAGGTCTTGCCGGTACCGGCCGGCCCGATGCCGAAGACGATCGTGTGCTTGTCGATCGCGTCGACGTACCGCTTCTGGTTGAGGGTCTTCGGGCGGATGGTGCGCCCGCGCGAGGACAGGATGTTCTGCGTGAGCACCTGCGCCGGGGTCTCCGGCCCGTCGCTCGTCCCGTTCTCGCTCGCCTTGAGCATGGCGATCGAGCGTTCCACTGCGTCCTCCGTCATCGGCTGCCCGGTGCGGAGCACCAGCATCATCTCGTCGAACACGCGCGAAATGAGGGCGACGTCGACGGGGTCGCCAACCGCGCTGATCTCATTGCCCCGGACATGTATGTCGGCCGCCGGGAAGGCCCTCTCGATCACGCGCAGGAGGGAGTCGCCGGAACCCAGCACGGTCACCATGGGGTGCTGGGCGGGGACGGTGAACTGCGCTCTCGCCTGCTCCTGCGCGGGGGTGGTGTGAGCTGTGGGTGTCTGTGTCATGGGCCGGCGCTGAAGGCCTGCGCTTCCTCCTTGTCACGGCCGCGCCGCTGAGGGCGGCCTCGCGCTTCCAGGGTACGACGGTGCACAGACAAGCCCGTAGGGCTTTTTGCCGGGAAGCCGCCCCGGGCGCTCAGCCGGACCGGCGGAACCCGATGGTCGGCACGGCACGGCGCAGCGGCCAGGGCCGGTCCAGCACCTCCGGCACCAGCCCGTCGAGAAACCGGTACCGCTCCAGGGCCGTCGGCTCCTGACCCGGCAGGGACTGCACCCGCCGCCACCACGCGCCGATCTCCGACCACCCCGGCGCGGACAGGGACCCGCCGAACTCCTGCACCGACAAGGCCGCCGTGAGCCCGGCGAACGCCAGCCGGTCCGCCAGCGGCCACCCCGCCAGCGACCCCGTCACGAACCCGGCGACGAAGACGTCCCCCGCCCCCGTCGGATCCAGCGCCTCCACGGCGATCGCCGGCACCTCCGCCGCCTCCCCCGTCCGCCGGTCCACCGCGTACGCCCCCTCCGACCCGAGCGTCACGACGGCCACCGGCACGTACGCGGTCAGGGCATGCGCGGCGAGCCGCGGGCAGTCGGTCCCCGTGTACCGCTTCGCCTCCTCCGCGTTCGGCAGGAACGCCTCGCAGTGCTCCAGGTCGGCGAGCCCGGCCATGTCCCACGCCCCGGTCTCGTCCCAGCCGACGTCGGCGAAGATCCGGGTGCCCTTCCGTGCGGCCTGCGCGATCCACGGCGCCCGCGTACCGGGCGTCAGCGAGGCGACGGCCGCACGCGCGCGGGGCGGGCGCGCCGGGGCCCCCTCCGCGCCGAACACGGCCTCGGGCGGCGGCTCGTGTCCGTGGGACACCATCGTCCGCTCACCCTCGTACGCCATGGACACCGTCACCGGCGAGTGCCAGCCGGGCACGGTCCGGGATGCCGTCAGATCGATGCCCTCACCCTGTTCGAGCGCGTCCCAGCAGTACTCGCCGTAGTGGTCGTCCCCGAAGGCCGCGGCCAGGGAGGTCCGCAGTCCGAGCCGGGCCAGGGCCGTGGCCATGTTGGCGACCCCGCCGGGGCTGGAACCCATGCCCCGGGCCCAGGACTCGGTGCCGCGCACGGGCGCCGAGTCCAGGCCGGTGAAGATGATGTCGAGGAAGACCGTGCCCGTCAGGTACACGTCCCAGGGCGGGTCACCGGGCGCGCGCAGCGCGGCGAGCGGGTCGATCTGGGACCGACAGCGCGCGGCCTGGGTGAGGTGTTCCGGTTCCTCTCCGGTGAGAGTGTGCGACGGGGTCACGGTGCGCTCCCTGGCGTGGTGCGGATCTGGCCAGTGTGCACCAGTGCCCGGCCGCACCGGCGGTTACCAGCGGGGCATCGCCGGTTGCCGCCAGCCCGGTTCGGCCGCCCGCATCGCCGCCGCGTCGTCGCGGTCCCGCAGCGAGCCGTCGTCCTCGGCCCACCGCCGGTGCAGCCGGGCCAGCTCGTCCCGGTCCAGCTCGACGCCAAGACCGGGGGCGTCGGAGACCGTGACCTTCCCGCCGCGGAACGCGAGCCGCTCGGTGAGGACGTCCTCGGACTGCCAGGGGTAGTGGGAGTCGCACGCGTGGTGGAGACCGGGGACCGTGGCCGCGACCTGGGTCATCGCGGCGAGGCTGATCCCCAGGTGGGTGTTGGAGTGCATCGACACCCCGACCCCGAAGGCGGCGCAGATCGCGGCGAGTTGCCGGGTGTTGCGCAGCCCGCCCCAGTAGTGGTGGTCGGAGAGCACGACCTGCACGGCGTCGCGCGTGAAGGCCTCCTTGATCTCCCCGAAGGTGGTCACGCACATGTTCGTGGCGAGCGGGACCTCCGTACCCGCCGACACCTCGGCCATCGCGGCCGTACCGAGCGTCGGGTCCTCCAGGTACTCCAGGACGTCCCCGAGTCCGGCCGCCACCTTCAGCGAGGTCGCCACCGACCAGGCGCCGTTGGGGTCGAGGCGCAGCGGGTGCCCGGGGAAGGCCTCGGCGAGGGCCCGTACGGCCGCGATCTCCTCGTCGGGCGCGAAGACACCGCCCTTGAGCTTGAACGACGTGAACCCGTACCGCTCCTTGAACAGCCGCGCCTGCGCCACCACCCCGGCCGGGTCGAGGGCGGCTCCCCAGTCGTCCGGTTCGCAGGCCACGCCCGCCGGATGGCCGGCCCACTTGTAGAACAGATAGGCGCTGTACTCCACGGCGTCGCGCACCTTGCCGCCGAGCAGCGCGTGCACGGGCAGCCCGAGCGCCTTGCCCTGGGCGTCCAGGCAGGCGACCTCGAAGGCGGACAGCACCGACAGCCGCAGCTTGTCGGCGGTCTGCACCCCGCGCAGCCCGCCGGCGTCGACCTGTCCGTCGGTCCGTGACTCGTCCACGCCGAGGTCGATCCCGAACAGACCGTTCACGTCCATGACCGACCGTCCGGTGAGCCGTTCGGCCAGCGGGCGGGCCAGTTCCAGGTACCTGGTGTCGCCGTAGGTCTCGCCGAGCCCGGTGATCCCGTCGGCGGTGACGATCTCCACGATCAGCCGCGGGGTGTACGGCTGGTGCACGCCCTGGGTGTTCAGCAACGGCGGGTCGGCGACCAGGACCGGCGTCAGCCGCACCTCGGCGACGGCCAGGTCACGGGTCACAGCGAGACTCCTACGACCGCCGCCCATCCGGCCATCCCCCTTTGTGAATGCCGTCCACACATGAGAACACAGTGGGGCTTTCTTACCCCGGGCGGCACTGGGCAAACCCCACCCGCCTCAGAACTCGTACGCCTCCACCTCGGCGAGGTAGCGGGCCCGGCGCTCCTCGTCGTCCTCCAGGAAGGAGGCGAGGAAGGAGTTGCGGGCCAGCTCGCGCAGCCGGTCCTCGGACAGGCCCAGGGTGCGGTGCACGGCCGCGAAGTTGTCGCCCGCGTACCCGCCGAAGTACGCCGGGTCGTCGGAGTTGACCGTGCACAGCAGCCCGGCGTCGAGCATGGCGGGGAGCGGATGGTCGGCGAGGGTGTCGACGGTTCGCAGGCGGACGTTGGACAGCGGGCACAGGGTGAGCGGGATCCGCTCCCGCACCAGCCGCTCGACCAGCTCCGGGTCCTCCATGCAGCGCAGCCCGTGGTCGACGCGCTCCACGCCGAGCACGTCCAGGGCCTCACTGATGTACTCCGGCGGCCCCTCCTCACCGGCGTGCGCGACGCGGCGCAGCCCGAGCCCGGCGGCGGTCTCGTACACCTCGCGGAACTTCACCGGCGGGTGCCCGACCTCGGCGGAGTCCAGGCCGACGCCGGTGATCCGGTCCAGGTACGGCTCGGCGGCGCGCAGGGTGTCCAGCGCCGACTCGGCGGACTCGTCGCGCAGGAAGCACAGGATGAGCCTGGTGGAGACGCCGTGGTTCCGCTCGCTGCTGCCGAGCGCCCGCCACAGCCCCTCCACGACCGTGCCCATGGACACGCCCCGGGCGAGATGGGCCTGCGGGTCGAAGAAGATCTCCGCGTGCCGCACGCCCTGCGCGGCGGCACGGGCCAGGTAGGCGTGGGCCAGGTCGGCGAAGTCCTGCTCGGTCCGCAGGACGGCCATCAGCTCGTAGTACAGGTTCAGAAAGGACTGGAGGTCGTCGAACCGGTAGGCCTCGCGCAGCGCGGCCGTGTCGGCGTACGGCAGCTCGACGCCGTTGCGGGCGGCCAGCTCGAACGCCAGCTCCGGCTCCAGAGTGCCTTCGATGTGGAGGTGCAGTTCTGCTTTCGGGAGGGGCATCAAAGCATCGTACGGGTGTTTTATCGCCGTTTCGGAACCGGCACCCGCTGCAGATCGTGCGCCACGGTCAGCTCCCCCTCGAAACCGGCCGCCCGCGCCTGCCGCTCGAACTCCTCCGGTTCGGTGTAGCGCTGGCTGAAGTGGGTGAGGACGAGGTGCCGTACGCCCGCGTCCCGGGCGACCGCCGCCGCCTGGCCGGCCGTCAGATGACCGTGCTCGACGGCGAGGGGGGTGTCCTCGTCGAGGAAGGTCGACTCGATGACGAGCAGGTCGCAGTCCTCCGCGAGCGCGTGGACGCCGTCGCAGAGCCGGGTGTCCATGACGAACGCGAAACGCTGCCCGCGCCGCACCTCGCTGACGTCCTCCAGCGCCACGTCCCCGAGCCGGCCCTCGCGCTGCAGCCGCCCGACGTCCGGGCCCTTGATCCCGTGCGCGGCGAGCCGGTCGGGCAGCACGCGGCGGCCGTCGGGTTCGATCAGCCGGTAGCCGTAGGACTCGACGGGATGCGACAGCCTGCGGGCTTCCAGGGTGTACGACCCGGTCACCGCGAGGATGCCGTCGGCGGCGACCGGCTGCTCGGTGAGGCGGACCGTCTCCCGGTAGGCCGTCGCGTAGCGCAGGCGGTCGAAGAAGCGCTGCCCGGAGCGCGGATAATGCGCGGTGACCTCGTGCGGGACCTGGTCCAGGTTGATCCGCTGGATGACGCCGGCGAGGCCGAGGGAGTGGTCGCCGTGGAAGTGGGTGACGCAGATCCGGTTCAGGTCGTGGGCGGCGACCCCGGCGCGCAGCATCTGCCGCTGCGTGCCCTCGCCGGGGTCGAACAGGATGCCCTGGCCGTCCCACCTCAGCAGGTAGCCGTTGTGGTTGCGGTGCCGGGTCGGGACCTGGCTGGCGGTGCCGAGGACGACCAACTCACGTACGGACACGGCTGGTTACCCGGGGGGCCACTGCATGCCACGGCCGCCCAGGACGTGCGCGTGGGCGTGCCAGACGGTCTGGCCGGCGCCGCTGCCGGTGTTGAAGACGGTGCGGTAGCTCTCGAGCTTTTCCTCGTCCGCGACCGCCTGGGTCTCGGCGAGGACGTCGGCGGCGAGCTGCGGGGCGCCGGCGGCGAGCTCGGCCGCGTTCTTGTAGTGGGCCTTGGGGATCACCAGGATGTGGGTGGGGGCCTGGGGGTTTATGTCCCGGAAGGCGAGGGTGGTTTCCGTTTCGCGCACGATCGTGGCCGGGATGTGCCCCGCGACGATCTTGCAGAACAGGCAGTCGTCCCGCGCTTCGCCTGGCATGCGTGTGCCTCCTCACTCCGGTGATCGTTACCGGGCATCGTAGCCGTATCAGGCCGGCATCCCCGGCGGGGTTTTCGCCGGCCGCTCCTCCAGCGCCTCCAGCGCGAGCCTGACCGCCTCGTCCAGTTGGGCATCACGGCCCTCGGCCCAGTCCTGGGGCCGCTGTACGACCTCCACGTCGGGGTCCACCCCGTGGTTCTCGACGTCCCAGCCCAGCCCCTCCAGCCAGATCGCGTACTTCGGCTGGGTGACCAGGGTGCCGTCGACCAGGCGGTAGCGGCTGTCGATGCCGATGACACCGCCCCAGGTGCGGGTGCCGACGACCGGGCCGATGCCGAGGGCCTTGATCGCCGCGTTGACGATGTCGCCGTCGGAGCCGGAGAACTCGTTGGCGACGGCGACGACCGGGCCGCGCGGGGCGTCGAGGGGGTAGCTGGTGGGGCGCATGCCGCGCGGCAGGTCCCAGCCGATGACGCGGCGTGCCAGCTTCTCGACGACCAGCTGGGAGGTGTGGCCGCCGCGGTTCTCGCGGACGTCGACCACCAGGCCCTCCCGGGCGACTTCCACGCGCAGGTCGCGGTGGATCTGCGCCCAGCCGGGGGCCTGCATGTCGGGGACGTGGAGGTAGCCGAGGCGGCCGCCGGAGGCCGCGTGGACGTGGGCGCGCCGGTCGGCGACCCAGGCGTGGTAGCGCAGGGGCTCCTCGTCGGCGATCGGGATGACGACGGTGTGGCGGGGTTCGCCGCCGCCCGCCGGGGAGACGGTCAGTTCCACCGGGTGGCCCGCCGTGCCGACGAGCAGCGGGCCCGGTCCCGTCACCGGGTCGACGGGATGGCCGGCGACGGCGATGATCGCGTCGCCGGGGCGGACGGCGACTCCGGGCGCGGCGAGCGGGGAGCGGGCGTCCGGGTCGGAGGTCTCCGCGGGCAGGATCCGGTCGATGCGCCAACTGCCGTCCGGGTGGCGGGAGATGTCGGCGCCGAGCAGACCGTGCCGGGGGCCGCCGCCGGAGCCGCCGGAGGGGATGACGTAGGCGTGCGAGGTGCCGAGTTCGCCGTGCACCTCCCACAGCAGGTCGGTCAGGTCGCTGTGGGTGGCGAGGCGGGCCAGGAGGGGGCGGTAGCGGTCGAGGACGCCGGTCCAGTCGGCGCCGCCCAGGTCGGGGCGCCAGAAGTGGTCGCGCATCAGGCGGCCGGTCTCGTCGTACATCTGCCGCCACTCGGCGGCCGGGTCGAGGGTCTGCCGGACGCGGGCGAGGTCGACGGAGACGCTGGTGTCGCCGTCGTCGTCGGTGCCGGTGCGGCGGTCGCCGGGGACGACCCGGAGCCGGCCGTCGCTCCACAGCAGGACGCGTTTGCCGTCGCCGCTGACCTCGAAGTGGTCGGCGTCGGAGGCCAGGTGCTCCAGGCGCCGCTGGGCGAGGTCGTAGCGCTCCAGCCCGGTGCGCGGGTCGGGGTCCTCGGGGTGGGCGCGGGCGGCGCCGAGGACACCCTGCACGGGGTGGCGCAGCCAGAGCACGCCGTCCTTGGCGGCGCGGAGCGTGGAGTACCGGCCGGCCTCCACCGGGAAGGGGACGATGCGGTCGGCGAGGCCCTCGGGGTCGATGCGGGTGGCCGGGGTGCCCTCGCTGTCGGGGGTCTCGTCCTTGTCGGGGCTCTCGAAGGGACGGCCGTGGCGTTGCGGGCCGAAGGGCGAGGGGGTGGTGGCGGCCAGGGTGATCAGGTGCGGGCGGGCGCCGACCACGAACGCGAGGTCGAAGACGTGCTCGTCGTAGACCGGGTCGAAGGCCCGGTTGGAGAGGAAGGCGAGGTGTTTGCCGTCGAGGGTGAAGGCGGGGGCGTAGTCCTGGAAGCGGAGCGGGGTCGCCTCGGTGACCGAGAGGTCGGTGGTGTGGGCGATCCGCAGTTGCGAGAGCGGGCGCGGGCCGGGGTGGGCCCAGGCGAGCCAGGCGGAGTCGGGTGAGAAGGCGAGCCCGGAGACCTCCCCGTCGTCGCTGCGGTCCACCTCGCGGACCTCACCGGTCTCCCGCTCGACGAGCAGCAGCCGCCCGTCGTGCGCGGCCACGGCGGCCCGGCTGCCGTCGGGGGCCACGGCCAGCTCCAGGACCCGGCCGAGCTGTCCGGCGGCGAGGCGGCGGGGCGGGGCGCCCGGCACGGTCCCGGTCGCCGGGGCGAACTCCAGGGCGTCGTCGCCCTCGGCGTCCGTCACCCACACCACCCACTCCTCGCCCTCGGCGCGGAAGGCGCGCGGCATCCGGGCGCGGACGCCGGGGGTGGCGGCGAGGGCACGGGCGGGTCCGGAGCGGTGGGTGACCCAGTGGATCCCGCCGCGCACGCAGACGGCGCTGCCGCGCGCGGTGTGGTCGGGGGACGCCTCGCCGAACCAGCGGGCGGCGTTCACCGGGCGGGGGCGCAGGTCGATCCGGGGTCCGCCGAGCCGCACGTCCAGCCGGCGCGGCTCGGCGCCCTCCAGGTCGTCGAGGAGCCACAGTTCACCGGCGGAGGCGTAGACGAGCCGGGTGCCGTCACCGGAGGCGTGCCGGGCGTAGAAGCCGTCGAGGGGGGTGTGGCGGCGCAGGCCGGAGCCGTCGGCGAGGGAGGAGTACAGAGCGCCGGTGCCCTCGTGGTCGGAGAGGAACGCGATCCGGTCCCCCGCCCACACCGGGCACTCGATGTTCCCGTCGAGGTCCTCGTGCAGCCGGACGAACTCCCCGCTCCCCTCCCGGTCGATCCACAACTTGCCCGCCGTGCCGCCCCGGTAGCGCTTCCAGTGGGCGGCCTCACGGCCCATCGGCGCGGACAGCAGCACGGTGGCCGGGCCGGAGGCCACATCGCCGACCGGGCCGTACGGCAGGGCCTCGGCGGGTCCGCCGTCCAGCGGGACGGCGTGCGCCCAGCTGTGCCGGAAGGTGTGGCGGCCGTGCGCGCCGAGCGCGAGCACCCGTCCGTCGGCGGTCCAACCCCTGACCTCGGTACGGCGGTTGCCCCAGTACGTCAGACGGGCGGCGGGGCCGCCGTCGACGGGGGCGACGTGCACCTCGGGCGCGCCGTCGCGGGTGGAGGTCCAGGCGAGGTGCCGCCCGTCCGGGGACATCCGGGGCGTGGTCACCGGCCTGTTGTCGGCGCTGACCCGCCAGGCCCGGCCGCCGTCGAGCGGCGCGAGCCATACGTCGTCCTCGGCGACGAAGGTCACCAAGTCGCCGTGTACATGGGGAAATCGAAGATACGCGGCACCCTGAGTCACTCCGTCACTGTACGCAGTGACCGGCGCACCCCGCTCGCGGTTCCGATCACTTGCCCTGCACGGGCCAGCAGGTGGGGTCGCCCTTGCACCACACGGTCCGGGTGACGGTGACCGTCACGGTCGGCTTCCCGCCTCCCGGCTGATACGTGGGCGGCTTGTACGTCGGTCCGGGCCTGGCACCGCAGTCGCCGAGCCCGCTGACGTGGAACACCTGCCTGCCGCCGACCTCGGCGGTCAGGTCCCCGCGCACGCAGGCCCCGTCGACGGCCTTGGTCACCTGCCCCGTGACGGTGATCTTCCGCCCGTCCCTCGTCTCACCCCGGCAGTCGACGGAGACGACCGTGCTCTCGCTCGGGGCGGGCGACTTCCCGGCCGAGCCGCCCCCGTGGCTCCCGGTGCAGGTGAGCCAACGGACGTCGACGTGCTGCTGCTTGAGCCTGGCCGTGGCCGTGGTCTCGGTGGTGTACGCGGCGGAGGCGGAACTGAGACCGGTGGGCTGACACGCCACCACGGCGGCCCCGGCCCCCACGACCAGCCCGGCGACGGCCATGGCCCGCGCCCCGCGTCGGTTCCCTCTCACAACCCCCATGGAGGGCAGCGTCCCACCGGCACGGGCGGCACGGAAGGGGGCATACGGCCACGCACAGCGCCCGCAGGCCGAACCGGCGGAGCTAACCGCGCATCAGCAGCCACTCCTGGAGTTCCACCAGGTTGCCCTCCGGATCCTTGAGGTGGGCCACGCGCATGCGGTCGGTCATGGGAGCCGGGCCGTGCAGCAGAACGGCACCACGGGCGGTGATCTCCGCAGCGTAGGCGTCCAGGTCGTCGACGCGCAGGACGACCAGGGAGCGGTGGCCGGTGGCGGTCTCGCCCAGCTCCCGGAGGACCTCCGCCATCATCGAGCGGTCCTGCAGCGCGATGCCCGCGGAACCGGAGTGCGGGCTGAACTTCTCGTACGGGCCCTCGGTCGCCCCTGACTGCGGCTTGAGGCCGAGGACGTCGGCGTAGAAGCGGTAGCAGGCGGCGAAGTCGGTGACCAGGAGGCGTACTTGGGCGAGTTCCACGGTGTGTCCCCAGGCGGTGTCAGGACCAGCGGCCGGTGCGGCCCAGGAGCAGGGCCACGGCGGCGGTGCCGGCGGTCGATGTACGCAACACGGTAGGACCGAGCACGCACGCCTTCGCGCCCGCCTCCTCGAAGAGCGCCAGCTCGTCGCGTGCCACACCCCCTTCGGGGCCGACGACCAGCACGATCTCGCCCCGGGCCGGGAGTTGGGCGGTGGCCAGCGGCTCGCTGACGTGCTCGAAGTCGGAGTGCAGCACGGCGGCGAAGTCGGCCTTGGCGAGAAGTGCGGCCACCTGCTTGGTGCCCGCCGCGTCCGCGACCTCGGGGAAGCGCAGCCGACGGGCCTGCTTGCCGGCCTCGCGGGCGGTGGCCCGCCACTTGGCGAGTGCCTTCAGGCCCCGGTCGCCCTTCCACTGGGTGATGCAGCGGGCGGCCTGCCAGGGCACGATCGCGTCGACGCCGGTCTCCGTCATGGTCTCGACGGCGAGTTCGCCCCGGTCGCCCTTCGGGAGCGCCTGGACGACGGTGATCCGGGGGCTGGGCTCCGGCTCCACAGGGAACTCGAACGGCTCGACCACCAGGTGGTCCTTGCCCGACACGCTGACGACGACCCCGGCCGCGCCCCGGCCCTTGCCGTCCGTCAGCACCACGTTCTCGCCGGGCTGCAACCGCCGTACGGAGACCGCGTGCCGCCCCTCGGGACCCGTGACGTCGACGACCGAACCGGGGCCCACGCCTTCCAGCGAGTCGACGACGAACACCGGCGCGGTCATCGCAGGCCTCCCTTGGCCGACAACGCTGTCCGGGCGGCGTCGAGTTCGTCGGCCAGCACCTCCACCAGCCGCCCGGCCGGCAGGTCGCGGGCCATCCGGTGGCCCTGGCCCGCCCACAGCGCCATGCCCTGCGCGTCCCCGGCCTTGGCGGCGGCCTTGCGCAGCGGCGCGGTGAGGTGGTGGATCTCCGGGTAGGCGGCGGGGGCGTACGGGCCGTGCTCACGCAGGAACCGGTTGACCAGTCCGCGGGCCGGTCTGCCGGAGAAGGCGCGGGTCAACTCGGTGCGCGCGTACAGGGGGTTGGTCAGCGCCTGCTTGTGCAGGGCGTTGGCACCGGACTCGGGCGTGGCGAGAAAGGCGGTGCCCAGCTGGGCCGCGCTCGCGCCGGCCGCGAGGACGGCGGCGATCTGGCCGCCGCGCATGATGCCGCCGGCGGCGACGACCGGGATCCGCACGGCCTCCCGGATCTGCGCCACCAGCGGGAGCAGCCCGATGCCGGAGCCGTCGTTCTCGGGGAGGTCCCGGTGCGTTCCCTGGTGACCGCCGGCCTCCACGCCCTGCGCGATCACCGCGTCCGCGCCGGCCCGCTCCACGGCGCGGGCCTCCTCGGCGGTGGTGGCGGTGACCAGGGTGAAGGTTCCCGCCCGGCGCAGCCTGTCGAACACCTCCCGGCTCGGCACACCGAAGTGGAAGGAGACCACCGGCACCGGGTTGTCGAGGAGCACGGCGAGCTTGGCGTCGTAGCCGTCGTCCCGGCCGCTGTCCGGGTCGCCCAGCTCGGTCTCGTACCAGGCGGCCTCGCCGGCCAGCTGGTGGGCGTAGACCTCCAGGGCACCCGACTCGGCATGCTCGGGCTGCGGCATGAACACATTCACGCCGAAGGGGCGGTTCGTGAGCCCCCGCAGCTGCTTGATCTCCTGGTACATGCCGTCGGCGGTCTTGTATCCGGCGGCGAGGAACCCGAGACCACCGGCCTCGGAGACGGCGGCGGCGAGCTGCGGGACGGAGACTCCGCCCGCCATGGGGGCCTGCACGATCGGGTGGGGGAAGAGATCGGTCAGCGCGGAGGACATGACCGCATGTTGTCACGTCCTTCGAACAAGTCCGAATCGGGGCTTCTCATGGCATAGGACAACGGCATACGGGGTGCCGCAGCACCCCGTACCCCCTGTCTCAGCGCCCGTTGAACGCGTCCTTCAGCCTGCTGAACAGCCCCTGCTGCCCCGGCTGGAACTGCCCCTGCGGACGTTCCTCGCCGCGCAGTTTGGCCAGCTCGCGCAGCAGTCGCTCCTGCTCGGGGTCCAGCTTGGTCGGGGTCTGCACCTCGACGTGCACGATCAGGTCGCCCCGGCCGCCGCCGCGCAGATGCGTGACGCCCCGGTTGTGCAGCGGGATCGACTGGCCGGACTGGGTGCCGGGCCGGATGTCGACCTCCTCCATGCCGTCCAGCGTCTCCAGCGGCACCTTGGTGCCGAGCGCCGCCGCCGTCATCGGGAGCGTCACCGTGCAGTGCAGGTCGTCACCGCGCCGCTGGAACATCGGGTGCGGCAGCTCGTGGATCTCGACGTACAGGTCTCCGGCGGGACCGCCGCCGGGCCCGACCTCGCCCTCACCGGCGAGCTGGATCCGGGTGCCGTTGTCGACACCGGCCGGGATCTTGACGGTGAGCGTGCGGCGGGAGCGGACCCGGCCGTCGCCGGCGCACTCCGGGCACGGGGTCGGGACCACGGTGCCGAAGCCCTGGCACTGCGGGCAGGGGCGCGAGGTCATGACCTGGCCCAGGAAGGACCGGGTGACCTGCGAGACCTCACCGCGGCCCCGGCACATGTCACACGTCTGCGCCGTCGTACCGGGCGCCGCGCCCTCACCGTTGCAGGTGTTGCAGACGATCGCGGTGTCGACCTGGATGTCCTTGGTCGTCCCGAAGGCCGCCTCGTCCAGCTCGACCTCGATGCGGATCATCGCGTCCTGGCCGCGCCGGGTGCGCGAGCGCGGGCCGCGCTGCGACGCCGTGCCGAAGAACGCGTCCATGATGTCGGAGAAGTTGCCGAAGCCACCGGCCCCGAAGCCGCCCGCACCGGCGCCGCCGGACTGCGAGAGCGGGTCGCCGCCGAGGTCGTAGACCTGCTTCTTCTGCGGGTCCGACAGCACCTCGTAAGCGGCGTTGATCTCCTTGAACCGCTCCTGGGTCTTCGGATCGGGGTTGACGTCCGGGTGCAGCTCGCGCGCGAGCCGGCGGAACGCCTTCTTGATCTCATCCTGCGACGCGTCGCGGCGCACGCCGAGAACGGCGTAGTAGTCCGTGGCCACTTACGACTCCGCCAGGATCTGTCCGACGTACCGTGCCACTGCGCGTACCGCTCCCATCGTTCCCGGGTAGTCCATGCGGGTCGGTCCGACCACGCCGAGCTTGGCAACCGCCTCGCCGCCCGAACCGTAGCCCACCGACACCACCGAGGTGGAGTTGAGCCCCTCGTGGGCGTTCTCGTGCCCGATGCGCACGGTCACGCCCGGATCCTTCGCCTCGCCGAGGAGCTTGAGGAGCACGACCTGCTCCTCCAGGGCCTCCAGGACGGGCCGGATCGTGAGGGGAAAGTCATGCCCGAAGCGGGTGAGATTGGCGGTGCCGCCGATCATCAGCCGCTCCTCGTTCTCCTCGACGAGTGTCTCCAGGAGAGTGGAGAGCACCGTCGAGACCGTACCGCGGTCCTCGGCGTCGAAGGCCTCCGGCAGGTCCTCGACCAACCTCGGCACATCGGTGAACCGACGGCCCGCGACCCGGCTGTTCAGCCGCGCCCGCAGGTCCGCGAGCGAGGCCTCGCCGAACGGCGCCGGGCAGTCGACCATCCGCTGCTCGACCCGTCCGGTGTCCGTGATCAGCACGAGCATCACGCGCGCGGGAGCGAGCGAGAGCAGCTCCACGTGCCGGACGGTGGACCGGGTCAGGGACGGGTACTGCACGACGGCGACCTGCCGGGTCAGCTGCGCGAGCAGCCGCACCGTGCGCGCCACGACGTCGTCGAGGTCGACGGCGCCCTCCAGGAAGTTCTGGATGGCCCGCCGCTCGGGCGCGGTCATCGGCTTGACGCCCGCCAGCTTGTCCACGAACAGCCGGTAGCCCTTGTCGGTGGGGATGCGTCCCGCGCTGGTGTGCGGCTGCGCGATGAACCCCTCGTCCTCCAGGGCCGCCATGTCGTTGCGGACCGTCGCCGGGGAGACCCCGAGGTTGTGCCGCTCGGTCAGGGCCTTCGACCCGACCGGCTCCTCGGTGCCGACGTAGTCCTGGACGATGGCGCGCAGCACCTGAAGCCTGCGTTCACTCAGCATCCGCGCGCACCTCCAGCACGTCGTCCCCTCTGTTCCGCGGTCCGTCCGCCTGGCACTCTTCGCACGCGAGTGCCAGCGTTCCCGGCCCCAGTGTACGGCTGTCGGGTACACCCGGGGCAAGGTCGGTGCGGTCGCGGCGGCTCCTGGGGCTAGCGTCGCGGTATGACGGTGACTTGGGAAGAGCTGGGGTGGGAGCGGCTGGCCGCCGGTGTCGGACGCTGCCGCCTCCCGGGCTGGGACTGCACGGCAGGGCTGGTCCTGGGGGCCGGTACGGCGCTGATGGTGGACGCCGGTTCCAGCCTGGCGGAGGGCGCGCGGCTGCGGGCGCGGGCCGAGGAGCTGGCCGGCGGCCGTGTGACCCATCTCGCGCTGACGCACCCCCATTTCGACCACGTCTTCGGGGCGGCGGCGTTCGCGGGGGCGGAGGTGTACGGCGCGGTGGGTCTGGACGCGGTCTTCGCGTACGAGCGCGAGGAGCTGCGCCTGGACGCGGTGCGGAACGGCCTGCCGGTCGCCGACGCCGACGAGGCGGTGGACGCGCTGGCCCCGCCCCGGCATCCGGTCTCCGGCGAGTGGACGCTGGACCTGGGGGACGGCCGCCAGGCGCTGCTGGCGAACGTGGGGCCGGGGCACACGGCCCACGATCTCGCGGTGCTGGTGCCGGGGGATCCGGAGGTGGTCTTCTGCGGCGACCTGGTCGAGGAGTCCGGCGAGCCCCAGGCCGGCCCGGACGCGGTCCCGTCCCGCTGGCCGGACGCCCTCGACCGGCTCCTGTCGCTGGGCGGTGCGGACGCGCTGTACGTGCCCGGTCACGGAGCGGTGGTGGACGCGGCGTTCGTGCGCCGGCAACGCGACGAGCTGGCCCGCCGCTTCGGCGTGTCGTAGGCACGGGTCCGCCGGTTCTCCTATCGTCATCCGAATGCGCCAGTACTCCGCCGACCTGACCCCTCCGTGGAAGAAGCAGCAGCCGGTGCCGGAGGTACCGGCCGAGCCGGGTCTGGTCGTGGAGGAGCCCGGCACCGGGTTCTGCGGGGCGGTGATCCGCTGCGAGGCGGGCACGGTGACGCTGGAGGACCGCTTCGGCAAGCACCGGGTGTTCCCGCTGGAACCGCGCGGCTTCCTGCTGGAGGGGCGGGTGGTGACGCTCGTACGGCCGTCGTCGTCCTCGGCTCCGGTACGACCCGCCCGTACGGCCTCCGGTTCCGTCGCCGTGCCCGGCGCCCGCGCCCGGGTTGCCCGGGCCGGCCGCATCTACGTCGAGGGCCGGCACGACGCCGAGCTGGTCGAGAAGGTGTGGGGCGACGACCTGCGCATCGAGGGCGTGGTCGTGGAGTACCTGGAGGGCGTGGACGACCTGCCGTCGATCGTGTCCGCGTTCGCGCCGGGTCCGGACGCGCGGTTGGGCGTGCTCGTGGACCACCTCGTCCCGGGCACGAAGGAGTGGCGGATCGCGGAGTCGGTGACGAGTGATCACGCGCTGGTGGTGGGCCACCCGTACATCGACATCTGGCAGGCGGTGAAGCCGGCGGCGCTGGGCATTCCGGCGTGGCCGACGGTGCCGAAGGGCCAGGACTGGAAGACGGGGGTGTGCCGGGCGCTGGGCTGGCCGTCGGAGAACACCGGGGCGGTGTGGCAGGCGATCCTGCGGCGGGTGGGGTCCTACAAGGACCTGGAGCCGGAGTTGCTGGGGCGGGTGGAGGAGCTGATCGACTTCGTCACGGGTAGCGGTGGGGCCTGACGTTCTCGTAGGTGGCGAATTCGCTGGTGTCGAGCTCGATGCCGAGTGGCTCCACCGGTGTGAGGTGGTCGCCGAACCTGGTGACACGCCGGGATCGGTAGTCCGCGTCCTGGCCATGTCCCGTGGGCTAAGTGAACAGCCCGCACTGGGCCATCACGGGGTCGATGACCAGGTAGGCGGGCACCCTTGCTTGCGCGTAGACGGAGGGCTTGACCCTGTAGTCGCAGTGCACGCTCGTCTTGGAGACGACCTCCACGGATGCGGTGACGGCCTCGGACGGCACCCGCGTCCCCCGGTCCGGGACGGCGCCGCGCTCGATCACCACCAAGTCGGGCAGGAGCACACCGCCCCCGTCGAGCATGTCGACGTACTGGGTCTGGAGCCGGGACCAGCGCCTGCGCGGGATCTGGTCCGACACATCCTCCACGATCATGTTGTGCACCAGGTCAGGGCTGGTCGTCATCACGATTTCCTCCCGGAGAAGCTCAACCCTGATGCCCTGAGGGGCCTCGAACTCCTCCAGAAACTTGATCAGTCTGCGATCAGCCACAGCCGGCACCCTACGAACGGGGACAGGCGCCCACCTGCCGTCCCAGGCCCATTCACTCGCCGGAGTGATCAGTCCACCAGGTCCCGCACCACCGCGTCCGCCAGCAGCCGCCCGCGCAGCGTCAGCACGGCCCGCCCCTCCTCGTACGGCCCCTCCTGCAGGAGTCCGTCCGCCAGCGCCCGGCGCGAAGCCGCGAGGCCCTGCTCCTTCAGCAGCCCCAGCGGCGCCCCCTCCCGCAGCCTCAGCTCCAGCAGGACGCGCTCCACGCGCCGGTCCTCGTCGGACAGCAGCTCCCGCCCGGCCCCCGGCGACCTCCCCGACGCCAGCGCCGCCGCGTACGCCCCCGGATGCTTCACGTTCCACCACCGCACCCCGCCCACGTGCGAGTGCGCCCCCGGACCGGCCCCCCACCAGTCGGCGCCCCGCCAGTACAGCTCGTTGTGCAGGCAGCGGCCCGCCTGAGAGGTGGCCCAGTTGGAGACCTCGTACCAGTCGAAGCCCGCCTGCGACAGCACCTCCTCCGCGATCAGATAGCGGTCGGCGTGCACGTCGTCGTCGGTCATCGGGACCTCGCCCCGGCGGATACGACGAGCCAGCTGCGTGCCCTCCTCCACGATCAGCGCGTACGCGCTGACATGGTCCGGCCCCGCCCCGATCGCCGCGTCCAGCGAGGCCCGCCAGTCGTCGTCGCTCTCCCCCGGGGTGCCGTAGATCAGGTCCAGGTTCACGTGCTCGAAGCCGGCCGCCCGCGCCTCCGCGACGCACGCCTCGGGGCGGCCGGGGGTGTGCGTACGGTCGAGCACGCGCAGCACATGCTGCCGCGCGCTCTGCATGCCGAACGAGATCCGGTTGAAGCCGCCCTCCCGGAGCGTGGTGAGGTAGGCCGGGTCGACCGACTCCGGGTTCGCCTCCGTCGTGATCTCCGCGTCCGGCGCCAGACCGAACTCCTCGCGGATGGCACCCAGCATCCGTACGAGGTCGTCCGCGGCCAGCAGCGTGGGCGTACCGCCTCCGACGAAGACCGTACGGACCGCGCGCGGGTCGTCGCCCAGCACCTTCCGGGCGAGCCGGATCTCGTCCGTCAGCGTGTCCGCGTAGTTGTCGCGGGAGGCCAGGACCCCGCCCGTGCCGCGCAGCTCGGTCGCCGTGTAGGTGTTGAAGTCGCAGTAGCCGCAGCGGGTCGCGCAGTACGGCACGTGCAGGTAGAAGCCGAGCGGGCGGTCGGCGGCCCCGGCGAGCGCGGAGGCGGGCAGCGCGCCGTCGGCGGGGACGGGCTCGCCGTCGGGGAGAGCGGAAGGCATGCCTTCCATTGTCCAGCACCGGCGCGGTTACCCCGCCTGCAGCACCAGCAGCGCCAGGTCGTCCTCCGGCTGCCCGCCCCCGAAGTCGTGGACGAGCCGCCGGATCCTTTCCGCGATGAGTGCGGCGCTGAGCCCGGCGCAGCCGGACAGGGCGCGGGCGAGTCCGTCGCCGTCGTCGAACTGGCGGGAGCCGGAGCGCCGCTCGGTCACCCCGTCGGTGACGCACAGCAGGCTGTCCCCGGGCCGCAGGTCGAGGGTCTCGCTGGTGTAGGTCTCGTCCTCGACCACGCCGAGCAGGGTCTGCGGGCGGGCGGCGGTGCGTACGGTGCCGTCGGGGCTCAGGACGAGCGGGAGCGGGTGGCCGGCGGAGGCGAGGGTGCAGCGGACTCCGCCGCCCTCGTACGGCGTGAGCTCGCCGTAGAGGAGGGACAGGAAGCGGGTCTGCGGGCCGTCCGCGGGGGTCATGGGCCGGCCTCCGGCGGCGACGAGGGCGCGGGCGGCGGCGTCGGCGGCCTCGGTGGCGTCGTCCAGGAGGAGCTGGTTGAGGCGGTCGAGGACGTCGGCGACGCGGTAGCCCTCGCGGGCCAGCAGGCGGAGCCAGGGGCGGGCGAGGCCGATCACGACCGCCGCCTCGGGGCCCTTGCCCTGGACGTCGCCGACGGCGAAGCACCAGCGGCCGTCGCCGGCCGGGAACAGGTCGTAGAAGTCGCCGCTGGGGCCGCCCTTGTCGCAGGGCTCGTACACGAGGGCGCTGCTCACGCCGGGGATCTCGGCGACCGCGCCGGGCAGCAGGCCGCGCTGCAGGACCGCGCTGATGGTGGCCTGGCGGGCGTACTGGCGGGCCGCGCCGATGGCGAGGGCCACCCGGCGGCTGAGGTCCTCCACGAGCCCGGTGACCTCGTCGGGGAAGCCGCGCGTGCCGCAGCGGCCGATGACCAGTGTGCCGAGCGGCCGGCCGCCCGCGATCAGCCGGTACGCCAGCGCGGTGCCGTCGGCGCCCTGCGGGCCGAGTGCGGGGCCGGGCCACGGGTACGCCTCGGGACCGGAGCGCAGCCCGTCGCCCGGGCAGGGCGGCTCCTTCTCCAGGGCGCGGCGCAGTTCCTCGATGTGGTTCTCGCTGGCGTGCCAGACCCGGTCGGGGCCGCCGCCCGCGCCGCCGCGCACGGTCGCCTCGTCCTCCAGCCACACCGCGCACCAGTCGGCGAGCCGGGGCACGATGAGCTGGCCGGTCAGGGCCGTGACCAGGTTCTCGTCCAGCTGACCGGCGAGCAGGTCGGAGGCCTCGGCGAGGAAGGACAGCGCGCCCCGGCCGAGCCAGTCCCGGTCGCCGCCCGCGCGGTGCGGCTGCGGGGCCAGGTCCTCGGCGACCTCCAGGGCCGCGTCCGGCGCGGGTGTGCCGGGGTCCTGCACGCCGCCCGGGGGGAGCCGCGCCCAGACCGTCTTGGCGCCGGCGCGGTAGGTGACGCCCCAGGACTCGGCGAGGGTGGTGACCAGCCGCAGGCCGCGCCCGTACTCGGGGGTGTCGTGCGCCCCCTCGCCGCCCAGGGGGTCGCGCGGGGCGCGGGAGGGATGCCGGTCGCCCACCTCCACGGTGAACGCGCCGGTCTCCTCCAGCCGCCAGACGACCTCCACGTCCGTACCGGCGTGCACGACGGCGTTGGTGACCAGCTCGCTGACGACGGCCATGGCGTCGTCGACGAGCCGGGGCGAGACCCCGGGGGCCTCGGTCAGCTCGGCCCGCACCAGCGCGCGGGCCGAGCCGGGCGCGAGAGGACTTCCGGGCAGCGTGGTGCGCCCGTGCACCTCCCGAGCCCTGGGCTCACTCTCCCGTTGCGTGGGTATGGCCGCCATGTCCATGCGGCCAGGGTGACAGACAGGGGGCACCTATAAGCGCTGAGTCACTGAAGTGGGCAGAAGACGACCACTTTCGAACGCCGGCGAGCCCAACTTACCCAGGGGTGCCCAGCCGCCCCTGCGAAACCGCGTCAGGCCTCCCGAGTACCGGCGTACATCTCGTCGATGAGGTGCTTGTACTCCCGCTCCACCACGGGCCGCTTCAGCTTCAGACTCGGCGTGATCTCCCCGTGCTCCACATCGAGGTCCCTGGGCAGCAGCCGGAACTTCTTGATCGTCTGCCACTTCTGCAGCCCGGCGTTGAGCTGCCGCACGTACCCGTCGACCATCTCCACCGTCTGCGGCGCGGCGACGATCTCGGCGTACGGCTTGCCCTCCAGCCCGTTCTCCTTCGCCCAGTCCAGGATCGCGAGCTCGTCCAGGGCGATGAGGGCCGTGCAGTAGTTCCGGTCGGCACCGTGCACCAGGATGTTGGAGACGTACGGGCACACCCCCTTGAACTGGCCCTCGACCTCGGCCGGAGCGACGTACTTGCCGCCGGAGGTCTTGATGAGGTCCTTCTTGCGGTCGGTGATGCGCAGGTAGCCGTCGGGGGACAGCTCGCCGATGTCGCCGGTGTGGAACCAGCCGTCGGACTCCAGGACCTCGACGGTCTTCTCGGGCAGTCCGTGGTAGCCCTCCATGATGCCGGGGCCGCGCAGCAGGATCTCCCCGTCGTCGGCGATGCGCACCTCCGTGCCGGGCAGCGGCTTGCCGACCGTGCCGGTGCGGTAGGCCTCCCCGGGGTTGACGAAGGAGGCCGCGGAGGACTCGGTGAGGCCGTAGCCCTCCAGGATGTGGATGCCGGCGCCGGCGAAGAAGTAGCCGATCTCGGGCGCGAGCGCGGAGGCGCCGGAGACGCAGGCGCGCAGCCGGCCGCCGAAGGCCTGGCGGAGCTTGGCGTAGACGAGGGTGTCGGCGACCTTGTGCTTGGCGGCGAGGCCGAACGGCACGGCGTGGCTGCCGGTGCGCCGGAAGTTGTCCTGGCTCACCTTGGCGTACTCGCGGGCGACCTCGGCGGCCCACTGGAAGATCTTGTACTTGGCGGGGCCGCCCTCGCGGGCCTTGGCGGCGACGCCGTTGTAGACCTTCTCGAAGATGCGGGGCACGGCCGCCATGTACGTCGGCTGCACCACCGGAAGGTTCTCGATGATCTTGTCGACTCGGCCGTCGACGGCGGTGACGTGACCGACCTCGATCTGGCCGGAGGTGAGCACCTTGCCGAAGACGTGCGCGAGCGGCAGCCACAGGTACTGCACGTCCTCGGCGCTGATCAGGCCGGTCGAGGCGATCGCCTTCGCCATGTACGCCCAGTTGTCGTGCGGGAGCCTCACTCCCTTGGGGCGGCCGGTGGTGCCGGAGGTGTAGATGAGGGTGGCGAGCTGGTCCCTGGTGATCGCGCCGACCCGCTCCTTGATCAGCTGCGGGTGCTGCTCCAGATAGGCCGCGCCGCGCCGCTCCAGCTCGGCGAGGGTGATCACCCAGTCGCTCGTCTCGACGCCGGCCGGGTCGACGACCACGACCCTGGTGAGGTCGGGCAGCTCGGCGCGCTTCTCGACGGCCTTGGCGACCTGGGCCGCGTCCTCGGCGATCAGCACCCGGCTCGCGGAGTCGGAGAGGATGAAGGCCGATTCGTCGGCGTTGGTCTGCGGGTAGATCGTGGTCGTCGCGCCGCCGGCGCACATGATGCCGAGGTCGGCGAGGAGCCATTCCACGCGGGTGGAGGAGGCGAGGGCGACCCGCTGCTCGGGCTGCAGGCCCAGTTCGACGAGTCCGGCCGCGATCGCGTACACCCGCTCGGCCGCCTGCGCCCAGCTGAGCGACTTCCAGTCGTCGGGGCCCTGGCCGGAGGCCGGCGGCACCGGGTAGCGGTAGGCCTCGGCGTCCGGTGTGGCCGCCACGCGCTCCAGGAAGAGGGACGCCACGGACGGCGGACGGTTCTCGATCAGGGTCTGTGTGTCGCTCACGACATCCTCCGGGGGCCCGCGACGGTGCGGCTGACTCGGTGCGGCTGGGTTAACTCACGGTGGGGGTTCGTGCTGCTGCTTCGCTGTTGTTTAACTCGCGAGTAACTATCGAGCAGGGATCAGGGTAAGCCGCGACCGGCCGCCGCGTAAGGGGCTTCGGCCTGTCACTTTCCACGGAGAGCGACCCTACGCACGCGTAGGGGCCCGCCGTACTTTCGTACGACAGGCCCCCACGTGCCCTTTTTGCGGACACAGCCGGTTGTTACCGTCGGTTACTTCTTGCCCTTGGCCGACCCCGCGCTGTCATCGCTGGACAGCACGGCGATGAAGGCCTCCTGCGGAACCTCCACGGAACCCACCATCTTCATCCGCTTCTTGCCTTCCTTCTGCTTCTCCAGCAGCTTCCGCTTACGGGAGATGTCACCGCCGTAGCACTTGGCGAGGACGTCCTTGCGGATGGCACGGATGGTCTCGCGGGCGATCACCCGCGAGCCGATGGCGGCCTGCACCGGCACCTCGAAGGCCTGCCGCGGGATCAGCTCCTTGAGCTTGGCGACGAGCCGCACGCCGTACGCGTACGCCTGGTCCTTGTGGGTGATCGCGGAGAACGCGTCGACCTTGTCGCCGTGCAGCAGGATGTCGACCTTGACCAGGGAGCTGGTCTGCTCGCCGGTGGGCTCGTAGTCCAGCGAGGCGTACCCGCGGGTCTTGGACTTCAGCTGGTCGAAGAAGTCGAAGACGATCTCGGCGAGGGGCAGCGTGTAGCGGATCTCGACACGGTCCTCCGAGAGGTAGTCCATGCCGAGCAGGGTGCCGCGCCGGGTCTGGCACAGCTCCATGATCGAGCCGATGAACTCGGTGGGCGCGAGGATGGTGGCCCGCACGACCGGCTCGAAGACCTCGTTGATCTTGCCTTCGGGGAACTCGCTCGGGTTGGTGACCGTGTGCTCGCTGCCGTCCTCCATGACCACGCGGTAGACCACGTTGGGGGCGGTGGCGATCAGGTCGAGGCCGAACTCGCGCTCCAGCCGCTCCCGGATGACATCGAGGTGGAGCAGTCCCAGGAAGCCGACGCGGAAGCCGAAGCCGAGGGCGGCGGAGGTCTCGGGCTCGTAGACCAGCGCGGCGTCGTTGAGCTGCAGCTTGTCGAGCGCCTCGCGCAGCTCGGGGTAGTCGGAGCCGTCGAGCGGATACAGGCCGGAGAAGACCATCGGCTTGGGGTCCTTGTACCCGCCGAGGGCCTCCGTGGCGCCCTTGCTCTGGCTGGTGACGGTGTCACCGACCTTGGACTGGCGGACGTCCTTCACACCCGTGATGAGGTAGCCCACCTCACCGACGCCGAGGCCGTCGGCCGGGAGCATCTCGGGGGAGCTGACGCCGATCTCCAGCAGCTCGTGCGTGGCGCCGGTGGACATCATCCGGATGCGCTCGCGCTTGTTGAGCTGGCCGTCGATGACACGGACGTACGTCACGACACCGCGGTAGGAGTCGTAGACCGAGTCGAAGATCATCGCGCGGGCGGGCGCGTCGGCGACGCCGACCGGCGCCGGGATCTCCTTGACGACCTTGTTCAGCAGCGCGTCGACGCCGAGACCGGTCTTCGCGGAGACCTTGAGGACGTCCTCGGGGTCGCAGCCGACGAGGTTGGCGAGCTCCTCGGCGAACTTCTCGGGCTGGGCCGCGGGAAGGTCGATCTTGTTGAGCACGGGGATGATCGTGAGGTCGTTCTCCATCGCCAGGTAGAGGTTGGCGAGGGTCTGCGCCTCGATGCCCTGGGCGGCGTCGACGAGGAGGATGGTCCCCTCACAGGCGGCGAGCGACCGCGAGACCTCGTAGGTGAAGTCGACGTGCCCCGGGGTGTCGATCATGTTGAGGATGTGGGTCGTGCCCTGGTCGGGGCCCTCGGTCGGGGCCCAGGGCAGACGCACCGCCTGGGACTTGATCGTGATGCCGCGCTCGCGCTCGATGTCCATCCGGTCGAGGTACTGAGCACGCATCTGCCGCTGCTCGACCACACCGGTCAGCTGGAGCATCCGGTCGGCGAGCGTGGACTTGCCGTGGTCGATGTGCGCGATGATGCAGAAATTGCGGATCAGAGCCGGGGCGGTACGGCTCGGCTCGGGCACATGGTTAGGGGTCGCGGGCACGCAGGGTCCTGTCTCTTGAGGCGCCTTATGCCTCGGGTCGGATCGATACGTAGTCTCCATGGTCCCACGCGGAGGGACCGGACACCGTTTTGGGCCGCTCGCAGGGCCACTGGTACTGTAGATGGCTGTGCCTCATGCCCTCTCAGCGCGAGGCACGTCAGAGAAATTTTGGATCACCGGTACGGGACCTCTCGGCCCCGCACCAGAACCTGAAAAGGCTCCTTCGTGGCGAACATCAAGTCCCAGATCAAGCGGATCAAGACCAACGAGAAGGCTCGGCTGCGCAACAAGGCCGTCAAGTCCTCCCTGAAGACCGCGGTCCGCAAGGCCCGTGAGGCCGCTGCCGCGGGTGACGTCGAGAAGGCCACCGAGCTGCAGCGCGCTGCCGCGCGTGCCCTCGACAAGGCCGTCTCCAAGGGCGTCATCCACAAGAACCAGGCCGCCAACAAGAAGTCGGCGCTTGCTTCCAAGGTCGCGTCCCTCAAGGGCTGAACCCCCTTTTTGATCTGACCGCCGGAAGGACCCAGAGCGGGCCCTCTCTCATCCGCTCCCGTCCGGCACCCCAGAGCCTGTTCGCGGCCTGCGTTCGCCACGCGGGAACGGGCTCGACAGCTTGAACCGAGGCCTCGGTGTTCCCCCTTCCCCAGGGAGAGCACCGGGGCCTTTGGCATGAGGTGGGCGAGGCGGGGCCCAGGGGCGGCGCCCCGGCGCGCCTACCCGCGCCCGCGCGACCTGGCAGCCCGAGCGATCACCACGACGGCCTTCTCCAACGCGTACTCAGGATCATCCCCGCCCCCCTTCACGCCCGCGTCGGCCTCGGCGATGGCCCGCAGGGCCACCGAGACACCGTCGGCCGTCCACCCCCGCATCTGCTGCCGCACCCGGTCGATCTTCCACGGCGGCATCCCCAGCTCCCGCGCCAGATCGGCCGGCCGCCCCCCGCGCGCGGAGGACAGCTTCCCGATCGCCCGCACTCCCTGGGCCAGCGCACTGGTGATCATCACCGGCGCCACGCCCGTCGCCAGCGACCACCGCAGCGCCTCCAGCGCCTCCGCCGTACGCCCCTCCACGGCCCGGTCGGCGACCGTGAAGCTGGACGCCTCGGCCCGGCCGGTGTAGTACCGCCCGACCACGGCCTCGTCGATGGTCCCCTCCACGTCGGCGACCAGCTGCGACACCGCCGAGGCCAGCTCCCGCAGATCACTGCCGATGGCGTCGCACAGTGCCTGACAGGCCTCGGGCGTCGCCGAACGGCCCGCGGCCCGGAACTCACCGCGCACGAAGGCCAGCCGGTCCGCCGGCTTGGTCATCTTGGGGCATGCCACCTCGCGGGCCCCCGCCTTGCGCGCGGCATCCAGCAGCCCCTTGCCCTTCGCCCCGCCCGCGTGCAGCAGCACGAGCGTGATCTCCTCGGCGGGCGCCCCGAGATACGCCTTCACGTCCTTGACCGTGTCGGCGGACAGGTCCTGCGCGTTGCGTACGACCACGACTTTCCGCTCGGCGAAGAGCGAGGGACTGGTGAGCTCGGCGAGCGTGCCGGGCTGCAGCTGGTCCGGGGTGAGGTCGCGTACGTCCGTGTCGGCGTCGGCGGCCCTCGCGGCGGCCACCACCTCCTGCACGGCACGGTCGAGCAGGAGGTCCTCCTGGCCCACGGCGAGCGTCACCGGGGCGAGAGGGTCGTCATTCGCAGTCTTCCTGGCCATCGCTCACAGCATCCCACGAGGCACTGACAACGGGTCCCCCGCCGAGGGCTACGGCTCCTCCCGCCATCCCTCCCACTCCCCCGCGAACGCGTCCAGCTGCGCCGGGTCCAGCCGCCCCTCCTCGTCCCGCAGCACCACCAGCCACTGCGCATCCTCGGCATCGTCCTCGCCGGCCAGCGCGTCCCGGACGAGCCGCGGCTCCTCGTCCAGCCCGAACCGTTCCCCCAGCGCCTCGGCCGCCTCCTCGGCGGCATCCCGGTCGGGCAGCACCAGCACGTGTCTCACATCGCTCACGGACCCATTCTCCGGCACCGCACGAGAACCGAACCGCCAGGTCAACCCGTGGGCGCGACGCGCACCGCGGGCACCCGGTCCAGCTCGATCCCGAACCGCTCCCGGTACACGGTCAGCACCTCCTCGTCCGTCTCCAACTCCCTTGTCTCCCGCTCCCCGTCACCCGCCGTCGTCTTCAGCACCCGCCCGCTGAGCGTGATCCTCCCTCCGTCCTCGGTGACCCGTGAGCACACCAGCGACTGGGTGAAGTGCGACATCGGCGAGGTCCTGTGCCACCAGGCCCCGGTCACGAAGTCCCCGAGCACCCGGGGCCGGGCCTCCAGCCGGTACTGCGGCCTGCCGTTCCGTATGACGTCCAGGTCCCCGGCCCCCGCCGGACCGCCGCGCACCCCGGCCGCGTCCGGCCCGGCCTCCGCCACCCGGAACACCCCGCCGGGGTCGGCCTGCTCCCGCCGCTCCGCGTACCTCAGCGGGTAGTGGCTGTGCGCCCCGAACCCCACGTCCGCGAGCCAGGTCTCCCCCTCCACCGTCCGCACCCGCAGGGCGAGATGGTCGTAGGGGATCCCGGGCCGCCCCTCGTCGTCGTACACGCGGGCCGCGAGCAGCTCGACCTCGTAGCCGAGGGCGGCGAGCAAGGCGCCGAACGCGCCGTTCAGTTCGTAGCAGAAGCCACCCCGCTCCCGCCCGATCACCTTCTCCAGCAGCCGCTCCTCCTCCAGCGCGATCTCCTCGCCGAGATGGACCGACAGGTTCTCGAAGGGGACCGTCCGCAGATGGTGCAGATGCAGCTCGCGCAGCGCCCGGCTGGTGGGCTCCTGCGGCCGCGCGGCCCCGATCCGGTGGAGATACGCGTCTACCTGGGCTGAGTTCATGGACCCAGTCTGGGCGAACACCCGTTCCTCAGTCTCTCGCCACCCGCACCTCCCCGCCCGTCCCTCCGGTCCCGGCGACCGCGAGCTCGCCGTCCCGGTCGGTACGCAGCACCAGTGCCCCGCCCGCCCGCAGCGCGGCCACGGTCGCCGGTGCCGGGTGCCCGTACGGGTTGTCCGCACCGCAGCTGATCAGCGCCACCCGGGGAGCCACCAGCCGCATCAGGTCCGGATCCTGATAGGCCGAGCCGTGATGGGCCACTTTCAGCACGTCCACACCGGCCAGCCCGGCCGCCACCGGTGACCGCGCCAGCGCCTGCTGGGCCGGCGGTTCGAGGTCGCCCAGCAACAGCAGCCGCAGTCCGCCCGAACGGACCAGCATCGCGACGCTGGCGTCGTTCGGTCCGTCCGGCTCCGGCACCGGGCCCGGCCAGGCCGGGTACTGCTGGCCGGACGGCGGCCGTGTGCTGGGCGGGGGCCACAGGACCTGCCAGGAGAGCGGTCCGGTACGCCGCTCCTCGCCCGCGACGGCCCGCGTGACCGGAATGTGCCGCGCAGCCGCCTCCCTTCTGACGAAGTCGGCCTGGTCGGCGGGTTCCTCGAAGCCGGTCGTCTCGATCGCGGCCACCGAACGGCCCCGCAGGACACCGGGCAGACCCGCCACGTGGTCGGCATGGAAATGGGTCAGCACGAGCAGCGGGACGCGCGTGACGCCCAGCTGCCGCAGACAGCGGTCGACCAGCGCCGGATCGGGTCCGGCGTCCACGACCACCCCTGCTCCCTCGCCCGCCGCCAGTACGGTCGCGTCGCCCTGCCCGACATCGCACATCGCGAACCGCCAGCCGGGCGGCGGCCAGCCCGTGATCACCCGGGTCAGCGGTGCCGGCCGCACCACCACCAGCAGAAGCAGCACCGCGAGCAACCCGGTCCACCACGGGTGCCGCGACCATCGCCGGCCGGCCAGGACGACGGCCACGATGACCGCCGCGAGCGCCAGCGCTCCCGGCCAGCTTCCCGGCCACCCCACTCCCGCGCCGGGCAGCGCAGCCCCGGTCCGGGCCACTTCGGCGATCCACCCGGCGGGCCAACTCGCGCACCACGCCAGCGCCTTGGCCGGTGCCATCGCCAGCGGCGCCGCCATGAGCGCCGCGAACCCCAGCACCGTGGCCGGTGCCACCGCCACCTCGGCCAGCAGGTTGCACGGCACCGCCACCAGGCTCACCCGCGCCGACAGCACCGCCGTGACGGGGGCGCACACCGCCTGTGCCGCGGCGGCCGTCGCCAGCGCCTCCGCGAGCCTCGGCGGCACCCGGCGCCGCCGCAGCGCCTCGCTCCACCCCGGTGCCAGCACCAGCAGCGCGCCGGTGGCCAGCACGGAGAGCAGGAACCCGTAACTGCGGGCCAGCCACGGGTCGTAGAGCACCAGCAGCAGGACAGCCGTGGCCAGCGCCGGGACCAGGGATCTCCGGCGCCCGGTGGCCAGGGCGAGCAGCGCCACCGCGCCGCAGGCGGCGGCCCGCAGCACACTGGGGTCGGGTCGGCTCACGATCACGAACCCCACCGTGAGCGCTCCGGCGAGCAGCGCGGTCGCCCGCAGCGAGAGCCCCAGGCGCGGGGCCAGACCGCGGCGCTCGACCCGCTGGGCCAGTCCGGGCGGCCCGATCAGCAGCGCGAGCAGGATGGTGAGGTTGCTGCCGGACACGGCGAGTGTGTGCGCCAGATCCGTCTCCTTGAACGCGTCGTCCAGCTCGGGTGTGATCCGTGAGGTGTCCCCGACGACCAGTCCGGGAAGGAGCGCCCGCGCGTCCCCCGGCAGATCGTCGGTCGCCTCCCGCAGCCCGGCCCTGAGCCGTCCCGCGAGCCGTTGCGGCCGGCTGGGGCCCGCCACGATCCGCGGCACGGGCCGGCCACGCACCCGCAGCACGGCCGCGGACCGGTCCCCGCCGGTCAGCGCGGGCGCCAGCCGTCCGCGCACCCGCAACCGCGTGGACGGCAACAGCCCGAGCCAGGCCTCACGCTCGCCCCGGGCCACGGCCCCCGTCGCACCCTCCTGCGCCGAGCCGCCGTTCCGGGCGACATCCTCCGGCGCCGGGACGTCAGGGTCGACCACCAGCAGCACCGGAGTCCGTGTCCGCGTGCTCGTCCCGTCGGTCCGCTCGACGCGCCGCACCTCCGCCCGGGCCAGCACCGCGACCGGCGCCGCGTGATCACCGCGCACGCGTGGCCGGCTCAGCCAGGGGTCGCCGCTCAGCTCGACCTCGGCGGTCACGGTCGCATACCGCCGGGCCAGCTCGGGCACCGGCCCGCGCCGTACATCCGCCCCGTGCAGTCCGGCGGAGACGGCCGCCGCGGCGACACAGAGCAGCACGGCGGCGATCGAGGCACGGGCCCACGCGAACCGCCGGAGGGTCCCTGCGCCCTCCGGGCCCCGTCTGGCCCGTCCGGTCCGCCGTCCCCACCAGCCGGTCCTGCGCGCCGACAACAGCACGATCCCGCCCACCAGGCAGACCACCGCGATGCCGGCCGTCCAGGCCGCCGGTGTGTCCAGTGTCAGGGCCGCCGTGGCCCAGGCGGCGAGCGCGGGCGGCACCAGGCGCAGGTCCATGGGCCCGGCCCGGCTGCCGTGCGCGGTCCCGTCCTCCTCGGGGTCAGGGACCACTGCATCCGCGGACCCGCCGCCGGCCGGCCGCCGGTCTCCTGGCCCGGCCTGCGCCGGCACCCCGGCCCTTCCCCGTCCCGGCGGCCCCCCGTCGGTCACCCGGCTCATGGCCGTACCAGATTCCGTAGATCGCCGAAGCGGCGGTCGCCGATGCCGTTGACCTCGCGCAGTTCGTCCACCGAGCGGAAACCGCCGTGCTGCGTGCGGTAGTCGATGATGTGCTGGGCGAGCACCGGCCCGACCCCGGGCAGGGTGTCGAGCTGGTCCGCCGTGGCCGTGTTGAGGGAGACGGCCGCCGCCGGGCCCGCAGCCGCCGATCCGGGAGCCGGCCCGGCGGCCGGTCCGGGTGGCGGTGCCGCCCCGGCGGACGCGCCGACGACGACCTGTTCGCCGTCGACCAGGACACGGGCCCGGTTGAGCCCCTCGGTGCTCACGCCCGGACGGACACCGCCGGCCGCCCGCAGCGCGTCCGCCACCCGGGAACCGGACGGCAACCGCCGGATCCCCGGTGCGCGGACCTTGCCGCTGACGTCCACGACGATCTGTCCGCCGGGCATCGGCGGCGCACCCGTTCGCGCAGCGCCTTGCGCTTCCCCTTCCTTCTTGGCGTAGGGAGTCTGCGCGCGCACCACTTGAGGGGCGCTCACGGACTGCGTCCGCCCGGCCCAGAAGTGCTGTGCGGCGAACACCGCAGTGGCTACGAGGATCACGGAGAGCGCCACGGCTCCGCGCCGCTCCACTGCGAACTGCGCCTGCAACCGGACCGGCATCCGCTCCCGCAGCGCCAGCCCGGCCCGCTCCCGCCAGCGGCCTGCGACGGGCCTGCGGGGCGCCGACGGATCTGCCGTGTCGGCAGGTTCGGGCTCCAGCGGTGTGCTCGGCGTCACCGCGTCGGTGACCGGATGCTCGGGTGCCTCCCCGTCCGGCGGCCCGTTCCCCGACTGCCGCCCCTGCAGGGCCCGTTCGCCGAAGAGGAGTTCCGCCCGGCGGCGCAGTTCCTCGGCCGGTGCAGGGCTGGGGGCGCGATGGTGGCCGATGCCGCGACGGTGGCGGACACGGCCGTCGGAGGCGGGACCGCGGCCGGGGCCGCTGGTCGCCGTGGCTGTGCGTGTACGTGATCGAAGTGCCATGCGACGAGGATGGAACATCCCGCCGATCGGCGATGATCTTGGTCAATTCCCGGGGATGACCGCCCTGTTGTGGATAACTCCGCCACCCGCACGAGTGAAGGGTCAGCGGGGCGAGACCACCGCTCCCAGCAGTCCGGGACCGGTGTGTGCCCCGATCACCGCGCCGACCTCGCTGACATGCAGGTCGGCCAGGCCCGGCACCCGTTCCCTCAGCCGGTCGGCAAGCGCGGCGGCACGGTCGGGGGCGGCGAGGTGGTGGACGGCGATGTCGACCTCGGCGCCGCCCGCCCGCTCGGCGGCGATCTCCTCAAGCCGGGCGATGGCCTTGGACGCCGTACGGACCTTTTCGAGCAGTTCGATGCGGCCGCCGTCCAGCTGCAGCAGGGGTTTGACGGCGAGCGCGGATCCGAGCAGGGCCTGCGCGGCTCCGATGCGACCGCCGCGGCGCAGATAGTCGAGGGTGTCGACGTAGAAGTAGGCGGACGTGCCCGCGGCCCGCTTCTCGGCGGCCGTGACGGCCTCGTCCACCGTGCCGCCGGCCTCCGCGGTCTCGGCCGCGGCGAGCGCGCAGAAGCCGAGGGCCATCGCGACCATCCCCGTGTCCACCACCCGTACCGGCACCGGTGCTTCGCGCGCCGCGAGGACCGCCGCGTCATAGGTGCCGGACAGCTCGGCGGACAGGTGCAGGGAGACGATTCCGCTCGCGCCGGACTCGGCGACCCTGCGGTAGGTTTCCGCGAACACCTCGGGGCTCGGCCGGGAGGTGGTGACAGGACGGCGTTTCTGCAGCGCCTGGGCGAGCGATCGCGTCGAGATCTCGGTGCCCTCTTCGAGTGCCCGGTCACCGAGGACCACGGTCAGGGGCACCGCTGTGATGCCGTGACGCTCCATCGTCCGCGGCGGCAGGTAGGCCGTTGAATCGGTGACGATCGCGACATGGCGGGACATGAGCTGGAGGTTACCTGCCGTGGTGCTCGCGCGGCAGCCCGGCCCCTGGAGTGCGGTCCGGGACGGCCGCTCAGGTGGTGCTCTCCGGGCGGGGCCGCTTCTGCCAGGGATAGGAGGGGCGGGGCGACGGCGGGGTGATCGCCTCCGGTGGCTGCCCGTCGGCGGGGCGGGCCGACTGCGCGCGGGCGTGCCACGCCTCCGGGTCCTCCGCAGCGGACGATGCCGTGTACCAGGCGGACGCGCCGGGCCGTTGACCGGGCGCCGGTGCGGGACCGGCCGGGGTCCAGTGGCGCAAGGCGTCGGCCTCGATGTCTATCTGGTCGCTGAGCGCGCCCAGGTCGTCGTCGACGAAGCGGCGCGCGCGGTCGCGGACGGCCCAGCGCAGTGCGTCCGCGGACTTGGTGATGCGCTCGGTGCGGCCGCGCAGCTCGGGCAGCCGTGCGGTGACCTCGCCCCGGTCCGGCTCCGACTCCAGGCGCCTGAGGTCGGCGTCCAGCTCGTACCCGTGCGCGCTGAGCCGCTCGAAGAGGCCGAGGGACTCCTTCAGCGACTCGTCCTCCGCCGCGCCCGCGCGCAGCGCGTCCTGCGTGGCGCGCATGGAGGTGCGCAGGTCGAGCCGCAGCTGCGCGATCTCAGCGACCGGGCCGACCTGCACGAAGGACTTGGCGCGCAGCGTGTGGTCCTCGACCGTGCGGCGGGCCTGTGTGATCGTCCGGTCCACACCGCGCTTGGCGGCGCCGACCGCCTTGACCGTGGCGTACACGCCCAGGCCAACGAAGAGCACAAAAAGCAGGGCGAACACGGCGATCACTGCTTCCACGACGCTCCTCCTCCGGCCGGCGCGGCGCTCGCCGCTGCGCTTTCCACAGTAAACGCAGCGGGCAGGCCCGGAGTTCCAGAAAAACCCCGAACCTGCCCGTAGGGGACTACCCCGAGACGGCGGACCGTCCCCGCTTCCTACGCGGGAACGATGTTCACCAGCTTCGGCGCCCGGACGATCACCTTGCGGATGCCCGCGCCGCCCAGCGCCGCGACGACCTTCTCGTCGGACAGGGCCACCTTCTCCAGTTCCTCCTCGGAGATGGCCGGCGGCACCTCCAGGCGGGCCTTGACCTTGCCCTTGATCTGCACGACGCAGGTCACGGTCTCGTCCACCACGTAGGCCGGATCGGCGACCGGGAAGTCCCGGTGGACCACCGAGTCGGTGTGGCCCAGCTTGCGCCACAGTTCCTCGGCGATGTGCGGGGCCAGCGGGGCGACCAGCAGCACCAGCGGCTCGGCCACGGACCGCGGCACCGCGGTACCGGCCTTGGTCAGGTGGTTGTTCAGCTCGGTGACCTTGGCGATGGCGGTGTTGAAGCGCAGGCCCTCCAGGTCCTGCCGGACGCCGTCGATCGCCTTGTGCAGGGCGCGCAGCGTCTCCTCGTCCGGCTCGGCGTCGGTAACGGTGACCTCGCCGGTCGTCTCGTCGACGATGTTGCGCCACAGCCGCTGCAGCAGCCGGAACTGGCCGACCACCGCGCGCGTGTCCCACGGGCGGGAGACGTCCAGCGGGCCCATGGCCATCTCGTACAGGCGCAGGGTGTCGGCGCCGTACTCGGCGGCGATCTCGTCCGGGGTCACCGCGTTCTTCAGGGACTTGCCCATCTTGCCCAGCAGGCGGCTGACCTTCTCGCCCTGGTAGTAGTACGCGCCGTCGCGCTCCTCCACCTCGGCGGCCGGCACCGCGATGCCGCGGCTGTCGCGGTAGACGTAGGCCTGGATCATGCCCTGGTTGAACAGCTTGTGGAACGGCTCGGCCGACGAGACGTGGCCCAGGTCGTACAGGACCTTGGACCAGAAGCGCGCGTACAGCAGGTGCAGCACGGCGTGCTCGGCGCCGCCGACGTACAGGTCGACACCGCCGTGCGGCAGGCCCTCGCGCGGGCCCATCCAGTACTGCTCGATCTCGGGGTCGACCAGCTGCCGGTCGTTGTGCGGGTCCAGGTAGCGGAACTCGTACCAGCAGGAACCGGCCCAGTTGGGCATGGTGTTGGTCTCACGGCGGTACTTCTTCGGCCCGTCGCCCAGGTCCAGGGTGACGTTGACCCACTCCTCGTTGCGCGACAGCGGGGTCTCGGGCTGGGTGTTCGCGTCGTCCGGGTCGAAGGTGCGCGGGCTGTAGTCCTCGACCTCGGGCAGCTCCAGCGGCAGCATCGACTCGGGCAGCGCGTGGGCGACGCCGTCCTCGTCGTAGACGATCGGGAAGGGCTCGCCCCAGTAGCGCTGGCGGCTGAACAGCCAGTCGCGCAGGCGGAAGTTGACGGTGCCCTCGCCGATGCCCTTGTCCTGCAGCCACTGGGTGATGCGGGCCTTGGCCTCGGCGACGCCCAGACCGTCCAGCGAGATCTCGTCGTTGGACGAGTTGATGATCTTCGCGTCGTACGAGGCGAAGGCGTTCTCCCAGGTCGAGGTGTCGGTGCCCCGGCCGTCGGTCGGCTCGACGATGCAGTGGACCGGCAGCTCGAAGGCGCGCGCGAACTCGAAGTCGCGCTGGTCGCCCGCCGGGACGGCCATGATCGCGCCGGTGCCGTAGCCCATCAGGACGTAGTCGGCGATGAAGACGGGGACCTGCTCGCCGTTGACCGGGTTGGTCGCGTACGCGCCGATGAAGACGCCGGTCTTGTCCTTGGCCTCGGCCTGCCGCTCGACGTCGGACTTGGACGCGGCCTGCGCGCGGTACGCGGCGACGGCCTCGGCCGGGGTGGCGTGGCCGCCGGTCCACACCGCGTGCGTGCCCTCGGGCCATGCCTCGGGGGTGAACTTCTCGACCAGCGGGTGCTCGGGGGCCAGCACCATGTAGGTCGCGCCGAACAGGGTGTCCGGGCGGGTGGTGAAGACGGTGATGCGCTCGCCGTCGATCGGGAAGTCGACGCGGGCGCCCTCGCTGCGGCCGATCCAGTTGCGCTGCTGCAGCTTGATGGCCTCGGGCCAGTCCAGGCCCTCCAGGTCCTCCAGCAGCCGGTCGGCGTAGGCGGTGATGCGCATGTTCCACTGGCGCAGGTTCGCCTTGAAGACCGGGTAGTTGCCGCGCTCGGAGCGGCCGTCGGCGGTGACCTCCTCGTTGGCCAGCACGGTGCCCAGGCCCGGGCACCAGTTGACCGGCGCGTCGGAGGCGTAGGCCAGGCGGTACTCGCCCAGGACGTCGGCGCGCTCGGTGGCGCTCAGCTCGCTCCACGCGCGCGTGGTGCCCGGAATCGCGCGCTCACCGGACTCGAACTGCGCGATCAGCTCGGAGATCGGGCGGGCCTTGCGGGCCTCGTCGTCGTACCAGGAGTTGAAGATCTGCAGGAAGATCCACTGGGTCCACTTGTAGTAGTCCGGGTCGATCGTGGCGAAGGACCGGCGCTTGTCGTGGCCCAGGCCCAGCCGGCGCAGCTGGGCCTTCATGTTCTCGATGTTGGCCTCGGTGGACACGCGCGGGTGCGTGCCGGTCTGCACGGCGTACTGCTCGGCGGGCAGGCCGAAGGCGTCGAAGCCCAGGGTGTGCAGGACGTTGTGGCCGGTCATGCGCTGGAACCGGGCGTAGACGTCGGTGGCGATGTAGCCCAGGGGGTGGCCGACGTGCAGGCCCGCACCGGAGGGGTACGGGAACATGTCCATGATGAACTTCTTGGGCTTGGCGGCCAGCTCGGCGTCGCCGGCCAGGTCACCCTTGGGGTTCGGCGCCGCGTAGGTGCCGTCGGCGTCCCAGAAGTCCTGCCAGCGTGCCTCGATCTCGGCCGCCATGGCGGCCGTGTAGCGGTGCGGCGCCGCGACCTCGGCGGCAGCGGGGTTCGTCTCGCTCATGATCCTCAAAGCTCCATCGATCGTCTCTGCCTGCGGCTGTGACATTCCGGGAAACGAAAAAACCCCTCGCACAGGAGGGGACGCCGCGCCGATGCCGACCTCGCGGTTCGACCGGGGGTCGGTACTGATCAGCGCGGCCCGCTAAGCAGAAGGCGTACGGCACGCATGGCGCTAGGGTACCGCAGGCCCCGAGCGGGCCGCGACGGCCTTGGGCGAGCCGCGACGGCCGTGAGCAAGTCGCGACGCGCTTCCGTATCCCTTGTGGACATGCCAGGAACCCCGCCGGAACTGAACCAAGGTCAAGGATTACTTCGCGTACCGTCCACTCAAGGACATCGCCCAGTCACATCGTCCGTCCATAACAACGCAATGACTCAAACCCCGTACTGATCGGTATGGCGCCACTTAGAGTTCGGCAGCGGGACCGCTTTCCCGAAACTGCTCGGAGTTGCCCCCATGAACCCTCGTCGTAGTACCAGCTCCCTTCCCAAACCGGGCCGCTCGGCCTATGGGGTGGCGTCGGCTGTCGTCCTGCTGCTCATACCCGTGGTCGTCCTGGTCGGAGGCAACCAGTTCCGCGACTTCCTGAACTTCGGCGCGGGCGTGCTCTCCCTCGTCTCGCTCAGCTGCTCCGTGATCTGGGGCCTGTTCGCCCAGGACCGGATCTTCCTGAACACGCGGCAGCGGATCGTCGGCCAGGCGGTGCACCGCACGACGGCGGTCGCCTCCATCGCGTTCCTGCTGCTGCACATCACCACGAAGGTCGCGCTCGGCCACACCGAGGTGATCGCCGCGATCATCCCGTTCTCGCTCGGCGTCACCGGAATCGGCGGCCTGATCGGACTGGGCTCGCTGGCCGGCCTGCTGATGATCTTCGTGGGCGTCACCGGCGCCCTGCGCAGCAATTTCGCCACCCCGGCCCCCGTCGCCGCCCGCTGGCGCGCCATGCACATGCTGGCCTACCCGGCCTGGTGCGCGGCGCTGATCCACGGCCTCTACGCGGGTCGCTCGGCCAAGCCCGTCTTCGTGATCCTCTACAGCCTCTCCCTGCTGGGTGTGATGGGCGCCCTCGCGCTGCGCGCCGCCCCGCGCCCGGTCAAGCGCCGGGTCGCCGACCGGCTGGTGGCGCTGTTCGGCAGCTCGGAGCGCCCCGGTCTCGACGAGCTGGACGCCAGCCGTGCCCGGATGGCCGAGCCGGCGACGGCGGGCTTCGAGGGCCGGCGCGAGCCCAGGGCGGCCGCCGCCCCCTCCGCGCCGCTGTACCAGTCCCCCGCCACCCCCGCCGCGGAACCCGCGTCGGGCTTCGCCGCCGCCTACCGCGCCGTCTCCGCGCCGGGCCGCGCCCAGCAGCCGTACCCGGCCGGCCAGACCGCCCGTATGGACCTGCCGCTGGATCTGCAGGCCACGGAGGCCGTCCCGCGCGTGGACGGCCCCTCCAGCACCTCGGGCAGCTGGCCGATCCCCTCCCCGCCGCCGGTCGGCGAGGCCCCGCCGTCCGCGTACGACCCGTTCCAGGACACCGGGCAGACCATCCCGGTCTACGGCAATGCGGACGCCGCCGGTTACGGCGGGAGTGACATGTACGACACCCGTGAGACAAACGGCTTCTACGGCGCGTACAACCCGAGTGACACGTACAACAGCGGTCCCGCCACCGAAACGCTGCCCGGCACGTCGTACGACACACCGGGTTCGGGCGAACCTTGGAACATGCCGTCCGGAGGCTTTAAGTGAACGAGGCCCTGCCCGACGTCCCCGAAGTCCGCGTGGTCGGCCTTCCCCAGCTCACGTCGGGCTTCGACCTTGTGGAACGACTCGACCTGCCCATGCACCTGAAGGTGCACGGGCCGCTCGACCCGCTCGGCGGCGAGCAGCTCGCGCAGCTCGCCGAACGCATCAGCCTCAAGGGCCGCGGCGGCGCGGGCTTCCCCTTCCACAAGAAGCTGCGCTCGGTCGCCGAGTCGGCGATCAAGCGCGGGGTGCGGCCGGTCGTCGTGGTCAACGGCAGCGAGGACGAACCGGCCTGCCGCAAGGACACGGTGCTGATCAACCGCGCCCCGCACCTGATCCTGGACGGCGCGCTGCTGTGCGCCGAGGCGCTCGGCGCACGGACGCTTGTGATCGGCGTCACGCGCGAGTCCACCCAGCGCTCCATGGAGGCCGCGCTCGCCGAACGCGGGCTGAGCAACAGCCGCAGATCGGCGCTGCGCGCGTGGGTGCAGCGCAACCCCGTGCGGATGGTCACCGGGGCCGCCGCCTCGCTGATCCGCTCGATCGACGGCGGCCCGGCGATCCCGCCCGGCCGCAAGATCAGCGCCTCGCAGAGCGGGGTCGGCGGCGCGCCCACGCTGCTGTCGAACGCGGAGACGTTCGCGCAGCTGGCCATCGCCGCCCGCATCGGCCCCGAGCGCTACGGCAACACCGGCCTGTACGACGAGCCGGGCACCGTCATGCTCACGGTCTCCGGTGCGGTCGCCCGCCCGATGGTGATCGAGGTCCCCACGGGTGTGCCGCTGCGCTACGTGCTGCAGCTGGCCGGCGCCCCGCCGGTGCCGCAGGGCGTGCTGACCGGCGGCTACCACGGCAAGTGGATCGACGCGGCGACCGTCAACGAGGCGATCGTCTCCCGCAACTCACTGGACGCAGTGGGCGGATCGCTGGGCGCGGGCGCGATCCTGCCGATCAGCCAGGAGACGTGCCCGCTGGGCGAGTCGCTGCGGGTGGCGCAGTGGCTGGCCGAGGAGAGCGCCGGCCAGTGCGGCCCCTGCTACCTCGGACTGCCCGCCGCCGCGCGCGGCATGGAGGACATCCTCAACGGCGGCGGTCCGGCCGCCCTGGAGGCGTTGAAGCAGGTCGCGAAGAACGTCAAGCGCCGTGGCGCGTGTTCGCATCCGGACGGCTCGGCGATGTTCCTGGAGTCGACCGTCAAGGCGTTCACCGACGACCTGGCCGCGCATGTCCTCGGAAACGGCTGCGGACGGCCCGTGGAGGGCGTTCTGCCGCTCTTCGAGGGAGGCAGGGCCCCCACGGGCATCCCGGGCGGCGCGGAGCCCGAGGAGACCGGCGGCAGCCGCCAGAAGATCTACGTCGACTGGACGCTGTGCCGGGGCCACGGACTGTGCGCCGACATCCTCCCCGAGGTGTTCGAGCTCGGTGCCGACGGTTTCCCGACCGTCGCCCAGGCGAACGTGCCGCAGTACGCGGAGGCGAAGGCTCTGCGCGCGGTGCGCCGCTGTCCGGCACTCGCCCTGCGCATCGAGGAGGACACGCGCGGGCAGGCGCCCTCCCGGAACCTGCCGGTCGTCTCCCAGGGCCGCGGCCGGCGCGCGCTCGGCCGCTGAACACACGGAGGGGCGGGTCACCCGGCTCGGGTGACCCGCCCCTCCGTTCGGCCGTGTCCTCGCACAACACGCCGAAGGCGGACCATCTTTTGAATGATCCGCCTTCGTTTTCTGTGGAGCTAAGGAGAATTGAACTCCTGACCTCCTGCATGCCATGCAGGCGCTCTACCAACTGAGCTATAGCCCCTTGTTTTGTTGTTTCGCCCGGTTCCCCCGGCGACGACGTAAACATTACAGGGCCGGGGGCGCAGCACCAAATCGGTTTCACGGCCGCACCGATACGTCACCTAATGTCGGCTTTTGTGTCCGTGATCGCGTCGTCAGCAGCCCACCGTCGGGTGCCGGTCGCACTGGGGGTGTGCCTGGCGTCCTTCGCGGCGACCTGTACGCGCTGCGGGCGACGGCCGGGAACCTCGCACTCCTGGGGGTCTTCGTACGGCTGTCGCTGAAACTCGTCGGCCACGCGCGCGTGGATGCCGTCTGGTGGGTGGCGGCGGGGGCCGTGTGGTGCGAGCCGGTGTGGACGACCCTGCGCTACGGCCAGGTCAACCTGCTGCTGGCCGTCCCAGGCCCTGCGCGGCATTTCTCGCCCGCCTTCTGCACACAACCGGCCCGGGAGCCCTCTGGGCCGCCTGCGCGGCTGTCGTGGCCGGCCTGGGCCTCGCGGCCTGCGCGGCGGCGGAGTTGCGCGGGCGGCGGGACTGGGCGGGGTGCGCCTGCGCCGTCACCGCGCTCCTGGCGAACCCGGTGTCGTGGACGCACCACTGGGTGTGGTGCGTGCCACTCGTGCCGCTGCTGTGGTCGCACGGCTCCCGGACCGCGGCCCTGGGCACGCTGCCGGTCTTCTGCTCGTACGCCCCCTGGTGGGTGCCGCACGGGACCGGGCGCCCCGAACTGCACCAGGGCCCCCTGGAATTGACGCTCTCGGCCGTCTACGGAGGGGCCGGCGCGTGCTTCCTGGTGCTGGCCCGGACATCGTTGCCGGAGCGCGGCGGCGCGGCCGGCGTCAGGCCGTCACGAAGGAGTAGAACCGCTTGAGGGTGCAGTGCTCCTCAAGGAGGCGGCCGTAGATCGGCTCGCCCTCCAGTTCCCGGTACGTCTCGATCGGGTCGCCTTTTATGATCAGCGCCCGCGCGCATTCCTCGCACCAGTACTGGTAGTCGGGATTGATCGGCTCCATGTCACGGACGATCGGCGTACCGCTGCCGCACCAGTCGCACTTTCGCCTGTGTGCACCCATCGATCAGCTCCAGCTGTGGCCGCAGGCCGTGCACACGTAGGAGATCCCGCCGTTGTCGCCGAGGACCTGGGCGACATGCGCGGAACCGCAGGAAGGGCAGCTCAGCCGGGTGGTCGTGTCCCGTATCAACGCCGCACCGAGGAGGTGGCCGCCCTCCTCAAGGATGCTCGCAGGCATCGCTACTCCCTCCCGTCGGGCCGCGCCCCCTTCCGGCCGTTTGATTCTGCCACGGCCGGAGCAATACGGTCAGCGACGCCTCAGTACCAGTCCGGCCACGGCTCCGGCCGGCGACGCCGCCACGGAGGTATACGCCCGCGAGGCGCGAGTGACTCAAGTGTCACGCACAAACGAAAGATCCCGTCCGGTTGGACGGGATCTTCGGTCACTGTGGAGCTAAGGAGAATTGAACTCCTGACCTCCTGCATGCCATGCAGGCGCTCTACCAACTGAGCTATAGCCCCTGGTGCTCCCCCCGGCCGGCGGGGCGAACAAGAAGAACTTTAGCCTGTGACCTGCCAGAAAGTGAAATCCGGGGGCCGGGAGCCTGCGGCGGCTCAGTCGTCGTCGCCGAGGACGGGCTCCGGAAGGGTGCCCGCGTTGTGCTCCAGCAGGCGCCAGCCGCGGGCGCCCTCGCCGAGCACGGACCAGCAGCAGTTGGAGAGCCCGCCGAGGCTCTCCCAGTGCTGGGCCTCCAGGCCGAGGAGCCGGCCGATGGTGGTCCGGATGGTGCCGCCGTGACTGACGACGACGAGGGTGCCGTCCTCGGGCAGCTTCTCGGCGTGCCGCAGGACGACGGGCGCGGCGCGGTCGGCGACCTCGGTCTCCAGCTCGCCGCCGCCGCGGCGGACCGCCTCGCCGCGCTTCCAGGCGGCGTACTCCTCCTGGTAGCGGGCGATGATCTCGTCGTGCGTCAGCCCCTGCCAGACGCCCGCGTAGGTCTCCCGCAGGCCTTCCTCGCGGGTGATGTCGAGGCCGGTGAGGGCGGCCAGCTCGGCGGCCGTGTGCGCCGCCCGCTGCAGGTCCGAGGAGATGATCGCGTCCGGCCGCAGGGAGGCCAGCAGCCGGGCGGCGCGGCGGGCCTGGCCGACGCCGGTCTCGGTCAGCGCGACGTCCGTGCTGCCCTGGAAGCGGCGCTCGACGTTCCAGGCGGTCTGGCCGTGCCGCCACAGGATGATGCGGCGACCCCGGCCCTTGCGGTCCGTCACCTCTCCGGTGGCGCTCATCACCACTCCCCGCCCGGTTCCTGCTCGGCCTCGGCGGCCTGCAGCCTGGCGTGCTCCGCGGCCTTGCCGCGGGTGGCCTTGGCGTCGGCGGGCAGCTCCAGCTCGGGGCAGTCCTTCCACAGCCGCTCCAGCGCGTAGAAGACCCGCTCCTCGCTGTGCTGGACGTGGACGACGATGTCCACGTAGTCGAGCAGGACCCAGCGGGACTCGCGGTCGCCCTCGCGGCGCACCGGCTTGGCGCCGAGTTCCTTCAGCAGGCGCTCCTCGATCTCGTCGACGATGGCCCTGACCTGGCGGTCGTTGGGTGCGGAGGCCAGCAGGAAGGCGTCCGTGATCGACAGCACATCGCTGACGTCGTAGGCGATGACGTCGTGGGCGAGCTTGTCGGCCGCCGCCTGGGCGGCGGTGTTGATGAGCTCAAGGGAACGGTCGGTGGCGGTCACTACAAAGCTTTCGGTCGGCGGTCACTGGACTTCAAGGGTCTCACGGACCGCCGCGCGCACCCCACGTGATTACGGCGGCACAGGGGTGCGCGGGCCCCGGTCAGGACGCGGCGGGTTTGTAGTCCTGGCCGAGGACGACCGAGACGTCGGCGCCCGAGGAGACGGTTCCCTTGCTCACGGAGCCGGCGGGCAGGCCGAGGGTCTTGGCGACCTCGGTGGCGTCCGGCTTGTGGGAGGCGTCCGAGTAGACCACCTTCGAGGCGGCCGTGGCACCGGAGGCGGTGCCGCCCTCCAGGAAGGTGAAGCCGCCGTTGAGGAGTGCCACGCGGGCCTTCTCGGTGTCGTCCTTCACACCGGTGGCGTTCTGCACGGAGACCCGGACCGCGGAGCCGGCGTCGGGGCTCTTGGCGGTGCCGCCGAGGATGTCCTTCACCACACTGTCGCCGGTCTTCGCGCTCAGGGTGCCGTCGGCCTGCACGGGCAGCAGGGCGGTCTTGTAGTCGCCGCTCTTGGCGAGGTCGGCGAGCCTGGCGAGGAAGGTGCCGAGGTCCTTGTCGGTGAGCGGCGGGTCGAGGATCTGGGCGAGGGTCTGCACGGTGACCGTCGCCGACGCCGGGTCGGAGGACAGCTTGCGCAGCACGCCCTGCATGACCTGGCCGAACCGCTCCAGCTGGGCGTTGGGCGACTCGCCGGGGGCGCGGTAGGTGGCGTAGGCGACGGCCATCTTGCCGCTGAGGGTCTGGGCGCCGCCCTTGTGGACGAGCGGCTCGGCGCCCTTCTTCTTGGCGTCCGGGTCGGGCACGTCGGTGTTGGTGTCCAGTTCGATGTTGCCGACCAGGTCGACGAGGTTCTGCAGGTAGGGGGTGTCGAGGCGCCAGGTGCCCTGGATGTCGGTGCCGAGGACGGTGTCGAGCTGGTCGCGGGTGCCGGAGGCTCCGTCGTCGTCCACCGACTTGGCGAGCGTGGTGGTGGAGCCGTCGTCGCCGCTCAGGGCCAGCGAGTTGGGCAGCAGCACGGTGCTGCCCTGCTTGGTGGTGGTGTTGTCGACCAGCAGCGCCGTGGAGGTGCCGCCCTTGCCGGTGTTGTGCAGGTGGACGACGATCACGTCGCGTTTCTGGGCGCCGACGGGCGTGGTCGCGCCGGGCTTGGAGCCGGCGGAGGACAGGCCGGGCAGCTTTCCGGCGTACCAGAGGTAGCCGACACCGCCGGCGGCGACCAGGGCGAGGACCACGAGGAGGGCGACGATCCGGCTGCGGGCGCGGCGGCGGGCCTCCTCACGGCGCTCGGTGCGGTTCTCGGTGAACTTCAGCCAGTCGATGACGTCCTCGGAGTCGCCGTCCGGCTCCTCGACGAACGCGAACTGCTCGGTGTGGTAGTCCCGTTCGCCCTCCTCCCGCGGTTCCTCGGGGTGCGCCGGGGCGTGCGGGTGCTCCACCGGCCCGGCCTGCTGCGGGATGGGGGCGGCCTGCTCGGTGACCCGGGGCTGCTGCCCGCTGCTCGCCGCCTGCCCGTAGGGGTCGTAGCCGGCGCCGTGCCGGGTGCCGGTGCCGTAGGGGTCGTAGGGGGCCTGGGAGCCGTACGGGTCGTCGTACGCCGGCGAGGGGCGGCCGGTGTCGTAGGAGGGCACCGGTGGCTGCTGACCGGTGGCGTAGGGGTCGTAGCCGTAGCCCTGCTGCTGGGTGTACGGGTCGTAGGTCGCCTGCTGGGCCTGCTGTGCCGGGACCTGCCGGTACACGGGCTGGCCGTACTCGTCGTAGCCGACGAGTTCGTACGGGCCGGCGCCGTAGCCGCCGTCGCCCGTGTCGTATCGGTCGTTCACCGGTGGTGCCCCTCTCGGCTCACTCGCCGCGGTACAGCTGGCGCTTGGCGATGTAGCGCACGACTCCGTCGGGCACCATGTACCAGATGGGGTCGCCCTTGGCGACTCTCGCACGGCAGTCCGTGGAGGAGATGGCCATGGCCGGCACCTCGACGAGCGAGACGCCGCCCTCCGGCAGGCCGCGGTCGGTCAGGTGGTGGCCGGGGCGGGTGACGCCGATGAAGTGGGCGAGGGAGAACAGCTCCTCGCTGTCCCGCCAGGTCAGCAGCTGGGCGAGGGCGTCGGCGCCGGTGATGAAGAACAGGTCCGTGTCGGGGTTGAGGGCGCGCAGGTCGCGCAGGGTGTCCACGGTGTAGGTGGGGCCGCCGCGGTCGATGTCGATGCGGCTGACGGAGAACTGGGGGTTCTCGGCGGTGGCGATGACCGTCATCAGATAGCGGTCCTCGGCCGGGGAGACCTTGCGGTGGGACTTCTGCCACGGCTGGCCGGTGGGCACGAACACCACCTCGTCCAGCTGGAACTGCGCGGCGACCTCGCTCGCCGCCACGAGGTGCCCGTGGTGGATCGGGTCGAACGTGCCGCCCATGACGCCGAGGCGTCGCTTGCCCGTGTGGGCGGGGCCGTTGCCCGGTCCGTATTGCGGGTGCTTCACCGTGTCGTCGGCGGACTCGTACGCCGGACCGGTAGGCATGTCCTGCTCTCCCATGCGTGCAGACCCTACCGGCCCGGCCTCGGGTGTCCGGCCGGGGACGGGGTCCCCGCTCAGCGGTCGCGGTTGAAGCGCGTGGTGATCCACAGCAGGAGCAGCAGGATGACCAGGGCGCTGCCGCCGGTGACGGCGGGGTTCAGGCTGTCGTGGTTTCCGCCGTGCGGCTCGCCCTCGGCGGCAAGGGTGACCAACTGGGCTGCGGCGCTGTGGAAGCTCATCTTCGGCAGGACCTATCGCGTGTGGGCGGGATAAAGATGTCGGCTCATCGTAAGCGGGCGGCGTCGCGGCGATCACGCCGACTCCTCCGTTGGGGAGGGCCGGCCGGAACTTACGGCCGCTGTCAGTCGTCTTTCCGCTTGTAGCCGCGCAGCAGGAACCAGGCGGTCAGTACACAGCCCAGGGCCATCACGATCAGGACGATGCGGAGCAGATTCCCCGAACCGTGCTGCTGGACGGCGCTCGCGGCGGCCTCGGTCAGCCAGGCGGCTGCGGGGTGGTGATCCATGAGTGGGCTCCTTCGGCTGTACTGCCCGTCAACGGTATCTCCGCCTAGGCTGGGCCCCGCCTCGGGGGCACAGTGGCACTCCTACGCACATGGGGGAAGACATGTCCGACGACGGCCGGCAGCACACAGGGCACGAGCGGGTGCCGAGCAGGCAGCGCAGGCGCTTCCCGGGGATCTCCTCGCGTGCCTACGAGCATCCGGCCGACCGCTCGGCCCTGGTCGCGCTGCGCAAGCTGAGCGGATTCGACACGGTCTTCAAGGCGCTCAGCGGGCTGCTGCCCGAGCGGAGCCTGCGGCTGCTGTTCCTGTCCGACTCGGTGCGGGTCTCCGAGCGGCAGTTCCAGCACCTGCACGACATGCTGCTGGACGCCTGTTACATCCTGGACCTGGAGAAGGTCCCGCCGATGTACGTCACACAGGACCCGCAGCCGAGTGCGATGTGCATCGGCCTGGACGAGCCGCTCATCGTCGTCACGACGGGGCTCGTGGAGCTCCTCGACGAGGAGGAGATGCGGGCGGTCGTCGGGCACGAGGTGGGACACGCGTTGTCCGGCCACTCGGTGTACCGCACGATCCTGCTGTTCCTGACCAGCCTCGCGCTGAGGGTGGCCTGGATCCCGCTGGGCAATTTCGCGATCATGGCGCTCGTCACGGCGCTCAGGGAGTGGTTCCGCAAGTCGGAGCTGTCCGCGGACCGGGCGGGGCTGCTGGTGGGGCAGGACGTCCGGGCCTCGATGCGTGGCCTGATGAAGATCGCGGGCGGCAACCACCTGCACGAGATGAACGTGGACGCGTTCCTGGAGCAGGCCGAGGAGTACGACTCCGGGGGCGACCTGCGCGACTCGGTGCTGAAGATCCTGAACGTGCTGCCGCGCTCGCACCCGTTCACCACCGTGCGGGCCGCCGAGCTGAAGAAGTGGGCCGAGTCCCGCGACTTCCAGCGGGTCATGGACGGCCACTACGCGCGGCGTGACGAGGACCGGGACACGTCGGTCAGCGACTCCTTCCGCGAGTCGGCGGCCAGCTACGCAAGCGATGTGAAGGCCTCCAAGGACCCGCTGATGAAGCTGGTCACGGACCTCGCGGGCGGCGCGGGCGACCTGGGTGGCCGGGTCCGCCGGGGCTTCGAGGGCTTCCGGACCCCGCCCCCGTCGAAGGAGGGCCCGGCGGACACCGCGGAATGAGAAGGCCGTCGCGCCGCGAACGCCCCCGCTACACCGTCGGCTGGGCCCCGGCGGCCAGCGTCCCGCACAGGGCCGTGGGGCTGTCCGTCGCGTAGGGGTCGGTGCCTGCGGGGCCGCCGGTGCGGGCCGTCTGGCCGGCCAGCAGGGGGCGGAGGTAGGAGGCGGAGTCCTCGGCGCAGGAGAGCGGGCCGGCCTGGAGGAAGGACGTGACCAGCTGGACCTGGTGGATGCGCAGGTCGTCGCGGGTGAAGCGGAAGGTCAGCTCGCGGCGGACGGTGAACAGGGCCACGGGCGCGTTCCTCGCGGCACCGGTGCGGCGCACGGCGTAGACGAAGGTGTGGTCGGCGGTGACCTCCAGCGTGCCCGAGTCGCTTTCGGTGGCTCGCAGGTCGCCGTGGACGCGGATCCTGTCGTCGGCGAGCCGGGCGCGGGACGGGTCCAGCCGGATCAGCCAGCCGGTGGGGGCGTGCCGGCCGTCCGCCGACGGGCGGCTGAAGCTCTGGTCGAACTGGTCGAGCTGGTCGGCGTCGATGAGGGACCGGACGGGGTGGACGTCACGGCCGGTGAGCACGTCGGGGTCGAGCGAGGAGCGGACGATGTAGTCCTTGGCGGTGGTGAGGGCGGTCACCACCTGGCTTTCGGAGAAGTGGGCCGTGCCGCGGGTGGCCGGCAGGGGTATGCCCTCCGCGCCGACGTCGTAGGGGGCAGCGGGGCTGTGCGCGTACAGGCTCTCGGCGGCGGTGGCCGGGGTGGCACCGGTGGCGCCGGGCACCTCGCCCGCCGGAGCGAGCGGGACCACCGTCATCCGCAGGGGCTCGACGGTGCGCCGGGCCTGCGGGGTGCTGTAGGGGTGACGGACGCCGATGTAGATGGCGGTGACGAAGGCGACGGCGATCAGCAGGACGAGGATCAGGACCTGCCGGGTGAGTCCGCGGTGCAGGGGCGGGCGCCGGCGGACGGCGGGCGCGTGGTCGGCCATCCGCTCCTGGGCGGAGTACTCCTGGAGGCGGGCAGCACGGACGAACGACTCGTCGAACACGACGGATCGGTACTCGTCCTCTCCACCTGCGGGGCTGCCTTCGGGTGCGCCCTCCGGTGGGTCTCCAGGCCCGCCCATACTTTCAGAGTAGGTCTCGGGAGCCTCAGGTAAACGCCCTGCTCCACGACAACTTCTGACAGGTGCTCACCAAGAGTGCGGCGGGTGTTCAGGGGGAGCGCGGGGTGGCGGAGGCCGCCGGCTGGGAGGTCTCGGCGGAGGCGGAGGGAGCGGCGGCGCTGCCCTGTTCGAGGCCGGTGCGGGCGGGTGCGGGTATCCCGTCACGGGTGCCGGCGGAGCCGCCCCGGTAGACGGCGGCGAAGGCCAGGGCGACCATGCCGATGCCCATCACGACGGCCAGCACCCAGGCCACGGGCCGGTGCCAGCGGACCTGCTTGCCGTACCCGCCGAAGTGGCGTTCGCCGAGGTCGTGGGTGTCCTCCGGGTCGTCGTCCGGATCTTGACCGAAATCGGTCCCCTCGGGGCCGTAGGCGTCGTCGAAGCGCTCGCCTCGGGCGTGGGCGCGGCGGGCCTCCGCCTCGGAGGCCTCCGCTCTGGCCTGTGCTGCGGCCAGGAGGCGTTCGACGGCGGTCGGCTCGTGGACCGTGGCCGCCTGTACGAAGGCCTCGTCGAAGACCACGGAGGCGAACTCTTCGTCCGACACCCCGTGGTCGTGGTCGTCGTCGGGCTCCCAGCCGTCCGAGAACGGCGTGCCCCCCACGTCCTCCGGCACGGATCCAGAGTAGACCTGGGGGGTCAATTTGGGCAGACGGTATGGAAATTCATCCGCCTGATGAGACGCGTTCCGGACGTGCGGCCGGACGGGTGAGTCTCAGGGGCGCACGTGGCCGTCGCCGGTGACGATGTACTTGGTGCTGGTCAGCTCGGGCAGGCCCATCGGGCCGCGGGCGTGCAGCTTCTGGGTGGAGATGCCGATCTCCGCGCCGAAGCCGAACTGGCCGCCGTCGGTGAAACGGGTGGAGGCGTTGACGGCGACGGTGGTGGAGTCGACCAGCCGGGTGAAGCGGCGGGCGGCCTGCTGGGAGGTGGTGACGATCGCCTCGGTGTGGCCGGAGGTCCACAGCCGGATGTGCTCGACGGCCTTGTCGAGGGAGTCGACGACGGCGGCGGCGATGTCGTACGAGAGGTACTCGGTCTCCCAGTCCTCGGCCACGGCCTCCACGACCGTCGCCTTGGAGTCCTCGGCGTAGGCCAGCACCCGCTCGTCGGCGTGCACGGTGACGCCGGCCTCGGCGAGGGCGTCGAGGGCGCGCGGCAGGAACGCGGGGGCGATGTCCTGGTGGACGAGGAGGGTCTCGGCGGCGTTGCAGACGCTGACCCGCTGGGCCTTGGAGTTGATCAGGATGTCGATCGCCATGTCGATGTCGGCCGCCGCGTCGACGTAGACGTGGCAGTTGCCGGTGCCGGTCTCGATCACGGGGACGGTGGACTCGTTGACCACGGTCTGGATCAGGGAGGCGCCGCCGCGCGGGATGAGGACGTCGACCAGGCCGCGGGCGCGCATCAGCTCGCGTACCGACTCGCGGCTCTCGCCGGGGACCAGCTGGACGGCGTCGGCGGGCAGCCCGGCGCCGCCGACGGCGTCGCGGATGACCCGGACGAGGGCGGTGTTGGACTCGTAGGCGGAGGCGGAGCCGCGCAGCAGGACGGCGTTGCCGGACTTCAGGCAGAGGGCGGCGGCGTCGACGGTGACGTTCGGGCGGGCCTCGTAGATGATGCCGACGACACCGAGCGGGACGCGGACCTGGCGCAGGTCGATGCCGTTGGGCAGGGTGGAGCCGCGGACGACCTCGCCGACCGGGTCAGGCAGCTTCGCCACGTCCCGGACGTCGGACGCGATGGCGCGGACCCGCTCGGGGGTGAGGGTGAGCCGGTCGACGATGGCCTCGCTGGTGCCGTTCTCCCGGGCCTTGGCGACGTCCTTGGCGTTGGCCTCGACGATCTCGCTGGTCCGGACCTCCAGGGCGTCGGCGATGGCGAGCAGCGCGTCGTCCTTCTCGGCCCGCGGGAGCGGCGCGAGGTCGGCGGCGGCGGCCTTGGCCCGGTAGGCGGCCTGGGTGACCGGGGACATCGAGTCGTACGGCGAGAGCGTGGTCATACCCGCAGGGTAGTGCGCCTGTGGACGGGGGCGGCAACCGTCCCGGGGGCCGAGACGGCGAGCCCCCCGGGGGACGCGCGGGCCCCGTGCCACCGGCATCCCCGGCGGCACGGGGCCCGCTCACAGGCTCAGACCAGCGCCTTCTTGTAGAAGATGTTCGAGCGGCGGTCGCCCGCGGTGCCGGAGGCGAAGCCGATGAAGAGGCGGGCCTGGCCCGAGTCGGTGCGGTAGACGGCCAGCCCCTCCGGCTCGCGGTAGGAGAGGCTCTCGCCCGCCTTGGTGGGGACCGGCCCCTGCTTGACGGCCCCCGAATTGAGGTCGACGCAGGTGATGCGGGTGTTCCCGGGCCGCGGGTTGCTCGCGGAGTAGGCGTTGCCCGTCAGGTAGTACAGGTACCGGCCGTAGGAGGTGTACCCCTGTGCGGTGCCCGGGATCGAGGGCTGCTTGAAGTACGCCACCGGGCTGCTGAAGTTGCCGGCGGAGGCCTGGCTCATCCGGTAGGCGGCGATGTACTTCGCGCCGTTCTTCTGGTGGCGGACGACCATGATGCCGTTCACCTGGTCGATGGAGCAGGTGAACTCCACGCCGCTCGACACCGGCCGGTACTTCCGGATCGCGGAGGAGGTGTGGGACAGCGAGCCGCCCCGCACGAACTTGAAGCGGCCGAGCCGGGTGCCGTAGCCGTTCCTGTTCGCGTCCACCTCCGTCCACAGCCAGCTGTCGCGGCCCCGCGGCTCGACACCGAAGGCGACGCCGTGGCCGAAGCCCGTCAGGTGCATGGCCGAGACGCGGTTGCCGGCGAAGTCCAGCTCGGTGATGCACAGGTCGCCGGACGTCTCGCCGCTGCCGTTGCGTCGCTGCGCGACGAAGAGGCGCTTGTTGACGCTGTCGAAGGCGAAGCCCTGCTGGACGGTGTCGTCGTGCAGCTGCCGCCCGCGGAACAGGTCGTAGGAGGGCGCGGTGAGGTCGAAGCGCGGCGAGGCGGCGATCGCGGCGGACGCCGTGCCCGCCCCGGCCCCCACGCCCAGCGCGGCGGCGCCCAGACCGCCCGCGGCCCGCAGGATCCCCCGACGCCCGATGGTGTGCTGCTCCATGGTCCCCCTTGTGTGGCGGTTGATAAGCGGAGACGCATGATCCACATGCGTCCCGCCGAACCTACCGGGCGGTCCGGGGGGCATTCAGAAGGGGTGGACGCCGACGGGAGTGGCGGGGGCGGGGCCGTAGCCCTCGGCGATGCGCTGGTGGTAGGTCTCGCGGTCGATGACCTCCAGGCCGACGATCTCCCAGGCGGGCAGTCCGGCGCTCTGCCGGTGCTCGCCCCACAGGCGCAGGGCGACGGCGGCGGCGTCGTGCAGGTCGCGGGCCTCCTCCCAGTACCTGATCTCGGCGTGGTCGGTGGCGTATCTGCTGGTCAGGAGGAAGGGGTGGTCGTGGGCCAGCTGCTCCAGGGCACGGCGCAGGTCCGGCAGGGGGACCTGCTGCCCGGAGACGCTGAGGGTGACGTGCCACAGCCGGGGCAGGTCCTTGGGCTCCTCGTAGGCGTCCCCGGCCGCGACGCTCGTCAGAGCACCGCGGGTTGTCACCCCAGGGCGCACTCGTCTCACGACGGCCTCCTTCACCCAGCACTCGGAAACGTGTCCTGACACAAAGTTGAGCAGGCCCTACGGCACCGCGGGGCGGTTTTACGGAACGTCCCCCACCGGGAGCCGTCGTTACGTCCCGTTTTACGAGTGCAGCAGCACCAGGTCGTCCCTGTGTACGACCTCGCGTTCGTACGCGGGACCCAGCTCCCGGGCCAGCTCGCGGGTCGAACGCCCGAGCAGCCGGGGAATCTCCTTGGCGTCGAAGTTGACGAGGCCGCGGGCCACCGCGCGGCCCGCCGTGTCGCGCAGCTCCACGGGGTCGCCTGCGCTGAACTCCCCCTCCACGGCGGCGATTCCGGCGGGCAGCAGCGACGTGCGCCGCTTCACGACGGCGTCCACCGCGCCGTCGTCCAGGATCAGCGCGCCCTGCGGGGTGGAGGCGTGCTGGAGCCACAGCAGCCGGTCGGCGGAGCGCTTGCCGGTGGGGTGGAAGTAGGTGCCGGTGTCGGCTCCGCTCAGGGCGTCCGCCGCGTGCACGGCGCTGGTCAGCACCACGGGGATGCCGGCGGCGGCGGCGATCCGGGCGGCCTCGACCTTGGTGGCCATTCCGCCGGTGCCGACGCCGGCCTTGCCCGCGCTGCCGATCTCGACACCGGCCAGGTCCCCGGGCCCCCGCACCTCCGCGATCCGGGAGGTCCCGGGCTTGCCGGGGTCGCCGTCGTAGACGCCGTCGACGTCGGAGAGGAGGACGAGGAGATCGGCGTGGACGAGGTGGGCGACGAGGGCGGCGAGGCGGTCGTTGTCGCCGAAGCGGATCTCGTCGGTGGCGACCGTGTCGTTCTCGTTGACGATCGGAAGGGCACCCATGGCGAGGAGCTTGTCGAGGGTGCGGGAGGCGTTGCGGTGGTGGGCGCGGCGGCTCATGTCGTCGCTGGTGAGCAGGACTTGGCCGACCCGGACGCCGTAGCGGGCGAAGGAGGCGGTGTAGCGGGCGACGAGCAGCCCCTGGCCCACACTGGCGGCGGCCTGCTGACGGGCGAGGTCCTTGGGGCGGCGGCGCAGGCCGAGCGGGGCGAGACCGGCGGCGATGGCGCCGGAGGAGACGAGGACGATCTCCTTCTCACCGCCGCTGCGGCTCTTGGCGAGGACGTCGACGAGCGCGTCGACACGGTCGGCGTCGAGGCCGCCCGCGGCGGTGGTCAGCGAGGAGGACCCCACCTTGACGACGATCCTGCGGGCCTCGGGTACGGCCTGCCTTGCCCTTGCCACCGTGCTGTCTGTCCCCTCGCGTAGGTCCGGCTGCCTGTGCGGCAATCTACGCCACCCGGCCCGGACGGCGCCCACGCGCTCACGACGTGGACGCCCGCACCCCGCGGGGCGCCGGCCTGCTCACCCGGAACAGACGACCTCTACGTAGACGTCGGCCCGAGCCGGGGAGTCCTCGTCCACGAAGACCGTGAAGTCGAAGTTCCCGCGAGTTTTCGAACCCGCTTGGTATTTCTTCACCCGTGAAAGGTCACTTCCGCTCCAGTGCGCCAGATCGGCGAAATCGTCGCGCACGTCGTAGGCGGCGAGAGGCACTACTCCCATGGACGCGAAGTAGGAACCGGTGAGGCGTCGCGGGATGGAGAACTTGAAATGCGCCTGCCCAGCCAGTCCCCCGCCCTTTCCATCGGCGCACCGATAGACCGTGCCGGCCTCTTCGGGAAGGGCGACCCGCCAGGCTCTGGCGTCATGCAGAGCTGCCACTCGCGAGGATTTCGAGCACTGTCCGCCGGCCGGGGAAGCGGAACGATCGTGGCATGCGGAGAGAAGGAGGCACAGCACCCCCAGGAGGGTGGCGACAAACTTGGTTCCGGCGCCCGTCCGCCCACTGCCGATGACCTTCATCCTTCACTCCACGCACTCTAGTTGCCGGCAAGCCCGGTGCGGGGCCACGCGGTTGTGGCCCCGCACCGAGGAATCCGAGACGTCAGTCGAATTCCTTTTGGTACCCGTTGCACCAGTCGGTGTGTCCGGTCACGATGAACTCTCTGGCCATGCCGACCTCATGCAGTCGGCCGAATTGCCCGAGGTCGAGGCCGTGCACCTTCTCTCCGTAATCGAAGTTGTACGCCTTTCTGACTTCAATGGAGTAGCTGATGCTTACGACGTTCTTGCCGGCGCGGTCGACGGACCGGTTCCCGGTACCGGTGATCCTGAACTGGTAGCCGCGCATCGCGTAGTACAGGTCCTCGTCCTCGTTCTTGGGGATGACAGCGTTCTTCCACAGGCTGTCGACCTGAACCGTCTTCCCCTTTGTTCCCGACACGAGTTTTGCCGCGAGTTCACTCAGCGCGTCGTTGATCTTCTTCTTGCCGGTCTTCAGGCTGAGCAGTTTGGCCATGATGGCGTTGTCGAGCTTGTAGTCGTCACCGGAGCGCTGCAGGTAGTGCTCAGCCATGGATGCGGCTACGCCGTCGCCGAGGGTCTGCCAGCCGGCGATGACGAACGCGAGCTCGATGCCGGCCTTTTCATCTCGCCAGCCAGGCTTCTTGGATCCGAAGTCCCCTGTGTTCTTGTAGTCGCTGGGGGACGGGTCGCCACTGCCCTGAACCGTCGTCGTGTGGTCGGGGACCCCGTCGCCGTTCTGGTCGTTCTTCGGGCACGCGGGCGCATTGTATGCCTCGCCGCACATCAATCGCAGACCCGAGGGATCGCTGTACGAAACGGGGTTGTCGTCGCTGTAGCTGTAGGCCGAGAGGTTCTGCGGGTCGTACGGGTCGGACAGCTCGTCCGGGCTGAGGAAGCGGCCCAGTGTGCTGTCGTACATGCGCGCGCCCAGTACGGAGAGCGATGTGCTGTCGTCCTCGGGCTTGCCGAGGAAACCGCGGTCCAGGCCGTCCGGAAGGGCGCCCCCGACGTTGCGCTGCCGCCCGAAGGGGGTGTAGCGCCGACGCGTGATCACGCCTCCCATGGTGATCAGCAGCGAAGCGGAGGCCTGGCCGTCGTCCAGAAGCCAGGTCAGCTTGCCGTTACCCGAGTCCACACCCGTGCGCATGGCCACCGTTGTGCCCGCCGCCGAATACAGGCGCGTGGCCTTGACCACCCCGTTGACCCGGTGCAGTTCGTGGTCTTCGAGGTAGAGGACGTTCTCCTTCGGCGAGGTGCGCAGCAGAAGGTTTCCGTCCGTGTCGTACACGTAGGCCGACACGTCGTCACCCGTCGGCTTGTGCTGGGTGATCCGGCTGACACGGTTCTGGGCGTTCCAGTCGATCGTCGAGCTGACACCGTTGACCGTGCGCGTGTGCATCTGTCCCGCGCCGGTGTAGGTGAACGTGTCGGATCCGGCCTGGGTCACCGCGTGCGGGTGGGCCTGGCCCGGCGTGTACGCGGAGCCGCCGGCACCGTATCCGGGGTAGGTGTAGTTCTTCGTGGCCGTCCCGCCGGCCGTCGTGTCCGTGACGGACTTCAGGTTGCCGAGTTCGTCGTAGGTGTACGACTGGTCGTACGGGTCGAGGCTGCTGCTGAGATCGTGCGCGGCCGCTCCCGAACAGCCGTCGGTGGCCTGCGTCGTCCACGCACGGGTGAGCCGGTTGAGCTCGTCGTACGCGTAACACTCACTTTGCTTCGCCACGCCGTCCGTCACGCCCGTGACCTGGCCGCCCAGGTCGCGGGAGTAGGAATCGTCCTGCGCGACCGTGTTGGTGCCGCCGGCGGTCACCGTTGTCTTGACGCCGGACAGCGCGCCGCTCCCGTTCGCGTCGTCGAAGGAGTACGCCCGGTTCACGGTGGCGTCCGCGCCGCCGCTCGCGCCGAAGGCACGGGCGTTGAGGCGACCCAGGCGGTCGAAACCGATGGACGACTGGTAGGTGGCCAGTGCGGACGACAGCTTCGACGGGAGACCCTGCGCCGTGTACGTGGTGGTCACGGTCTCCGCGGGAAGGTGGCCGGTGGCGGCATCGCCGACCTCCGGGTAGCTCACCGACGTCATGTGGTCGGCGAGATCGTAGCCGTAGGTGAACTTGTAGGAGTTGGCGAAACCGGAACCGTCGTCCGGGATGACGTACGTCCGGCCTGTGATGCGCCCGCGGGAATCGTAGCCGGTGACCGTCTGGGTGTAGGCCTTGCCGTTCGCATACGTCGTGGAGGAGGCCAGTTCGCCCACCCCGCCGCCGGCGCTGTCGTACGTCAGCTCCGACAGCGGCGTGGACCCCTGGGAGACCGTCCGGAGCCGCTGCAGCGCGTCGTACTGGTACGTCAGCTGCGTGCTGTTCCCGTCGGTGGTCGTAGCCACCTGGCCGTTCTCGTCGTACGTGGTCGAGGACGATCCGGCGTCGGGGTCCTGCGTGGTCAGCCGGTCCCCCAGCCAGTTGTAGGTGTAGCCGGTGGTGTTGCCCTTGGCGTCGGTGATCTGCTTCAGGTGCCCGCTGCGGGTGTACTCGTACGACGTCGACTGGGATCCGTTCGGGCCGTGCTCGACGACCTTCGTGGTCTGCCCGAAGACATCGGTGTAGGTGTCGGTGCGTTCCCCGGTGGCCGGCACCGTGGTGGTGTGGTCGCCGTAGTAGTACGTACGGGTGTGGCCGGCCGGCTGGGGCGTGCCGTTGACCAGGATCTGGGTCTGCGTGGCCCGGCCGGCCCAGTCGATGACCGGGTCGGTGTAGGAGGGGAGGACATCCACGGTGGGCAGCACCATCCCGGAGCCCGCCGCGCTGGAGTTGTAGAAGGGCGCGGAGGTCCCGGTGACATTGCCGGACGTGTCGTAACGGGTGGAGACCACGGTGCGGCCGGTGCCGTCCGGCGCCGTCGACTGGGTCTCACGGGTGCGGCCGAGCCCGTCGATGTACTGGTAGGACGTCAGCCACGTACCGGACGACTGCAGGACAGCCGTTGTCGTTCTCGCCGGACCGTTGATCGCATCGGGCACCCCGTCGCTGTTGGTGCCGGTGGGGAGGACGTAGGTGAACCGCATGGACGGATCGCCACTGGGATAGTCGGCGATCTCCGTCGGCTTGAAGATCTGGCTGTAGCGGCCCACCGAGTCGTGGACGAGACGCGTGGTGCGCCCATTGGCGTCCACGATCATGTACGGCGTCCCCCACAGACGGGAGTACCAGGTCGTGGTGGTTTGCGCCGTGGCGGCGCCGCTGCCGTCGGGGTCGGGCGTGGTGACCTTGACGCCGTCGGTGGGCCAGGTCGTGTTCGGTGAGTAGGTCGTGGTGGTCTTGTTGCGCTTGCCGTCATAGGTGGCGACGACCCGGCCGGCTTGGTCGTAGTCCGTCCAGGTCTTCCGTGCGTGCGCCGGATCGGCGTCTGTGTACGCGTCCCTCTCCGTCGCGTCACCGTCGACCAGGGCGGCGTCGTTGTTCGCGACCGACGTCGATCCGTCGTACAGCGTCACCTTGTAGGAGTCCTGGTTGGCCGAGGAGCGGTCGGCGCAGTCGGCGTCGTAGTGGCGTTCCTCGTCCTGGAAGACCATCCAGCGCTTGACGTCGGAGTTCGGGAAGTTGGACGTGTTGTAGGCGCGGCCGTAGGTGGTGCACCGGTTGTCGTCGACGTTGACCTCGCCCCAGTCGTTGGTGCGCAGGGGCAGACCGTAGGTGGTGCTCGTGGAGGAGGTGTCGTCGTACTCGTCCTTGACCACGTGCTCGCGCCAGCCCGTGGAGGTCAGGTCGTCCGTCGTGGTCTTGCTCTCGCGCACGAAGCGCGCGTCGGGCAGGCCGTCGTACTGGGCGGTGTCATGGACCCAGTACTCCTGGCGGACGCGCTGGTGCGAGTTGCCGTCGCCGTCGCGCTTCGAGTACTCCAGGGTCTTGCCGGCCAGCCAGGCCGAGTCGGTCCAGGAGGTGCCGTAGCCGTCGGTGACCGAGGCACCGCGGGTGGCGGAGGTGTCCGTCTTGGAGGTGCGGTCGCCGTCCAGGCCGCGGTAGAGCCAGTAGTACGTGGAGGCGGCGTTGCTCTTGGTTCCGGTGAAGACCTCGACCTGCGGGTAACCACGCCATTCGGACCAGGTCTCCTCGGAGTCGGAGATCAGCGGGTCGTTGGAGAACCGCCAGCCGGCCCCGCCGTGGTACTCGTACCGGGTGGTCATGACCGGGTCACCATCGGTGTTGGCGCCCTGTCCCACGCCCGGGTCCACGGAGACCTGGGTGACCAGGAACTTCTTGAACCAGCCCGTCTTCGCTGCGGAGTCGCCCTCGGGGGTCCACTTCTGCCAGAAGCAGTCCTCGGTGTTCGAGGACTCGCTCGGCAGGTTGTTGATGTCGCAGGCGTCGGGCTGGCCGTAGGTGACGCTGGTGACCGAGCCGAGGTCGCCGTAGACCTTGTCGACCCGGCGGAAGTTCAGGGTGGAGGAGCCGACCTGGTTGTCCAGCCACTCACCGTTGAAGTTGATGACCGGCAGGCGCAGGTCGGGGCCGTCGCCGTAGCCCTCGCGCTGGACGTAGTCGAGCCAGAGGGTCTTGCCGACGGTGCCGTCGGGGTTCGGCAGGCCGTACTTCATCTGGTACTGCATCGCCGGGTCCCACGTCGTGCCGCCGTCGTCGCTGACGTAGGTCTTGATGTCCCACAGCATGTCGGTGGTGAAGAAGGTGGGGTAGTACGTCTTGCCCGCGCAGTAGTTGTCCGCCGAGGTGCCGTCGCACATCAGGTCGGTGGGCACATCGGGGTACGAGTCCGGGTTGGCGGAGATGCCCGGGCAGGCGGCGGGCTCGTGGCCCAGCGGGTCCGCCTCGCTCATCCGCTCCACGCAGCGACCGACATGGCTCAGCTCCACCTTGGCGGGCAGCTTCGCACCGCTGATCTGCGAGGCCCAGCCGTACTCGATGCGGGTCAGGTAGCCGGCCGCGTCGTACGAGCGCGCCTTGTCGGTGTTGATGACCGAGCGGTAGTGGTTGGTGGCCTTGTCGTAGAAGTAGGCGTTCTCGACCTCGTTGGGATCGACCACGCGGTCCAGGTTCCAGCGCCAGGCCTGGGTGCACGGCTCCGGGAACTGGTCGTGGCAGGGCTCGCCCGTGTCGTCGCCCGCCACCGGGACGGTCAGCACGGAGTGGGTGGCGTCACCGGTGCGCTCGGCGCGGCCCCAGCCGAAGTAGTAGCGCATACCGTCCTGGGAGGAGATCACCCAGTACTCGTCGTCGGCGCCGTGGCCGCCGGCCAGGTGCTGCACGCGCCAGCCCGGGTCGTCCTGCACGTGGTACGACCCGGTGCCGTTGCCGTCCTGGACGAGGGCCGAGTTCACGCCGTTGAGGCTGATGACGTACTCGGCGCCGTCCGGCTCGGTGCTGTGGTTGGGCGACTGCCAGCACAGATCGCCGACGGTGTTGTTGACGTCCTGCGAGCAGTTCTTGTATTTGCGCTCGATGTAGCCGACGTTCAGGTCCCAGCCCATGCCGGCCCAGGAGGCCTGGTTGTTCGTCGCCGATGTGCGGCCGTCCACCGACTGGGAGTCGTACGACAGCGACAGGTTCGGCGTGGCGCCGAAGGGCGCCTTCGGCAAGGTGATGGGCAGGTCGTAGGTGAAGTCGCCGGAGCCGGTCGACACGTCCCACTTGCCGGTCGGACTCAACGTCGACGCCCGGTAGTCACCGGTGTCCGAGGACGAGCCGGTGGTCAGCGCCGTCACCGTGGACGTGGTGGCCGCCGACATCATCGGCATGCCGGACGCCGGGGCGCTCGTCGTCGCGGCGGGGTCGGCGTCGGCGTACACCGTCGCCGTCAGCCTGCCCGTCTTCGTGTCGTTGTGGAGGGGCAGGTAGCGGCGGATGTCCGGGGAGCAGCCGCGCTTCTTCGGTGTGGTGAGCGCGCACGCGGGCATCTGCACCAGGCGCAGCCGGGAGGCGAAGTCGCCGCCGTAGGCGTACTCGAAGGCGTGGTAGTCGAGGGTGACGCCGACCGGTCCGGGGGCGGGCTTCCCGTCCTTGCGGGTCAGGCGCAGCGCCATGCCGACGCCGCCGATCGCCTTGCTCTTCGTGCGGTCCAGGACCTGCACGTCGACGTCGCCGGGAGTGCCGCCGGACGGGGAGAAGCCGAGCTTCCCGCCCTCGGCGACGGCGTCCTTGGCCGCCTTCTGGCCGAGCGCGAACGCCGACTGCGGCGGCAGTCCCGCGGCGCGGACCTGCGCCGCTGTGGGGGTCCGGACCGACACCACCGCGGACTTGGCCGCGGCGCTGCCGGCCGAGGCGTCGACGACGGCGCCCGACGGCGACACGGCCAGGGAGTGTCCGGCCCGGGCCTTCGCGAGGTGGACCCTGGCGGTCACCCCCTTGGGCCAGGCGACCTTCGGCGCCTTGGTCATGGTCTGCTCCGCCTGCTGCTCGGGCACCTTGCCGCCCCTGCTCGCCGGCACGCTCACGGTCCTGTCCCTGGGCTTCGCCACCGCAGCCGACGCGGCGAACGCCGGCGTGGACAGGAGAGCGGACAGCAACGCACTGGAGACCGTTACGACGAAGCCGCGTCTGTAGGACGCACGTATCACGAACCCCCACCCCTCTGGCCGAATATCGACCACAAACGGTCACAAAGAGCGGGTCCGCGGCACGTAGACAGCACAAAGCCAACACAGGGCGAACACGCGTTGGCGGAGATTAACCAGAAACTTAATCATCTCATTCCCGGCAAATCTCATCGCTATCCGTCAAACATCACCGGCGCCTTGGCGGAAGCTTTACGCCGTCATGACCAACGGAATATCCGATTCCGTCATCCCTTCCGCGATCGATTCCCGGGTGCTTTAATGACCGGCCAGCAATCCAGCCAGCTCCCCCTTGGCACGGCATGTCCTCTTTGCCCGCCAAAGGCGCGGACATCGGCGCTTTTCTCTTCTGGTCTTGGGGGGTTTCCATCGCCATGCTCGATCGCAGACGGTTTCTGCGCACAGGAGGCGCCGTCGTCGGCGCGGCGGCCGTTCCGCTCGTCGCCGTCGGCGCGGCCGAGGGTGTCGCGCATGCCCGGCGCCCGTCCTCCCAGGCCGACGTCACGCCCGGTTCGGTCACCGCGAGCAAGCGGTTCGACCTGACCGACCCCTCCGACATGCTCCTGCGTGAAGTGCAGCTGACCGGCACCCGTGTGCTGCAGTCCTTCGCCTTCGACAACACGCGCGGGCACGTCTTCACCGTGCAGCTGGTCGACGGCGGACTCCAGCTCCCCGGAGAGACGCAGACGTACTCCGGCGCCGACCGCGAGGCCAACGGCGACCTCGCCCTGACCCGGCTGGACCTCTCCGGGAACATTCTCGGCACGATGTACCTGCGCGGATTCGGGCACGGAGTGCAGATCGGCGTCGAATCCACCACGTCCGGCTCATTTCTGTGGACCGAGACGCACAACATCCGCACCGCGAATTCCGACGGCACCTATACCGGCTGGGGCGACCGGCTCGCCCGGTTCGAGTTCGCCAACGGGTCGGTGCTCACCGCGGACTCCTCCGCACTGACCCAGTACACCTTGGAAAGCGGCGTCGACCGCACCACCTGCGCCATCGACCCGGTCAACAACCGGCTCGCGGTCCGCTGCCGCGTGAACGGGGTCTTCCGCTTCCGCCTGTACGACCTCGCCGCCTTCAAGTCGGGCGGCAGGACCACCCTCGCCGACGTCGCCCAGCCCGCCGACCTGCAGCCCGGTTACACCGACGTCTTCCAGGGGTTCGCGAGCTACGGCAGCTACCTCTACCTGCTGGCCGGCTCCGCCTACGGCAGCAACGGCTCCGTATCACCGGACGGCAACACCTATATAACGACTGTGGACTGGAACACCGGCACGGTCGCGGAGCAGAAGCTCACCAAGGCCGCCTCGTCCCTGCTCTACCGCGAGCCCGAGGGCATGGCCATCCAGATCCCCGACCCCGCCAACCCGTCGGCGCTGCGGCTGTGCAGCGGCTTCGCGTCGTACACCTCGGACACCGACCAGAGCAAGCGGGCGAGCATTTACTACAAGGACGCACTGGTCTGATAGGAAGACCGGGGGACGCCGGGGTGAACCTTGCCACACCCCGGCTGACCAGCGATGGACGGAGCGAGGTAAGAACATCCCACCAGTCGCGTTGGGGTAGGCTTAAATCAACGTTAACCTCGCACTCCTTGTGCCTTCTCGCCTCCCGTCCCGCTGTCCGGCAGCGGGACGCGGTTGCGTCTGAACCGACAGTCCAGGAGCCCCAAGCATGCCCCTCGCGAATGGAAGCGCTTCGCCGAAAATAAGCGTGGTTGTCCCGGTTTACAAAGTTCAGGGGTATCTGCGCGCGTGCTTGGATTCCATCCTCTCCCAGTCCTTCGAGGACTTCGAGATCGTCGCCATCGACGACCACTCCCCCGACTCCTGCGGCCGCATACTCGATGAATACGCCGCCCTGGACAACCGCGTCATACCCGTGCACTTCGAGGAGAACCGGGGCATCGGAAAGGCGCGGGACGCCGGTGCACTGAAGGCGCGCGGTGAGTACATCCTCTTCCTCGACAGCGACGACACCCTCGCCGAAGGCGCGCTGCAGGCGATAGCCGACCGCCTCGACGCCACGGACAACCCCGACATCCTGCTGCTCAACCACGTCCGCACGTACTGGAACAACCGCGTCCAGGCGAGCGCCGCCGGCGAGATGCTCATGGCCGCCGGCACGGACGTGTTCACGGCCCTGGAGCGGCCCGAGTACCTCAACATGTTCGCCGTGGTGTGGAACCGGGCGTACCGCCGCGAGTTCTACGTCGACGAGCACAACTTCACCTTCACCGACGGCATTTACGAAGACGCGCTCATGGTCTACAAGACCATGCTGACCGCGGAGCGCATCGCCGCCACCGACCACGTCTGCGTCGAGTACCGCCAGCGCCGCCAGGGCAACTCCATGCGCACGCCCGGCCGCAAGCACTTCGGGATCTTCGAGCAGTACGCCCGGCTCTTCGAGTTCCTCGACGAGAACCCCCACACCGAGCCGGTGCGTCCGCTGATGTTCGAGCGCATGGCCAGCCACTTCCTGTTCACCCTGGCCCGTGAGGACCGCATCGTCCCCAAGGACCGGGCGGAGTTCTTCAAGCTGGCGGCCGCCCAGTACAAGCGTCTCAAGCCGAGGGGCTTCGTCCTCCCGGAGGGCTCGCAGGGCACCAGGTTCCAGCTGCTGGAGCGCGGTTCCTACACGGCGTACGCGGCGGTGATCGCCGCCGGCAACACCCGTCGCGAGGTGATCAAGCGGGCCACCAAGGTCAAGACCAAGCTCGGCAAGACCGCCTACAACCGGCTCTACCAGCTGCATCTGCGACGCCCCGTCGACGAGAACCTCGCGGTCTACGCGGCCTACTGGAACCGCGGCGTCGCCTGCAACCCCGCGGCCATCTACCACAAGGCGAAGGAACTCGCCCCGAACGTCCACGGCGTGTGGATCGTGAAGCGCGACGCGGTGGACACCGTCCCGCCGGGCGTGGACTACGTGGTGGCGAACTCCCCCCGCTACTGGGAGGTCATGGCGCGCGCCAAGTACCTCATCAACAACGTCAACTTCCCCAACAACTTCGTGAAGCGCCCGGAGCAGGTCCACCTGCAGACGCACCACGGCACCCCCCTCAAGCAGATGGGGATCGACCAGCAGAAGTACCCCGCCGCCGCCAAGGGCATGAGCTTCGCCAAGATGCTGGAGCGGGCCGACAAGTGGGACCTCAGCCTGACCTCCAACCAGCACTCCACGGAGATCTGGGAGCGGGTCTACCCTTGCGCGTTCGAGGCGGTCGAGTACGGCTACCCGCGCAACGACGTCTACTTCCGGGCCACCGCCGAGGATGTCCGCCGTATTCGCGGTGAACTCGGCATCGAGGAGGGCAAGACCGCCATCCTCTACTGCCCGACGGTGCGCGACTACCAGAAGGGCTACGTGCCCCGCATCGATCTGGAGCGGTTCTGCCGCGAGCTGGGCCCCGACCACGTCGTCCTCGTGCGCACCCACTACTTCTACGGCGCCGACCCCCGGCTGGAGGCGCTGCAGGAGCGCGGCCTGATCAAGGACGTGTCGCGGTACCCGGTGGTGGAGGACCTCTGCCTGGCAGCCGACGCGCTGATCACGGACTACTCCTCGATCATGTTCGACTACGCCTGCCTCGACCGCCCGATCGTCACCTACGCCGACGACTGGGAGGTCTACCGCAAGGCCCGCGGCGTCTACTTCGACATTCTCTCCGGCGAGCCGGGCGAGACCCCGGGCGCGACCGCGACCACCGAGGACGAGCTGATCGAGGTCTTCCGTTCCGGCGCCTGGAACAGCGCCAAGGCCGCCGAACTGCGGACGGCGTTCCGCGAGCGGTTCGTGCAGTTCGACGACGGGAACGCGGCGGAGCGCGTGGTGCGCCGCCTGTTCCTCGGCCAGGAGCCCACCCCTGCGGTGCTGCCCCTGGAGGAGCGGACTCCGGCACCCGCGCCGGCTGCTTTCGCCAAGGCGCGTATTCCGCAGCAGCCGACCGGCGAGCGTGGCCTCATCGGCGCCTGACGTGCAGAACGAGAGAGACGAGCACCACATGGTTTCCCGCCCCACCATCTCCAAGGCCGTCATCCCGGCGGCCGGTCTCGGTACCCGGTTCCTGCCGGCGACCAAGGCCACTCCCAAGGAGATGCTGCCGGTCGTGGACAAGCCGGCGATCCAGTACGTGGT
>NZ_JBEOYR010000019.1:0-176670 GCF_040297165.1 Streptomyces sp. NPDC001851 | reverse complement strand
CACAGTCGGCGCGCCAGACCCGCTACCCACTGGCCCGCGACTTCAGACCGGTGCCAACTATCCCGCTTTTGTGCCAACTAAAAAGCCTCGTCACAAGCAGGCTAGCGCCGTACCCTCGGCATCCCCAGGCCGATCCAGGAGATGATCTCGCGCTGGATCTCGTTGTTGCCGCCGCCGAAGGTGAAGATGACCGCCGAGCGGTAGCCGCGCTCCAGTTCGCCGTGCAGGACGGCGCCCGCCGAGCCCTCCTTCAGCGGTCCCGCGGCCGCGACGATCTCCATGAGCCAGGCGTAGGCGTCGCGGCGGGCCTCGGAGCCGTAGACCTTGACGGCGGAGGCGTCCTGGGGGGTGAGCGTGCCGTCCTGGACGGCGGTGACCATCTGCCAGTTCAGGAGCTTCAGCGCGTCGAGCCGGGTGTGGGTGCGGGCGAGCAGCCGGCGCACCCAGCCGAGATCCACCACGCGGCGGCCGTCGGCGAGTTTGGTCTCCGTCGCCCAGCGCTGGACGTCGTGCAGGGCGCGGACGGCCATGGTGCCGTGCGCGGCGAGGGTGACGCGTTCGTGGTTGAGCTGGTTGGTGATCAGCCGCCAGCCCTGGTTCTCCTCCCCGACGCGGCGGGAGAGCGGGACTCGGACGTTCTCGTAGTAGCTGGCGGTGGTGTCGTGGGAGGCGAGGGTGGTGATGAGCGTGCAGGAGTAGCCCGGGTCGGAGGTCGGCACCAGCAGCATGGTGATGCCCTTGTGCGGCGGGGCGGCGGGGTCGGTGCGCACGGCCAGCCACACCCAGTCCGCGGTGTCGCCGTTCGTCGTCCAGATCTTCTGCCCGTTGACGACGTACTCGTCGCCGTCGCGGACGGCCCTGGTCTTCAGGGAGGCGAGGTCGGTGCCGGCGTCCGGTTCGCTGTAGCCGATGGCGAAGTCGATCTCGCCGGAGAGGATGCGCGGCAGGAAGTACGCCTTCTGCTCCTCGGTGCCGTAGCGCATGAGCGTCGGGCCCACCGTGTTCAGCGCCATCAACGGCAGGGGTACGCCCGCCTGCGCGGCCTCGTCGAAGAAGATGAACTGTTCCATCGCCGTCATGCCGCGCCCGCCGTACTCCTTCGGCCAGCCGACGCCGAGCCAGCCGTCGGTGCCGAGCCGGCGGATGGTGTCCCGGTAGAACCGCTTCTGGGCGGCCGGGTTGGCGTACCGGGCGTAGGCGTGGTCCGGAACCAGCTCCGCGAAGTAGGCGCGCAGTTCGGCGCGCAGTCGCTGCTGCTCGGGCGTGTGGTCGAGATGCACGGCGCCTCCAGGCTCCCCAAGGGCGGTCCTGACGGCGCACACCGTAGAACGTGTTCCAGAAATAGGGAATGACGCGTCGCGGGGAATTCCCGGCTTCGGGCGGGAAGGTCACACGAGGCTCTGCAGGAACTCCGAGCAGGCGTCGGCGCATGCCCTGCAGGTGGCCGAGGCCGACTCGGCGCCGGGCTGGTCGTCGAAGGCGCGGGCGCACTCCAGACAGGCGGAGCGGCACCACTCCAGCCGGACGCGGATCTCGTCCTCGTCCTGCCGCCCCTCCTCGCACAGGACGCGGCACGTGGAGTCGCAGACCTCCGCGCACATGATGCCCAGTCGGCGCACCCGCTCCTGCCGCTCGGTGCCGTCCGGGTCGACCAGGCTCGCGCGCACCGCACAGGCCCTGGCGCACTCGGTGCACGCCTGTGCACACGCGAAGCGGTCTTCCAGGAACCGGTACAGCTGCTGCGAACTGGGCGATGTCACATCATGCGGGTAGCCGGGGCACAGGACGGCAAACCACCGTACGGGCGGACGAGCGCCCGTGACGACGCACGCACGGCGGCGGGCACGCGGCCGCCGTGCACCGTGGGCACGGAATCGCCGTACGTACGGTACCGTCACGCAGTGCGTCCGGTTCGTCCGGTTCTGGGTGGGGTATCCCTCTTCTATGAGTACCGCATCGACGCAGCTGGCCGCAGCGAGCGGCCTGATGAGCCTCGTCCTGTTCATCGTGGCCGTGGGCCTCCTGGCGCTGCTCGCCGGCGGCTTCTGGATGAACTCCCGTGTCAAGTACCGAGAGTCTCCTCGGCCGCGCCCCGAGGAGCAGCCCACGCTGCCGCCGGACGGCCCGGTGCGCGAAGTGCGGGAGAACAGGGAGTCCCAGGAGGTTCCCCAGATCCCCAAGGGCGGCCGTCCGCTCACCCCGTACGAGCTGAGCAACATGGACTCCAAACCGAGCGCGTCGAAGGATCGTCCGCGCTGGAGCAAGGGTTCCAGCGGTTCGTTCGGCGGCGGCGGGCTGGGCGCCCACTGAATCCCGGCCCGCGCCGGACCGCCGTACGCCCCTAGGAACCGTGCCGGGCGGCGTCGAGGCGGCCGACGCGGGCCATGTTCCGCCGGTCCTCGGGGTCCTGGCTGGGTTCCGCCGCGAACCAGGCGTCGAGGATCTCCTTCAGCAGCGGTTCCGAGGTCAGGCGCAGGCTCAGCGCGAGGACGTTGGCGTCGTTCCAGCGGCGCGCGCCGTCCGCGGTGACGGCGTCCGTGCACAGGGCCGCGCGTGCGCCGGGCACCTTGTTGGCCGCGATGGACGCGCCCGTGCCGGTCCAGCAGCACACCACCGCCTGATCGGCCCCGCCCTCGGCGACGTCCCGGGCAGCCGCCTCCGAGCAGACCGCCCACTGCGCGTCGGCGCCCGGCCGCAGCGCGCCGTACGCCCGCACCTCATGGCCACGGCGCCGCAACTCGGCGACCAGGAGACGGGCCACGGGTTCGTCCATGTCGGAGGAGACGGAGATCCGCATACCGGGGAGCCTAGCGTCTGGAGCGCGAGCCCGGTGACGGCCTTCGCGGGCGGGGTCGAGCGCGTGACCGGGGCCCCGGCGGGCGCTCAGCGCCGGCCGGGGCCCGGTGGCGGCGGATGCGGGCGGTCACGAGTGGTCGGGGCGCTGCGACGGAGGTACGCCGCCGCCCTCGCCGCCGCCCTTCTCGCCCTTGTCCGAGCCGTGCGGGCGGCCCGCCTTCCGGTCGGCCGTCTGGCGGGCCTTCAGCTCGCCGCTGTCCTGCGGGGTGGCGCCTCCCTTGTCACTGCGCCGCTGTTCGGGCTGCTGCGGATTGGACATGCGCCGGACTCCCTCCGAATGGTGCGGGGTGCGTGCACGCTCCGGGTTCCCAGAGCCGTGCGGGTCACCCGCGCCGGACGCGGCGGGCGAGGGGGCGGAACCGCTCGCCGCCCGGTGGAGGTGTTCGAGGGCGTCGAGGAGTACGGAGCGGTGGTACCAGCTCAGCCAGGCCGCCGTGTCGGAGGCCAGCAGGGCGAGGGCCTCGGCCTGGGGGGCGGCCGGCCGGTGCCCGGCGCCGGGCCAGTGCAGGGTGATCACGCCGGTGCAGGAGCCGGCTGAGGACAGCACGGGCACGGCGTGCAGGGCGCCGGTGCCCGTGGTCAGCAGGACGCGCCGGAACTCCTCGGAGAGCAGCGCGTCGGCGGCCACGTCGGGCACGCTCACCCGGTGTCCGCTCAGTCGCGCCACCGCGTCGGCCGTACCCTCGTCCCGGCCGCGCACGAGGTGGTCGACGAACGTCTCCGCACAGCCGTAGTGGGTCTCCAGCATCAGCGTGTTCGCGGCCGGGTCGACGAAGCGCACATACCCGGCCGGCGCCCGCCCGATGGCCAGCGCCTCGTGCAGTACGGCGTCGATCATCTGCCGGCGGTAGCGGGGGTCCCGGCCGTCCCGGGCCAGGATCCGCAGCTGCGGCACGGGCAGGGAGCGCCGGCCCGGGAACCACACCTCGCCGTCCGGGGGCCGGGCCACCACCACCGCGGAGACGAGGACGCGCAGCGGCACGTTGAACCGCTGCGAGGCCTCACGCAGCACCCGGAAGGCGCTGCCGGAGTCGGGCAGGCCGTAGCGGACCATGAGCACGCCCTGCGCCATGCCGATGACCGGCGCGGTGCGCACCCGGGCGCGCAGCGCGCGCACCTCCTTGCGCAGGTCCTCGTAGCTGGGCCGCAGCGGATCCGCCATCTGCGAGCGCCAGGCGGGCAGGTCCTCCACGCGGGAGGCGGCGCGGGCGAGCTCCCGCAGCGCCTCGTCGAGGGTGGTGTAGAGCCGTACGCCGTTCAGGCGGGCCAGGTGCACCGCCTCGCGCACTCCGGGCCGGGCGCGCACGATGATCAGGTCCGGGCGTCCGGCGCGCTGCCGGGTCGTCTCACTGAGCGTGTGCAGCACGGCGGCGCCGCCGAGCTGCACATGGGCCATGTCGAGGACGGGGCGCAGGCCCGCGCGGTCCGCCTTTTCGAGGTGGCCGCGCAGCTCCGCCGACCAGGCCTCGGCTCCCGCGGCGTCGAGGCTGCCGGACATGCGCAGCAGCAGCGCTCCCTCGGCGGGCAGTCCCTCCACGACGGACGACTCGATGACGAGCGGGGCCGGGGGCGGGTCGGAAGAGGGTTTCATGGCATCACCGGGATCAGGACGTCGCAGAAGACACGATGGGCCTCTTCCTGACCACTGTGCACGCCAGGTGTCCGGCCCGCGATCGCGCCATGCACCGCGCCGGGAGGCCCGGGGCCGGTGTTCTCACCATGCGGTGCCGCCGGGCGGCGGGCTCGCGCGCGGCCCGGCCTCCAGGGGTTCCCGCAGCGAGTTCAGGGCGGACGCCATCGTGGCATGGGCCCGCACGCCCGGCAGCCCCGCGGCGCGCAGCGCCTCGCGTACGTGCGGCCGGGGCTGGACGACGGGCAGAGCGCGGCCGGAGAAGGCGAGGATGCCGGTGGCCCGGTCGACGGCGCGCACGGCGGCGGCGCAGGCGAGGTAGAGCTCGGTCATGTCCAGCACGGGGTGTTCGCCGGCTCGGTCGGCCTGGGCGATGTGCTCGGCCAGCGCCTCGGAGAACTCCCCGGCGTTGACGGCGTCGACCGTGCCCCGGGCCTTCAGGAGGCTGATCGCGCCGAGTTCGGGGCGGTGCTCGTGCACGGTCTGCAGGAGCAGCGGGGCCGGGCCGCCGGGGCGGAACCGGGCACGGGGGCGCTGACCGTCATCCATGGGATCGCGCTTCCTGGGCGGGGAAGGATCAGAGCAGCCAGCCGCGTCTTGACCGGGGAGTTCACTGTGCCTGCGCCCCGCGCCCGGCGCAACGACTCGGGCCGGGCGTGTCGCGCTGGCGCCGTTCAGCCGACATACCGCCGTGCGGGCGAATTCCGGCGGGCCCGTTCCAGCGCCGCGAGCCGGCGTTCCAGGTCCGGCGGTACGGGGTCGCGCTGGCGCAGCACCCAGGGCAGTCCGGCGGTGGCGTGGGCGAAGGCGCGCGCGGAGGCGGCGTCCCGGGGCACGGTCCGCATCAGGTGCCCGGTGCGGCGCAGCGCCGGCAGCAGCGGGCGGCGCAGCCAGGTGAACCACAGCGTGTTGCGCAGGCCGAGGACGCGCCGGGCCGTGCTGTCGCGCAGCCGGGAGGCGTGGTGGTGGACGGTGAGGTCCTCGGCGTAGGCGAGCCACCATCCCTGCCGCAGCAGGTCGCAGGCGAGCAGTTCCTCCTCGCCGCCGAGCCACAGCCCCGGGTGGAAGCCGCCACCCGCACGGAAGGCCTCGGTCCGCAGCACGGTGGCGGCGGCGAGGAACGAGCCGAGGGCGGGGCCCGGCAGCCAGTCGGGTCCGGGCAGCGGGGACTCGCGCAGTTCGCGTACGACGGGGTCCTCGGTGCCGTCGGGTTCCACGACGATCCGGGCGGTGACGGCCGCCAGCCCGGGCCGGGCGTCGAGCAGGTCGGCGGCGCGGCGCAGGCTGCCGGGCTCCCACCAGGTGTCGTCGTCGCAGAAGGCGACATAGGGCGTGCGGACCTGCCGGACGGCGAGGTTGCGGCCGATGGCGCCCAGGTTGCGGCCCGGGCGCAGCAGCGTCACCTGGGGGAAGTCGCGGGCGACGGCTTCGGCGGTGCCGTCGGTCGAGGCGTTGTCGGTGACGATCACGCGGGGGCGTTCGGGCAGCCGGTGCAGCAGGGCGAGGGTGTGCAGCAGTTCCTCGCGGCGGTTGTGGGTGATCACCACGACGGTCGTGCGGTCGTCGGGGGCGGCCGGGGTCATCGCGCGGGGTCTTCCTGCGGGCGTACGGCCGCCTGCCGGTCGAGCAGGCGGGCGGCGTGTTCGACGTGCGGGGGCAGGGTGCGGCGGCGGGCCAGGGCGGCCGGGAAGCGTACGAGGGTCTCCTTCAGGGCGCGGCGCGCACCGGGGCGGCCGGCCGCGGCGGCCACGGCGAGGTCGGTGCCGGCCCGCAGGGCCACGGGCCAGGGGCGGCGCAGACAGGTGGTCAGCACGTGGTTGCGGCGGACGAGGAAGGCGCGGCCGGTGCGGCCGCGGTCCTCGGGGAGGTGGCGGGCGCGCAGCGTGGGTTCGTAGGCGACGCCCCAGCCCTCGGCGGCCAGGTCGTAGGCGAGCAGGGTCTCCTCGCCGCCGAAGAAGAGCAGCGGGTGGAAGCCGCCGACGTCGAGGAAGGCCTCCCGGCGCACCACGCAGGCGCAGCCGAGGAAGCCGAGCACCGGGCGGCCGGGCAGGTCGGGTTCCGGGGGCAGGGGCGAGGCGGCGAGGACGGCGTTGAGGGGGTCCTCGACGGCCTCTTCGCCGACCAGGGTGCGGGCGGCGAGCAGACCGAGCCGGGCATGGTGGTCGAGGAGGTCGGCGGCGCGGCGCAGGCTGCCCGGCTCCCACCAGGAGTCGTCGTCGCTGAAGGCGACGTAGGGGGTGCGGGCGTGCCGGACGGCCAGGTTGCGGCCGAGCGCGCCCGTGTTGTCCGCGGGCCGCAGCAGGCGGGTGAGGGCCGGGTGGCCGCGCACGGCCCTGCCGGTGGTGTCGTCACGGGAGTTGTCGACGACGATGACCGGGGGCCGCTCGGGCAGCTCGGCCAGCGCGTCGAGCGTACGCAGCAGGCTGGCGGCCCGGTCGCGGGTGATGACGGCGACGGTGATCCGCGGGTCCGGCGCGGCGGTGGGCCTGCGGGTGCGGCCGGCGGCGGACTCAGTGGACACGCGCCACCTCCGGTCCGGCCTGCCGGGAGCCGCTGCCGGCCGGACGGAGCAGCGTCAGGCAGGCCGCGGCCACCTCGCCGGAGCCGATGCGCAGCAGGCGGGCGTCGGGGGTGCGGCCGTGCGGGTCGCCGGGCGGGCCGGGCTTCCACAGGGCCAGGTGGGCCGGGCTCGGCGGCGGGCCCCACAGGTGGGGGGACACCGGGCCGAAGAGGGTGACGGAGCGGGTGCCGTGGGCGACCGCGAGATGCGCCAGGCCGGTGTCGCCGCTGAGCACCAGGGACGCCTCGGCCACCAGCGCGGACAGCTCCGCGTACGGCAGGCCGCCGGTGAGCACGTCACGGGCCCGCTGTCCGCTGCGCTCGGCGACCGAACGCACGAGGGCGTCCTCGCCGGGTCCGCCGGTGAGCACGACGTGGTGTCCGGCCGCGCGCAGGCACCGTACGACGGCGGCGAACCGCTCCCCCGGCCAGCGGCGGGCGCCGGAGGCCGCGCCGGGGTGCACGACCACCGCGCCCGGCGCCGGGGACGGCGTCCGGGGCCGGGGCAGCCGCAGGTCCAGGGGGTCGGCGGGGATGCCGTAGGCGTGCAGGAAGGCGCACCACCGGTCCCGTTCATGGAGCCGGGCCTGCCACGTCGGGCCGTCCGGGCCGGCATGGGCGAGCAGTCTGCGCGGGTGTACCGCCGCGAGGGCGTCGCGGCTCTCGGGGCCGTTGCCGTGCAGGTCGATCGCCACGTCGGGCGGCGGGCCGGTCCAGTGCGCGAGGGAGGGCACCGCCCGCCCCGGGGCCTCGGCCGGGAAGACGGCGTCGACCGCCCCGGTGGCGAGCGCCGGTTCGGCGAGGCCCGGCGGCACGGCGAGAACGGTGCGATGGCCGGGGAAGGCCCGCCGGATGCCGCGCAGGGCGGGCACACCGGCCAGCAGATCACCGAGCCCGAGCGCGCGCAGCACCAGGACGACCGGGGGGTGGGACGAGGGCGTGCGGGTCACCGAGTGACTCCTCCGAAGGGTGCGGCTGCCGTGACGGAACGGCGGGCGAGTACCGCGTCGCGGGCGGGCGACGCGTACCGGATGGCGGAGTGCGCCGGGCGGGGGCGCACGGCACCGGGGCGGGAGCGCCCGGCATCGGACCGGTGCCGGGCGGCGCGTAGACCGGACCAGTGCGGTGCGCGGACCCGGACCAGCGCGGTGCGGCGGCCGCCGAGGGCCGCCCCCGGCGGGCCGGGCACCGCCCCCAGCCGGGACCGCCGTGCGGACCGCGCCGGGGCGGGGAGCCGCGCAGAGCGAGCCCGCCCACCGGCGTACGGCATACACCTGGCCCCCAGGACGGCCAGGCACCGCGAACAGGCCGCCCACCGACGTACGGCGGACGCCGGGCGTCGGCCCCGGCCGGCCAAGCAGCGCCCGGACAGCCACGGCACCCGCCGTACCGACCAGGCCGCGGGGACGGCCGAGCAGCGCGCGGAGGCCTGCGCCGGGGCGGGGCGGTCGGGCGCTGTCGAGAGGCCATGCCGTGCCGTGCGGTACTCGCCGGGGTGCGGGGTGTCCGGGGATCACCTGGGGGTTCCTCCCGTGGGGGCCGGGGACTGGGCGGCTCGGTGGGCCAGGGCGGTGGTGGAGCGGCCGTCGAGGTAGGGCAGCAGCAGGACCTGGCCGCCCCAGCTCTCCACGAGGGGCTGTTCGGGGAGTTCGGTGCGGGCGTAGTCGCCGCCCTTGGCCCAGATGTGCGGGCGGAGTTCGCCGAGGATGCGTTCGGGCGTGTCCTCGTCGAAGACGGCGACCGCGTCGACGCACTCCAGGGCCCGTAGCACCCGGACCCGGTCGGGGGCCGGGACCAGGGGGCGGCCGGTGCCCTTGCGGCGGCGCACCGAGTCGTCGGAGTTGATGCAGACGATCAGGCAGTCGCCGGCCCGGCGGGCTGCCTGGAGGAGGGCGACGTGCCCGGCGTGCAGCAGGTCGAAGCAGCCGCCCGCGGCGACGACGGTGCCGCCCGCGGCCCGGACCCGGGTGGCCGTGCGCACGGCGTCCGCCGTGGTGTCCCCGGAGGGCGGGACCGCCTCGGGAGCGTCCGCCCGGTCCGCGGTGGCGACCGCGCGGGCACCGCCCTCGGCGACGTAGCGGGTCGCGGCGTGGACGGCGGCCTGCACGGCGGCCTCGGTGAGCGCGCCGTCGGCGAGCAGGCCGGCGGCCGCCGCGGCGAACCGGTCGCCCGCGCCGCACGGGTCGCCCGCCGCGGCGGCCGGGGTCGGTACCAGCAGCGGTGTCTCGCCGTGGGAGAGCAGCGCGCCGCGCTCGCCCAGGGTCACGGCGACGGCCCGGGCCTGCCAGGCACGGACCAGGGTGCGGGCGTCCCGGGCGGCGGTGCGCAGTCCGGCCTCGTCACCCGTCCCGTCGGCGTCGTCCAGCCTGCGCGCGAAGGCGCGGGCCTCCTGCGCGGACGGCGTGGCCAGGCGGACGCCGGGGACCGGGGGCCGGCCGCGCACATGGGGGTCCCAGACCACGGGGGTCCGGGTGGCGGCGGTGGTCAGGGCCGCGCGCAGGACGTCGGCGGTGCCCCGGCCGTAGTCGGCGACCAGAACGCCGTCGGCTCCGGTCACGGCGGCCTCGGCGGCCCCCGTCGCCGCGCGGGCGCGTCCCTCGCCGTCGTCGAGGCGGAGCAGCGGCCGGTCCCCGGCCATGACCCGGGTCTTGCTGCTCAGGGTGCCGTCCAGCGGCACCTCGACGAGGTCGACGCGGCCGGACAGCAGCTCGCGCAGGGTGTCGCTGGCGGGGTCGTCGCCGAGCGCGGTGACGAGCGTGACCGGGCGGCCGTCGGCGGCGGCGAGGCAGGCGGCGAGGGCCGCGCCGCCCGGGCGGGAGCTGCGCCGGGTGCCGTGCACCACCGGCACGGGGGCGTCCGGGGCCAGCCGCTCGGCCCGGCCGCACAGGTCGTGGTCGAGCAGTGCGTCGCCCACGACGACCAGGGGGGTGCGCGAGCTGTTCATGCGTGCCCCTTCCTGGGGGCCATGGGCGTGCCGTCCACGGACCGCCCGACCGTGCGGGCCCGGCCGACGAGCCGGCCGACGACCCCCGGCCTGCCGTCCGCGCCGCCGGACCCGGTGCGCCCGGCCTCCCCGCGCTCCAGCGCGCTGTCGAAGGCCTCGCAGAGCATGTGCACGGCCACCAGGTGGAGTTCCTGCACGGTGGCGGCGGCCGGCGTGTCCACGCACAGCGCGTCGTCCGCGCCGAGCTGGAGGGGGTTGGGGGCCCGGCCGGTCAGCGCCCACACCGTCATGCCGAGCCGGTGCGCGCAGTCGGCGGCGGCCAGCAGGTTGGCGCTCGCGCCGCTGGTGGACAGCAGCATGAGCACGTCTCCCGGGCGGCCGTGGGCGGCGGTCTGCCGGGCGAAGATCTCCTGGACGCCGTAGTCGTTGGCGATCGCGGTCGTGGACGAGGTGTCGGCGTGCAGGGCGAGGGCGGAGAACGGCGGCCGGTCGTCGCGGTAGCGGCCGACGAGTTCGGCGGTCAGGTGCTGGGCCTGCGCCGCGCTGCCGCCGTTGCCGGCGACGAGCAGCCGGGCCCCGGAGCCGAGGCGGCGGGCGAGTTCGCCGCCCCACCGCTCGATGAGGGAGCCGTGCTCACGGAACGCGTCCAGGGCCTTGGCGAGGTCGTCGCAGTGCGTGGTGTCGTGGACGGTCTTCATCGGACGACTCCCGAGAGCGAGGGGGCCGAGGACACGGCGCCGTACACCGCGGCCACGCCGTCGGCCACGCGGTCCCAGGTGTAGTGGGCCAGCACCCGCTGCCGGCCGGCGGCGCCGTACCGGGCGAGGCGGACGGGGTCGGCGAGGAGCGAACGGACGACGGCGCCGAGGTCGTAGTCGTCGTCGGCCGGCACCAGCACGCCCGTGGTGCCGTCCACGACCGTGTCGAGCTGGCCGCCGACCGCGGTCGCGACCACCGGCGTGGCGCAGGCCATGGCCTCCAGCGGGACGATGCCGAAGGGCTCGTAGCGGGGCAGCGACAGCACGAGGTCCGCGCCGGCCATCAGCCGGGGCATCCGGGCCCGGCTGATCCCGCCGAGCAGGGTGACGCGGTCGCTGACGCCGTACTCGCCGGCGATGGCGTAGAGGCGCTGTGCCTCGGGTTCGGCGCCGAGCAGATCGGCCTCGGGGCCGCCCGCGATGAGCAGTTCGGCGTCGGGGATGCCGGCCAGGGCGCGGATGGCGCGGTCGAAGCCCTTGCGGGGCACCAGCCGCCCGACGGACAGCAGCCGCCTGCGGGCACCGGCCGGGCGGGGGCGGGCGGCGGGCGCGAACTGGTCGGGGTCGACGCCGCACGGTACGACGCTCATCCGGTCCTCCGGCAGGCCCATGGCCTTCAGCTCGCCGACCTCGTCGCTGCAGGTGGCGATGATCCGCGCGCACTCGTGGCCGACGGCCTCCTCGATGGCGAGGCGCTGCGGCGGGCTGGTGTCGGCGGCGCCCTGGTAGCGCTTCTTGACCGTGCCCAGCGCGTGGTAGGTCTGCACGACCGGTATGCCGAGGTCCCGGGCTCCGGCGAGGGAGGCGAGGCCCGACATCCAGAAGTGGGAGTGCACCACGTCCGGCGGGCGCTGCGACCACTGCCGGGCCAGGAACGCCCCGAACTCGCCCATGTGCGGAAGGAGTTCGTCCTTGGGGACGGGGGCGGGCGGCCCGGCGGGCACGTGCACCACCTGCACCCCGTCGATCAGGGTCACCCGGTCCGGCAGGCCCGCCGAGTCCCGCCGGGTGTACACCGTGACCCGGTATCCCTTTCTGGCGAGCTGCCGGGCTACCTGCGCCACGTACACGTTCTGGCCGCCGGCGTCCGGTCCGCCGAGCGCGGCCAGCGGGCTGGCGTGCTCGGAGACCATGGCGATGCGCCCGGCCGTGTGCGGAATGCGGCTCATCGGGTGACCTCCTTGATCAGGCGCTCCCAGTCGTCCAGGAAGCGCCGCTCTCCGTAGCGGGCCTGGGCCGCGGCCCGGGCCGCCGCGCCGGTGCGGCGGGCGAGCCCGGGGTCGGCGAGGAAGGCCCGTACGGCGTCCTCCAGTACGTCGAGACGGTTCGAGACCACCCCGGCGCCGTCGGGTACCGCTTCCCGTACCTCGGTGGTGCCGAGGGCGACCACCGGCATGCCCAGGAACATCGCCTCCAGCAGGGACAGTCCGAGCGAGGTCCAGCGCACGGGGTGCAGATAGAGCCGGCAGCGGGCCATCTCCCGGTGCAGCGCGTGCTGGGGCAGGTCGCGGGTGCGGCAGCGGTCGGGGGGCAGGCCGAGGTGTTCGGCGAGCCCTTCGGTGCGCATGCCGAAGACGTCCAGGGGTGCGCAGCGGGCGAAGCGGGGCAGTAGATCCGTGCCGGTGGTACGGCCCCTGCGCACGGGCTCGTTGACCACGACGGCCGCGCGGCGCTCGGTGCCGGTCCAGCGGTGGCCGGGGTCGATGATGCCGTGTTCGACGACCTCGGTGGGGGCCTTGCCGTTGTCCCACATGAGCCGGTTGAAGTGGGTGACGTGCACGATCGGGATCTGCGACTGTCCGGCCAGCGGGTGCGGTTGGCGCTCCGGGGTCTCCTCGGGGCTGTTGTGCTCGACGTACACGGCGGGCACGTCCACGCCGGGACGGCGGCCGGTCCAGCGCGGGGCCAGGTCGAGTTCGTGCGGCCGTTGCAGCACCATCAGGTCGATGTCGCGGTCCCCCAGCTCCTTCGGGGTGCACTCCTCGACGGCCTGGGGCCAGTCCCAGGTGACGGCACGGCCGAGTCCGTCGGGGCCGCGGTCGTCGGTGACCGGGACCAGGTAGGTGTGCGGGCCCTGCACGAAGGCGGTGAGCCACGATCCGTGCACGTGCCAGACGAGGATGTTCATGAGTGCCGCTCCTGGATGAGCTTGTGCACCGCGCGCACCACGTCCTGGCCGGTGACCTCGTCCAGGCAGGGGTGTCCGGGCACCGGGCAGATCAGCGCCCTGGTGTCGGCGCACGGCGCCGACTGGTCGCCGAGCAGGATGGTGGGGACGCCGTACGGGGCCCAGCGCTCGGCCGGGACGACGGGCGCGAACAGCGACACGACCGGGGTGCCGACGGCGGCGGCGAGGTGGGCGGGGCCGGTGTTGGCGCTGACCACGACGTCGGCCATGCGCAGCACGCCCGCGAGGGTGCGCGGGGAGGTCCGCCCGCCGAGGTCGACGCCCACGTCCCCGCTCACGCTCCGGGTGAGCACGCGCTCGTGCGGGCCGCCGGTGACGACCACGCGGTGCCCGGCGTCGGTGAGCAGGGCGACCGCCTCCGCGCACCGGTGGGGGTTCCAGGCGCGGGCGGGCGTGCTGGCGCCGGGGTGCAGGACGACGTACGGGCCGTTGCCGGTGAGGCCGCTGGTGTCCGGTGGCGGGAGCACGCGCAACCGTCCCTCGTCGCCCGGCGGGAGCCGGAATCCCATCGCGGCGGCGGTGTCGAGCGCCGCCTCCGCCTCGTGGCGGCCCGGCAGCCGCCGGTGCCGTACGTCGAGCAGTCGTCCGGGGTGGTCGAAGCTGTCGGCGCCGATCCGGCCGACGCCGGCCAGCCGCAGCAACAGTGCGGTGGGCAGCGGGCTCTGGTGGAAGGAGGTGAGGACGAGCGCGGCGTCGAAGGCTTTCGCGCGCAGCCGGGCGAGGAGGTCCTCGACGTCCTCCGGGCTCACCTCGGGCGGGTCGAAGCCCTCCCAGGGCGCCTCCCACACCAGCACCTCGTCGGCCCCGGGCAGCAGTCGGGCCGCATCCGCGCCACGCGGGCCGCACAGCACGGTGACGTGCGCGCTGTGCGCGGCGACGGCACGCACGGCCGGCCCGGCGAGCAGCACGTCCCCGAAGCTGTCGAGCCGCACGACGAGAGCCTTCACGCCGACCGCCTCCTCCCCGGGAACGGCCCGCCCGACTGGACCGTCCGCACACCGCCCCGGGCCGCCAGGTCCCGTTCGGAGGGCCGGGTTCGGCCAAGGACCGCAGCGTCCCGTTCGGAGGGCGAGCTTCGGCCGAGGACCGCCACGTCCTGTTCGGACGGCCGGGTTCGGGCCGAGGCCGTAGCGTCCTGGCCGGACGGCCAAGTCCCCTCGGGAGCCGGAGCCGCAGCGTCACGCGAAGACGACCGGCCCTGAACCACCGCCTCCCACTCCGCCGGCCGGCCTCGGACCCAGGCCGCCGTCTCCTGCCCGGACGGGCTCAGCCCGGCCGGGCCCATCGCGTCCGGCGAAGGCGACCCCGTCCGGCCAGGACCCCGCGTGTCCGGCGAAGACGGCCGTGCTCCGGCGGGCAGCGCCGCCTCCCCGCCCGGCGACCGCCGCCCGGCCGAACCCGTCGCGCCCTGCGACGACGACCGCACCCCACCAGGACCCGGCGTGTCCGGCGAAGGCGACCGTGTCCCCGCTGCGCCGGTGAGCGCCGCGCGCACTGCGGTGAGCAGGTCAGGGGCGCTCTGGTCGGCGAAGCGCTCGACCTCCGCGGGTGCGGTGGCCGCGTTCGGTACGAGCACCCCGTGGGCGCCCGCCGCGCGCGCGGCCAGCACGTCGGCGGCGATGTCGCCGACCACCAGGCACTCGGCGGGCGCCACCCCCAGCCGGGCCGCGGCCGCGAGTACCAGGCCCGGTCGCGGCTTGCGGCAGTCGCAGCCGGCGTCCGGGGTGTGCGGGCAGAACTCCCAGGTGTCCAGGCCGCCCAGCAAAGTGTCGACGCGCTCGTTGACGCGGCGTACGTCGTCCTCGGTGAGCAGACCGCGTCCGATGCCGGACTGGTTGCTGACGACACCGGTGGCGAGGCCGCGGGCGCGTGCGAGTGCGACGGCGGCCGCGGCGCCGGGCCGGAGCCGGACACGGTCGGGGTCGGGGTTGTAGGGCACGTCCTCCACGAGGGTGCCGTCGCGGTCGAACAGGATGGCGGAGACAGGATTCACCCGGTACCCCCCAGCGGTCGTGCGTGCCGGTGGCGAACGACTCCGCGCAGCCAGTGCCGTACGGCGAGGGGCGGTATGAGGAGGCTGGTGCCGAGCATCCCGGCGGTCTCGCGGGCCGTACGGGGGCCGGGCAGGATGCGGGCCAGGGCGAACTCGGCGGTGCCGAGCGTCCACAGCGCCGCGCAGGCGGTGGCGGCCCTGCGGCGGCCGGTCAGCGCGCAGGCGGCCGTGGCGAGGGCGGCACCGGTCACCGCCAGGTGGCGGGGCAGCCGGCCGCGGGGCGCCCGCGCGCGGTCCCACCAGTCGCGCCCGTGCAGCCGGTTCATCAGCGCGTCGTCGGCGTTGCCGCGCTGCGCGGGCAGCGAGGCCCACCAGTGCGCCGGGCGGACCGGGTGCCGGGTGATCCGCCTCCCGCGGATCAGCGACCAGCCGGCCCGCTGGACGCGCAGGGCGAGGTCGGCGTCCTCGCGGAAGGCACGCCGGAAGCGTTCGTCGAAGCCGCCGACCCGGGCCAGCGCGTCGGTGCGGTACGCCATGTCGGCGGTGGCCCAGGCGGCGTTCTCCAGGCCCTTGGTGTTGCGTTCCCAGTCCGTGGGCCGGCGGTCCGGGGGCAGGGGGACACGCAGCTGTCCCTGGATGCCGCCGACCTGCTCGTCGGCCTCCCGCAGGTCCTCGGCGAGCAGCCGGGACCAGTCGGGCAGCACCTGGACGTCGTCGTCGAGGAAGACCGTCCAGGGGGTCTCGACGGTGCGCCAGCCGGCGTTGCGGGCCGCGGCCGGGCCCTTGCCGCCGGTGCGCAGGATCCGCACCCGGTCGAGCAGCGGCCCGGCCGCCCGCAGCGGCAACTCGCCGTCGGGCGCGGGCCGGTCGTCCACCACGATCACCTCGTGCGGCGGCTGTCCCGCGGCCTCGGCGAGCGCGCGCAGGCACTCGGCGAGGCAGGGGCGGCCGATCGTCGGGACGACGACGGTGTAGGCGGGCGCACCGGTCATGCGAACGCCTTCCCCCGGCGGATGGCGAACGGCCCGAGCACCAGCAGGTCCACGGGTGCGGAGCCGAAGCACTCCAGGGCGTCACGCGGGTCGTCGACCATGGGCCGGCCGGCGGTGTTCAGGCTGGTGTTGACGACCACCGGCAGCCCGGTGCGCCGCTCGAACCCGTCTATCATCCGTGCGACCAGGGGCTCTTGGGCACGGTCGACGGTCTGAATGCGGGCCGTGCCGTCGACGTGGACGACGGCCGGGATGCGGTCCCTCCAGCCGGCGGCCACATCGTGCACGAACAGCATGTGCGGGCTGGGCAGCGGCCCGTCGAAGATCTCGGCGGCGCGCTCGGCGAGCACCATGGGGGCGACCGGCCGGAACTCCTCGCGGCCCTTGACCGCGTTGAGCCGTTCCAGGTTGTCCGCCCTGCCGGGGTGGGCGAGCAGTGAGCGGTGGCCGAGGGCACGCGGCCCGTACTCGCTGCGGCCCTGGAACCACGCCACGATCCCGTCGGCGGCCAGCGCCTCGGCGGCGGTCTCGGCGATGTCGGCGGGCTCCTCGTACGGTACGGCGGCCCGCTCCAGCCACGCCCGCAGCTCGTCGTCGGCCCACCCCCGGCCGAGCGCGGCGGTCGGCATCGGCTCCAGGGTGTCCTTCTGGCCGGCGACATGCGCGGCCGCGCCCAGGGCCGTACCGGCGTCTCCGGCGGCGGGCTGCACCCACACGTGCCGGAAGCCGCTCTCGCGCCACAGCCGGGTGTTGGCGACGCAGTTCAGGGCGACACCGCCGGCCATGGCGAGCGCGTCCTCGCCGGTGCGTTCGCGCAGCCAGCGGGCGAGGGCGAGCATGGCCTCCTCCAGGCACAGCTGGGCGCTGGCGGCGAGGTCGGCGTGGTGCTGGCTCCAGGTTCCGCCGGCCGGGCGGGGCGGGACGAGGTCGGCCCAGGGGACGGGCCGGGCACGGAAGCCGCCCTGCGCGTCGGCCCGGACGTACTCCCGCAGCCGCTCGGCGAAGCGCGGGGTGCCGTAGGAGGCGAGGGCCATCACCTTGAACTCGTCGCTGCTGCGCAGGAAGCCGAGGTGCTGGGTGAGGTCCTCGTAGAACAGGCCGAGGGAGTCGGGCAGTTGCTGGGTGCCGAGGACCGTCAGTTCGCGGTTGGTGTAGCGGCCGGCCAGGTGGGAGCCGCACTCGCCACGGCCGTCCAGGACGAGGACTGCGCAGTCCGGGTACGGCGAGACGGGCCCGGCGGAGGCGGCGTGGGCCACGTGGTGCGGGACGAACCTCACCTTGGCCGGGTCGAGTCCGGGCAGGGCCTCGGCGAGGAAGTTGGGGGCCTCGCGGGCGTACTGCTGACGCAGGTGGTCCCAGGGATCGGCCAGCCCCATCTGCTCGGCGGGGCGGGCGAGTGCGGGGTCGTAGGAGTAGGCGACGGCGTCCAGGTCGGACGGGGTGAGGCCGCCCTGCTCCAGGCACCAGCGGGCCGACTGTTCGGGGAGTTCCCAGGCGGAGAAGGGGACGGGCCGCTTGCCGTGCTTGCGGCGCGAGAACCGTTCCTCCTCCGCCGCCGCCACGATCGTGCCGTCGGTGATCAGGGCGGCGGCGGGGTCGTGGAAGAGTGCGTTGATACCGAGGACGTGCATGCGCTGCTCCAGTGCGGCGGGCGGTCGGGGGTCAGGACTGCGGTGCCGGGTCCTCCTCCCGCGGGACCGGTTCGGGGGGCCGGGCGGCGAAGTAGGCGATGGTCTGCTTCAGGCCCTCCTCCCAGGGGACCTGCGGCGACCAGCCGAGCAGTTCGCGCGCGAGGGTGGTGTCGGGGCGGCGCCGGCCGGGGTCGTCGACGGGCCGGTCTATGAAGGCGATCGGGGAGCGCGAGCCGGTGAGGGCGACCACCCGGCGGGCCAGGTCGGCGACGGTGATCTCGTCGCTGCCGCCGATGTTCACGGGCCGCACGGACCGGCTCGCGGCGACCCGGAGGATGCCGTCGACGGTGTCGTCCACGTAGCACAGCGAGCGGGTCTGGCTGCCGTCGCCGGTCACGGTGAGGGGCTCCCCGGCCAGGGCCTGGCAGATGAAGGTGGGCACCGCGCGGCCGTCGTGGGCCCGCATGCGCGGCCCGTAGGTGTTGAACAGCCGCACGATCCCGGCGTCGGTGTCCCTGCTGCCGGCGTGCGCGGTGACCAGGGCCTCGGCGAACCGTTTGGACTCGTCGTACACACTGCGCGGACCGACGGGGTTCACATTGCCCCAGTAGCCCTCGTGCTGCGGGTGCACCAGCGGATCGCCGTAGACCTCCGAGGTGGAGGCGAGCAGGAAGCGGGCGCCGTCACGTTCCGCGATCGTGAGCGCGTTGCGGGTGCCCAGGCTGCCGACGTCCAGGGTCTCCAGCGGCAGGCGCAGGTAGTCCGCGGGCGAGGCCGGGCAGGCGAAGTGCAGGACCAGGCCGTACGGCCCCGTCAGCGACTGCACGCAGTCGGGGTCGGAGACGTCGCAGTACACGTACCGGAAACCGGGCCGCTCCTCAAGCTGGGCGACGTTCTCGCGCCGCCCGCAGGCGAGGTTGTCGGCGCAGTCGACTTCGACGCCCGAATCCAGCAGGCTCTCGCAGAGATGGGAGCCGAGGAAGCCGGCGCCGCCCGTCACGAGGGCGCGCCGCCAGGAAAGCGGTGTGTCACCAGTCATGGGGGCCATTCCTTCGTCCACGTCGTCGCGCCCGTGTGGAACGCTCCTGGCCGGGCCGTCGCAAGGCGCCTGCCTGGGCGTTCGGCGCGTACCGCGTCGCCGGGCCGATCTCGTCGGCCCGCTGGGGAAGCACGGGGAGAAAACCCGAGAGGAATCAGTGATCTCTGGGCAGGGCACGGGTCCCGCTGGTCCGGAGGACCGCCCTGCTCGGCCGCCACTGGCTGGACGGCACTGGCAGGCTGAGTGCCCCTGCCAGTTGGTTTCACACGTTGGATTCTTATTGTCCGGAAGCCCGGGTACTCGCGCGACTTCGACGGCGGTCCATGGGCGGACGGCTGGGGAAGAGGCGCACAGCCGGGCAGGAAAGGGCTGGTGAGGGACATGGACGACGACCTCACGGCCGGCTTGCTGCGCATGGTGCGCGGGTCCGGCCGGCCTCCCGGGCGGGTGCTGCTGACGGGCTGGTTCAGCTTCTGGGACGGAGAGGCGACGGCCGGGGACACGCTCGCGCAACGCCGGGCGTCGGCCGCGCTGACCCGGGCGGGCATCCCGCACGACACGGCGTGGAGCCCCGGCTTCCGTCCCGGCGCGCTCTCCTTGGAGGCGGCGCGGCCGGAGGCGTACGACACCGTGCTGTTCGTGTGCGGTCCGGTGCACGGGCCGCAAGTCGCCGGGCTGCATGCCAGGTTCGGGACTTGTCGGCGGCTCGCCGCCGGAGTCTCGGTCGTCGATCCGGCGGATCCCGCGGTCACCGGTTTCCACGAGATCGTCGCCCGGGACGGCACGGCGGCCCCGGCTCGGCGCGACCTGGCGGCAGCGGCCCCGGCGGGCCCGCTGCCGCCCGTGGCGGGGGCGCTGCTCTCCCATGGGCAGGGCGAGTACGGGGCGCGCCGCAGGCACGAGGAGGTCAACGCGCGGCTCACCCGCTGGCTGTCCGGGAAGGACTGCGCCCGCGTGGCGGCCGACACCCGGCTGGCCACCGACGACTGGCGGCTGTGCGCGACGGCCGAGCAGTTCCTCGCCCTGGTCTCCCGTTTCGACGTCGTCGTCACCACCCGGCTGCACGGCCTGGTGCTGGCCCTGCGCACCGGCACCCCGGTGATCGCCGTGGACCCGGTCGCGGGCGGCGCCAAGATCACCGCGCAGGCGCGGGCGCTGCGCTGGCCGGCGCTGGTGGACGCGGGGGCGCTCAAGGAGGAGTTGCTGGACCACTGGTGGTGGTGGACGCTGTCGGAGGCGGGCCGGACGGCCGCGGCACGCCACGCGATGCGCTGACGTCGGCCACCGAACGCGCGCACAGCCACCGCAGCCGGACCGGACGGCCACGGCCGTCGCGCCCCCTTCACTCGCTGCGCCGACTTGACGGCCCCCGCCGGACTGGACGACCGCGGCCCGCTCACGCGATACGCCGACCCGAAGGCTGCCCGAGCCCGCCGGACCGTCGCATCCCACTGCCGTCATGCACAAACCTGGCGGCCGCCCAAACCGGACCGCACCACCGCAGCCCCGCACACTCGACACACGACCCGGCAGCTGCCCAAGCCTTACGGCACCCGTCGCAGCCTGGCTGCTCGACAGGCCGGTCCGACGACTGCCCGAGCCCGCCGGGCCCCGCCTCCCACCGACCTCATACCCAGACCCGTCGGCCGCCCAAGCCGGACCACACCGCCGGCTGACCGAGTCCGCCGGACGGGTGCGGTCGGACACCCGATGCGCTGACCGGCGCGGGCGAGCCGTGTAGCGCGTCGCGCGCGGGGCACTCGACGCGGCGACGGCAGGCCGTCATGGGCCGCCGCGATGTCTCCCAGGAGGTAACGACATGGGTCACGGCGGAAACGTCATCCAGGAACTGACGACCGACCACCGCGAGGTCGAGGAGATCTTCGGCCGTATCGAGGCGCTGCCGCCCGGCTCCAAGGACCGCAAGAACCTCGCCGACCAGGCCACGATCGAGCTGGTGCGCCACTCGGTCGCGGAGGAGGCCTATCTGTACCCGGCGGTGCGCGAGCACATCTCCGGCGGGGACGCCCTGGCCGACAAGGAGCTGGAGGATCACGCCAAGGCCGAGCAGCTCATGAAGGACCTGGAGGGCCTGCAGGCGGACGATCCGCGGTTCGACACGTTGATGGCGCAGCTGATGAGCGAGATCCGCTCGCATGTGACGGACGAGGAGCAGAACCTCTTCCCGCGGCTGGCGGGCGCCTGCCCCGCCGATGCGCTGATGGACCTGGGCGACAAGGTGCGCCGGGCGAAGAAGATGGCGCCCACGCGCCCGCACCCGTCCGCACCGGACACTCCCCCGGCCAACAAGCTCCTGGCCCCGGGCGCCGGCCTGGTGGACCGCATGCGCGATGCGCTGACGGGTCGGGGCAAGAAGAGCTGAGAGCAGCGGCTGGCGAAAGCAGGACCCCGGCTCGGCAGGGCCGGGGTCCTTCCGGGCCGAGCCGGGGTCCTTGCGGGCCGAGGAGTCACCCGTTCCCCGTGTGGGACCGAAGGCGCGCCGTGCGGCGGAGGAGGCGGACGGCCTGGAGGACGGTCAGGGGCCACAGGAGAGCGAAGCAGCACAGCAGCGCGGGGTCCGAGGTGCGGATGCCCATGACGGCCACGAACGCCGAGGCGATGCCCAGCAGGAGTACGGCCACGTGCAGCCAGGCCCTGCGATGACCGTCCCCCATGCGGTGCGCGAACCGGCGGTCCTGCCGGAGGTCGGTCTCGATCTGCAGCAACACCAGCCGTTCGCGCAGCGACAGCCGTACCTCGTCGTGCATCTCCCACATCTCCCAGTCGTCCACGGCAACGGCACCTCCTCCGCCGATCGGCGGCTTCCGTCCCCGGACGCCCGAGTTCCCCCGACGGCCCGGCCGATGCGGTCCGCGGTCGCCCCGCGCCCCGCACCCCGGGCAGCTGTCACCCAGCGGGCCTGAACAGCACCGACCGGAAGTGCAGTGTGTCCGGGGCCCCGGGGGCATCGGGTGCGAGGGTCGTCCTGGTGCCCTCGCAGTCCCTGCCCTCGTACACATCGGCGTAGGCGTCGGTGACGTTGTGCGGGGCGTCCGCATAGGTGCCCGAGTCCGTGGAAGACCCCAGTTCAGGAACGTTGACGCACTCGTTCAGGGCCGGGTCTTCCAGCGTTCCGGCGTGATGGCCGCCCGCCTGTACGAAGCCGTAGTCGAATGCGCCGTCGGCCCCCGCGTGCGCGGATGCGGAGACGGAGAGGACAAGGGTGACAGCACTCGCGAGGGAGAGCAGCGCGGTGCGCAGGCGCATGGGGTTCCCTTCGGGGGTGGGTCCGGGCCGGTCTTCCCATGGTGCGGGTGCCCCGCCCGGAAACTCGCCGGCAGCGCTGTTCAGGGGCCCATTCCACTCTCGGGGGTGAAGGCACGGTGATCACCGTGAGGAGTGGTGTCAGTGCTCGGCCCAGGCCAGAGGATCGAAGCGCGGGCGATCACGGTCGGACGGCTTGCGTCCCCGCATGGGCGAAGGACGAGTGCCGGGTGTCCGCCGGGCGCGCCTGCGGCGTGGTCGGCTACCTGGTCAGGGGTGCCTGAGCCGCACCGGGCCGGCCCTGGGCGGCGTCGGACAGCGGCCGACGCTTGGGTGCGGGGAAGATGGTGGCCGGCTGGATGCTCCAGGCGGCACCGCGACGCGTGAGGCAGACGGCGTGCCGGGGCGATATCCGGAGTTGCCAGAAGGCGCGTGCGGGTGCGGACAGGCCGTGGACGAGGAGGGCCCGCCAGACGGCCGGTTCGGCGATGGCCACGGCGTGGCCGGTGCCGGCGGGCAGGCCGTCGAGCCAGAGCGCGGTCCGGTGGCAGAGCCGGCGTATGGTTTCGCCGCCGTGAGGTGCGGCATCCGGGTCGGTGAGCCAGGCACTGTATCCGTAGGGGTCCGCGGCGACGATGTCGGCCGCGGTGCGGCCGCGCCATGCGCCGTAGTCCAGGTCGCGCAGGGCGGGCTCCGTTGTGGCCCGCAGTGCGAGGGCTGCGGCGGTTCGTGCGCAGCGGCTCGTGGGCGACCGCATGGCCGAGGTGCCGGGGCCCAGCGTCGTCAGGACGGTGCCGGCCACGTCGATGCCGGTTGCCCCGTCGGTGTCGCGGTCACCGGGCAGCGGGTGCCCGAAGGGCGCGTCTGCGGGGTGCGCGCACACCAGTGTCAGGCTGATCGTCATGCGGCTGCCCTCCTCATGCGGCCCGGCGTGACACCGCCGGGGTGCGACACCGCCAGGGCGATGCCGCTGGGCCGTCGTGCCGGCCCCCGTGCGGCGGCGGCGAACGGTCGCCGACCGCCACCCGCGCCACCTCGGTCCGACTCGTTGCGTTCCACGTGCTCCAGGGTCCGTGCACCCGGTTGCCGTAACCATCCGGCAGCAGGCCGGAGCGTCCCCGCCGACCGGCCGGTACCGGTCCCGCCACCCGGCCGGTCATCCGTCTCGGGGCGCGGGGCGCGGCTCGGCGTGGTACGACGGACGGTGATCCGACGGCGAGTGGGAGCGTGCGTGGTCCGGGTACTGGTGGTCGACGACGAGGCCCTGATCCGTACGGGCTTCCGGTGCATCCTGGACGCGGCGGACGATCTGGAGGTCGTGGCGGCGGTCCCCGGCGGGGAGGCGGTGCGGACGGCGCGGGAGATGCGCCCGGACGTCGTACTGCTGGACATCCGCATGCCGGACGTGGACGGACTGTCCGTCCTGGCCGAGCTGCGCCGGCTCCCGCAGCCTCCGGTGGTGGCCATGCTCACGACGTTCGACATGGACGAGTACGTGGCCACGGCCCTGCGCTGCGGGGCGGCGGGGTTCCTGCTGAAGGACACCGACCCGGAGCAGCTGCCGTTCCTCGTGCGCGCCCTGGCCGACGGGGGAACCGTCCTGTCGTCCAAGGTCACGCGGACCGTCGTGGACGGATACCTCGAAGCCAGCTGCCAGGGAACCGTGCCCCGCGGCCTGGACCGGCTGACCGAGCGCGAACGCGCCGTGCTCGTCCTGATCGCCGAGGGACTGTCCAACGCGGACATCGCCGCCCGGATGCACCTGGGCACCGGCACGGTGAAGGACCATGTGAGCGCCATCCTCACCAAGCTGGAGGTCGGCAGCCGCGTCCAGGCGGCCCTGGTCGCCGAACGCGCCGGACTGCTCAGACCGTCCCGAGACCTGGAGCCGGGATGACGCCCCGCCGCCTGGCCGGCGCACTGCGTGATGCCGGCTTCGTCGGCGCCGCACTGCTGGACGTGTGGGTGCATGTCGGTGTGGACGAGCCGCTGCGCATGGGCTTGGCCCTGGCCGCTGCCTGCCTGCTCCTGCTGCGCCGGCGCCGACCGCTGCTCACCTTTCTGCTCACCGTGCCCGCCGTCCTGCTGTCGGACGCGACCTTCGCCGCGCTGGCGGCGCTGTACACCCTGGCGACGCGCACCCGGAGCCGGATGCTGCTGGCCGCGTGTGCCATGGCCTACACGCTCTGCGACATGACCTCCTGGTCGCCGCCGCCGCATCTGGATCTGTGGACCGCCTCGGCGTTGATCACTCTGGGCTACACCGCGGCGACGGCTGCGGCGCCCGTCTTCCTGGGGCAGCTGGTTCAGGCTCGGTGTGATCTGTCGCTGCGGCTGGCCGAGATCTCGCAGGCCCGGGACCACGAGCGGCGGCTGAGCGCACAGGCCGTCCTGGCCGAGGAGCGCGCGCAGCTGGCCCGCGAGATGCACGATGTGGTCGCCCACCAGGTGAGCCTGATCGCGGTGCGGGCGGGTGCGCTGCAGGTCGGCACGCGGGACGCCGGAGCGAGGGAAGCCGCGGCCACCATCCGGCGGCTGAGTGTGCAGACGCTCGACGAGCTGCGGCACATGGTCAACGTCCTGCGTGACTCCCACAGCCGCCCCAGGGAACTGACTCCGCAGCCTTCCCTGGCCGATCTGCGGCGGCTGATCGACGCCAGCGGAATCGACACCGACCTGACGACGGATCTGCCCGCCGACCTTCCGCCGGCTGTGCAGCGCGCCGTCTACCGCACCGTCCAGGAAGCGCTGACCAACGTGCGCAAACACGCACCCGGTGCCACCGCCACCGTGCACGCCCGCTGCAAGGGCGACGTCGTTCGTGTCACGGTCGGCAACAGCGTGCCGACCCGGCCCGCCCTGCCCCTGCCCAGCGCGCACTACGGCCTGGTCGCCCTGCGACAGCGGGCCGCCCTCCTCGGCGGCACCGTCACGTTCGGCCCCACCGCCGACGGCGGCTGGGAGGTCCTCCTGGAACTCCCGGTCCAGCCGGCATCGTGACGTCGGAGCCCGGTGGGAAAGCACGACCGCCGCGTCCGTGGGCCTGAACCGGAGCAGCTGTGGGCCCAGGGTGAACCGGCTGCGTGACCGCCGGCTGTCCCGGAGACTCAGATGCCGGTGGAGAGCGCTACGTGCCGCCATTCATCGAGTTCACGTCGCACCAGATCCAGCTTCGCCTCGACGCGCTCGACCGCGTCCGCGCCCAACTGCAGGCGCAGCGGAGGCTGCGCGGCCTCGGTGACGTCGACGATGGCCTTCGCTCCCTTCACCGGATCCCCTGGCTGGCGGCCGTCGTTCTCGGCCAGTGCCTCGCGCACTGGTCCGGCACCGGCGACGTAGTCCCCGATCGAGGCCGGTTCGACCTGGATGCTTGAGCTGTTGAGGAAGTCGGTGCGAAACCCGCCCGGCTCCACGATGGTGACGCGGACGCCCAGCGGTGCCAACTCACCGTGCAGTGCCTCGGAGATGCCCTCGACGGCGAATTTGGACGCGCCGTACAGGCCGACGGCCGGAGCGGTGGCGAAGCCGCCCACGGAGCCGATGTTCAGGACGTGCCCGGACCGCTGGGCCCGCAAGGTCGGCAGGGTCGCCCGCAAGGTGTTGAGCACACCGAAGACGTTGACGTCGAACAGATCCCGGGCCGCCTTGTCGGAGACCTCCTCGACCGCGCCCACGAGGCCGTATCCGGCGTTGTTGACCACGATGTCGATCCGGCCGAACCGCGCCAGACCGGCATCCACCGCGGCCGTCAACTGCCCCGGTTCGGTCACGTCCGCACTCACCGCCAGCAATCCGTCCGGCTTTTCCGGATACGCCGCAAGCACCGCCGACACGTCCCTCGCCGTAGCGATCACGCCATGTCCTCGGTCCAGCGCCTCACGGGTGATCTCCGCGCCGAGTCCACGCGACGCACCGGTGACAAACCACACGCTCATTGCTCTCCCCTGTTCCGATCGCCCGATGGGCCAACAGCTCGACGCTACAAGTTGGAGTCGGGTCTAGATCAATGGCTGTGTGACGGAGGTCAGCGCCTACCGCGGGGCGGACTTCCTCACCACGGGGGCGGTCACGGGCCGGCCCGTGGCTCCGTCGATGATCGTGCGCCCGCCCAGGGACCGCGTCAACGTCACCTTGAGCGGAACGAGTTCGACGTTGGCGGTGCACACCTGGCCCGGGTCCTGTCGGGTAACGACCTCGATCGTCAGGGTCAGCGCGGCAGTCGCCTCCCGGGCGGAGAGGCGGGGTGTCAGACAGCCGCCCCCTGTCGCCCCGACGGACACAGTACGTCCGTCTTGGCTGACGGAGATCGGACGCACCGGAGAGAACGGCTGGGTGTCGCCCTGGACGGTCGGAGCCGTCGGGACGCCGCCCTGCTCGATGGCCTTGCCTGACTTCTCTGCTGTGCCGCACGCGCCGAGCGTTGCGGTGGCAGCAGCGACGAGGAGTACGGTCACGGTTCGTCTCATCATGCCTGTGGGACGGAGACGAGCCCTGCGAGGTTCGCCACTGGCCCGCCCGCCACGGCCGGCCGTGTCCACGGTTTCCGGGCCGCCCCCGCCAACTCAGCGGTGTCTCCCGCCCCATTGTGTTGAGCCTTGCGCCCCTTTACTGTTCGACTTTGCCTGAGTCTGTTGGATGTTGATTGCTCAGGCGGTATTGGAGGCCGCAGTGCGGAGTGATCGGATCGGTTCAGTAGCTGCGAGACCCGGTAGCCGTCGGCGGTGGAGGGCGGTCCTCGCGACGGCCGCGACCATCGCCCTGGCCACGGGCGTGACCGCGCCCGCCGCGGCGCAGGACGGCGGCGGGCAGGCACCCGCCGCCGCGTCCGCCGCCAGCCCGGGGGCGCGCACGGTGACTTTCGACGGCTACTCGTTCCTCGTCGACGGCAGGCGCACCTACCTGTGGTCCGGCGAGTTCCACTACTTCCGGCTCCCCAGTCCGGACCTGTGGCGCGACATCTTCCAGAAGATGAAGGCCGCCGGGTTCAACGCCACCTCGCTGTACTTCGACTGGGGTTACCACTCGCCGAAGCCGGGTGTGTACGACTTCAGCGGGGTGCGTGACGTCGACAAGCTGCTCGACATGGCCCAGGAGGCCGGGCTCTATGTGATCGCGCGCCCGGCGCCGTACATCAACGCGGAGGTGGACAGCGGCGGTCTGCCCGGCTGGCTGACCACCAAGCCCGGGCACAACCGCAGTGACGACCCGCAGTTCCTGAAGTACGCGGACGAGTGGCTGACGCAGATCGACCGGATCATCGCCCGCCACCAGCTGACCAACGGCACCGGGTCGGTCATCGCCTACCAGGTCGAGAACGAGTACTACAACGGCTCGGCCGCCGGCCGCTCCTACATGAAGCACCTGGAGGACAAGGCCCGCGCCGACGGCATCACCGTACCGCTGACCGGCAACAACAACGGCACCTTCAACTCCGGTACCGGCGCCCTGGACGTCGACGGACCGGACTCCTACCCGCAGGGCTTCAACTGCTCGAACCCCGCGAAGTGGAACGGCGTACCCGACATCAGCTACGACCACCCGGACGGCAGGCCGCTGTACTCGCCGGAGTTCCAGGGCGGCGCCTTCGACCCCTGGGGCGGTCCGGGCTACGACAAGTGCGCCCAGCTGATCAACGACCAGTTCGCCAACGTGTTCTACAAGCAGAACATAGCCGTCGGCGCCACCGCACAGAGCTTCTACATGACCTACGGCGGCACCAACTGGGGCTGGCTGGGCATGCCGGAGAACTACACGTCGTACGACTACGGGGCCGCGATCCGCGAGAACCGCCAGCTCGATCCGAAGTACTACGAGGACAAGCTGATCGGGTACTTCACACAGTCCGTGGCCCCACTGACCAAGACCGAGGCGATCAGGGCCACTCCGCCGGACGACTCCGCGGTCGTCGACACCGCCCGGATGAACCCGGACACCAAGACGCAGTTCCATGTGCTGCGGCACGGCGACTCCACGTCCACGGCGGTCGACAAGACCCACATCTCGCTGGACCTCAACGCCCAGCCGTCCGCGGACACCACCTACACCTGGGACGACCCCGACTCCGCGCTGCAGTACACCGGTTCGTGGTCGCACATGGCCGACCAGAGCTACACCGGCGGCGACTACAAGCACACCGAGTCGTTCTCCAACAAAGCCGGTGACTCGGTCACCGTTCCCTTCGACGGCACCGCGATACGCTGGATCGGATCGAAGACCAGCAACCACGGCTACGCCGACGTCTACCTCGACGGCACCAAGGTGGCGACGGTGGACGACTCCGGCGGCGAGAACCAGGCGGTGATCTTCCAGAAGACCGGCCTGACGCCCGGAGCGCACACGCTGAGGATCGTCGTCAGCGGGAGCCACAGCTCGGGCTCGACGGACAACTACGTGTCCATCGACGCCATCGACGTGCCGACGGCGGCCACCGCGACGCCGACGTACCCGGTCGTGCCGCAGCAGCCGGGCACCGCGATCACCCTCGACGGACGCGACTCGCACGTGATCGTGGCGAACTACCGGCTCGGGAACGCGCAGTTGCAGTACTCGACCTCGGAGATCATGACCCACGCGGCCATCGGCGACCGGGACGTCGCCGTGCTCTACGGCGACCCGGGCAGCGACGGCGAGACCGTGCTGCGCTACTCGTCCAAGCCCACCGTGACCAGCAGCGGCGGCAGGGTCACGACCACCTGGGACGAGGCCACCGGTGACCTGCGGCTGAACTACACGCACAAGGGCCTGCTCCGCATCAGCGTCAGCGGCGGCGGAAAGCGCCCGCTGCTGCTGCTCGTCGGCGACAAGGCCACGGCGGAGACCTTCTGGCGTCAGGACACGGCGACCGGGCCGGTGCTCGTGCGGGGCACCCACCTGCTGCGGACGGCGACCAGCCCGGACGACGGCCGCACCCTGGCGCTCACCGGCGACAACGCCGACGACGAGAACATCGAGGTGTTCACCTCCGCCGACCACCTCACCTGGAACGGCAGGGCCTTGGGCACCCGGGCCACCGGCACCGGAAGCCTCATCGGGAAGATCCCGGTGGCCGCCCCGGTCCACCTGCCGGCACTGACCGGCTGGAAGCACGCCGAGGAGTCCCCCGAAGCCGCCCCCGGTTTCGACGACACCAGCTGGCAGGTGGCCGACAAGACCACCACCAACAGCGTCTCCGGCGCCGACTCGCTGCCGGTCCTCCACGCGGACGACTACGGGTTCCACACCGGCAACACCTGGTACCGCGGCCGCTTCCGCGCCACCGGCAAGGAGACCGGCATCCGCCTGGTCTCGGACTCCGGCGGCAAGGCGCAGGCGTTCTCCGCCTGGCTCAACGGCACCTTCCTGGGCAGCTCCACCACGGGCGGCGCCGACCTCACCTTCCCCGCCGGCTCGGTGCAGCCGAAGGGCGACAACGTCATATCCGTGCTCACCGTGAACATGGGCCATGAGGAGGACTACAACTCCACCAACGGCAACAAGGCCGCGCGCGGCCTGACCAGCGCCTCCCTCGTCGGGGCGCCGCTGACCCCGGTCACCTGGCGGCTGCAGGGCGTACGGGGCGGCGAGGAGCTGCAGGACACGGTGCGCGGCCCGCTCTCGACGGGCGGTCTGTACGGCGAGCGGGCCGGCTGGTCCCTGCCGGGCTACCCGGACGGCACCTGGAAGGGGGTGTCCCTGCCGACGACCGACACCCGTCCCGGGGTCTCCTGGTACCGCACCGACGTCAGCCTGGACCTGCCGCACGGCCAGGACACCTCGCTCGGGCTGACGTTCACCGACGACCCGCGACGCAAGTACCGCGCCACGATCTTCGTGAACGGCTGGCAGGTCGGCAACTACGTCAACTACCTCGGCCCGCAGCACACCTTCCCGGTCCCCAACGGCATCCTGGATCCGAACGGCCGGAACAGCATCGCCATCGCCGTGTGGAACCTCGACGGCAGCACCGGTGGGCTGGGCAGGGTCTCGCTCACCGACTACGGCAGCTACGCCTCGTCGCTGCGCGTAGGGCAGAACGACAGCCCCCGCTACGACCACCGGAAGTACGCGATGCCGAAGCGTCCGGGAGCGGATGTCACCCTGGGCGTGCCGGACACCGCTCGGCCGGCACAGGCCTTCACGGCCGAGGCGACGGTGCGGGTGCCCAAGGACGAACCGTCCGCCTCCCGGCTGACGGCCTCGCTCTCCGCGCCCGACGGCTGGACCGTGGCTGCCACGAGCCCCGCGTCGGTCGAGCGCGTGCGGCCCGGCGGTTCCGCCGCCTTCACCTGGAAGGTCCAGCCGCCGGCCGGGAAGCTGCCCTCCGCCTCGGCTCTCGCCGCCACCGTGCACTACCTGCAGAACGGACGGCGGGCTGCCGGCGGTGACGAGCGCATCGTCGGCGGGGTCCCGCCGGCTCCACCGGCCGGCAGGAGTGCCGTGAGCGACCTGCCGTTCCTCTCGTCCACCAACGGGTGGGGGCCCGTCGAGCGCGACAGCAGCGTCGGTGAACAGGCGGCCGGGGACGGCCGTGCGATCAGCATCGCCGGTGCCGGTCACGCCAAGGGCCTGGGCACCAACTCGGTCAGCGACGTCGCGCTCTACCTCGCCGGAAAGTGCTCCCGCTTGACGGCGGACGTGGGTGTCGACGACGAGACCGGCGGTGCGGGAACGGTGACGTTCTCGGTGATCGCCGACGGCAGGACCCTGACGACCACGCCGACGCTCCGCGGCGGACAGGCCGCGGCGCCGGTCGACGTGGACGTCAGCGGCGCCCAGGTGGTCGACCTCAAGGTCGGTGACGCCGGCGACGGCAACGGCGACGATCACGGCGACTGGGCGACGCCCACGCTGACGTGCGGCTAGACGTGCGGCTGGGCGTGCACTGACGGACGCCTGCGACAGCGGATACATGGGGTAGCCGGAGGCTACGCTCCGTACGGCCGCGCTGTCGCAGGTGACCTTCGCTGGTGCAAGGCCGATACTTCCAGTAGACGGGGCGGGCGGCCGCCTCCACGAGGCGGCCGTCAGCACCTGACGTCCCGTCACCGAAGTCGGCCATGAGTCGGCGACAGTCCCGCCGCAACCCGCCTCCGACCGCAACGGACCGCCAAGATCGAGAACCGGAACGAGGAGATACCGATGAGGATGCTGATCAACGTGCCGGAGACCGTCGTGGCGGACGCGCTGCGCGGGATGGCGGCCGCGTATCCGGATCTGACCGTGGACGTGGAGAACCGGGTGATCGTCCGGAGGGACGCCCCGGTGGCCGGGCAGGTCGCGCTGGTGTCCGGCGGCGGGTCCGGGCACGAGCCGCTGCACGGCGGGTTCGTCGGCCCGGGCATGCTCTCCGCCGCCTGCCCCGGAGAGGTGTTCACCTCGCCGGTGCCGGACCAGATGGCGCGCGCCGCGGCCGCCGTGGACAGCGGCGCCGGGGTGCTGTTCGTCGTGAAGAACTACACCGGTGACGTGCTGAACTTCGACATGGCCGCCGAACTCGCCGAGGACGAGGGCATCCAGGTCGCCAAGGTGCTCGTCAACGACGACGTGGCCGTCACCGACAGCCTGTACACCGCCGGCCGGCGCGGCACCGGCGCGACCCTGTTCGTGGAGAAGATCGCGGGCGCGGCCGCGGCCGAGGGGCAGCCGCTGGAACGCGTGGAGGCCATCGGCCGCCAGGTGAATGAGAACGCGCGCAGTTTCGGCGTGGCGCTCAGCGCCTGTACGACCCCGGCGAAGGGCAGCCCCACCTTCGAGCTGCCGGACGGAGAGCTGGAGTTGGGCATCGGCATCCACGGGGAGCCGGGCCGGGAGCGGCGCCCGATGATGACCTCAGGGGAGATCGCCGACTTCGCGGTGAACGCGATCCTGGAGGACATGCCCCCGCGCAACCCCGTACTGGTGCTGGTCAACGGCATGGGCGCCACCCCGCTGCTGGAGCTCTTCGGTTTCAACGCCGAGGTGCAGCGGGTCCTGCGCGAGCGCGGCGTCGCCGTGGCCCGCACGCTCGTCGGCAACTACGTCACCTCCCTGGACATGGCGGGCGCGTCGGTGACACTCTGCCAGGCCGACGAGGAGCTGCTGCGGTTGTGGGACGCGCCGGTGAAAACCCCGGCGCTGCGCTGGGGGATGTGATACGGCGGGAGAGGCGAACCTCACCCGTGGGACGCAGGTCAGCATCCCTACCACGCAAGGAGATCCAGTGCTCGACGCCGACTTCTTCCGCCGTTGGATGGCGGCGACCGCCGCGTCCGTCGACCGTGAGGCGGAGCGGCTCACCGCCCTCGACTCGGCCATCGGGGACGCCGATCACGGCAGCAACCTGCAGCGCGGTTTCACGGCCGTGCGGACCGCTCTGGAGAAGGAGGCGCCGGACACCCCGGGGGGCGTACTGACCCTGGCCGGGCGGCAGCTCATCTCGACGGTCGGCGGTGCGTCCGGACCGCTGTACGGCACGCTGCTGCGCCGCACCGGCAAGGCGCTCGGCGATGCGGCCGAGGTCAGCACGGAGCAGCTGGCCGAGGCGCTGCGCGCGGGTGTGGAGGGGGTGATGGCGCTGGGCGGGGCGGCCCCCGGCGACAAGACCATGATCGACGCCCTGGCGCCGGCCGTGGACGCGTTCGGTGGCGGCTTCGCCGCCGCGCGGGCCGCCGCCGAGGAGGGCGCGGTGGCCACCACGCCGCTGCAGGCCCGCAAGGGCCGGGCGAGTTATCTCGGTGAGCGCAGCATCGGCCACCAGGACCCGGGCGCCACCTCGTCGGCGCTGCTGATCGCCGCGCTGGAAGAAGCGGCGGAGGGCTGACGGTGAGTGACGAGAAGCTGGTCGGTATCGTGCTCGTGTCGCACAGCGCGGAGGTGGCCGCCTCGGTCGCCGAGCTGGCGAAGGGGCTGGCGGGCGGGGCCGCGGCGGTGCCCGTGGCCACGGCGGGCGGCACCGAGGGCGGCGGGCTCGGCACCAGCGCCGAGCTGATCTCCGCCGCGGCGGCCTCGGTCGACCGGGGCGCCGGGGTCGCGCTGCTCACCGATCTCGGCAGTGCCGTGCTCACCGTGAAGGCGCTGATCGCCGAGGGCGACGAACTGCCGGACGGCTCACGGCTGGTGGACGCGCCCTTCGTCGAGGGTGCGGTGGCCGCCGTGGTCACCGCCGCCACCGGCGCCGGCCTGGACGCGGTCGAGGCCGCGGCGAAAGAGGCGTACGGCTACCGCAAGGTCTGATCGCGCCTCGGGGGACGCGCTGGTCACCTGTCCGCGACGAACAGTCTGGCCAGCCGCACTCCCGCGGCCGCCGCCGCGGCGTCGTCGTCGATGTGGTCCACGCGCGAGTTCCTGAAGACGATGTAGGTGACCCCGGAGGGCGCCCCGCCGCCGCGCGGGTCGGCCCGGATGCCGAGGCGCCGGGCGGTGGCGTAGGAGGCCTCGCCGATGAGGTCGCGCGGACCGGTGTCGGCGACCACGGCGTACTGCACCCGGTCCCGGTAGACGACGGCGGCGATGGAGCCGCCGCGTACGCCGTCCTTGCCGGGGTCCCAGATACGGCTCGCGGCCGGCACGACGATGTAGGGCAGCGTCTCGGCGTTCAGGTGGCGGCCGTCGGGCGGTTCGTAGGCGGTCGCGTCGGAGAACTGCGGGTCGGTACGGCGGTTGCAGCGGGCGGTGGACTGTCCGTCGCAGTCGACGTCCAGGTCGGCCTTCCAGTAGACGGCGTCCCGGGTACCGCAGACGGGGACGTTCGCGGGGCTGTCGGTGTCGGTGCGGTACCGGCCCCGGGAGATCTGCCGGCAATCCCCCAGCCGGGCCAGCAGGTCGGTGGCGGCCACGGCGCCCCCGCCACGGGCCGTGGACCGTTCCCCGGGCGGGAGGGCGGCCGCCGGGACGGGCAGCGCGGCCGGGGCGAGCAGGGTGGCGCCGGCGACGGCCAGCGTCAAGGACGGGACACGCACGATGAGGACCCTCTCGACGGGGACGGGCGGACACCCAGCACACTGTGGTGCGCGTACACGGCCCCGGCGGTCCGGGCCACTCCGAAGCGGCCGGATGGAGCACGCTTATGACACCCGGTGAGGGACAACTCCACCAGTCGGCCCAATGCACGGCGACCACAGGGGCCGGGTATCCGGGCCGTAGCCGGTCCGGATACCCCGGCCGCCCGCGCCGGCGCGGGTTCGGCGACGACAGCGTGTCCGCGCCGCAGGCGTGAACTCCCCTGTCCTCTCGGGCAGTTCAGCCGTAGGGAGGCTCAGCATACGTAACGCCCCCGGCGGTCACCACCGCGGCCCTCTTGCCACTCCGCACCCACCGCGCCATATTGGTCCGGACCTTTGCGTGATGCCGACGCCGTCCGGGAGGCAGAGCCGTGCGACGCGTTCCCTGGCCGCTCGTCCCGGTCTGCGGGGCCCTGTTGCTGGTGACGGCCTGTGGCCAGAGCCGGGCCGCCGACGGCGAGGAGGGCCGGGCGCCGGGTCCTCCGACCGGGGTCACCGCGCAGGCGGGCAGCGCCACGAGCGTGCACGTGATGTGGAACGCGGTGGCGGACGGGCCCGGCATCCGTTCCTACGAGGTATATCGCGGCACCACAGAGGTGGAGGAAGTGCCGGGTTCGCAGCACATGGTGGACGTCACCAGGCTCAGGCCGTCCACCGTGTATGCCTTCACCGTGCGGGCCCGGGACACCGCGGGCCGGCTCGGCCCGCCGAGCCGTGTGGTGCGGGCGCGCACACCGGCCAGGGCGGCGGCGGACCGTTCGGCACCCACCCGGCCGTCGGAACCCGCCGGGCGGATCGTCGGCAGCCGCGCGGTCGAGCTGTCCTGGGGCGCCTCCCGGGACGACCGGGGCGTGGTGTCGTACGACGTGTACCAGGGCGGGGCGAAGATCCATGGTGTCGGCGGGAGCCAGACCGCGACCGTGGTGACCGGACTGCGCCCCGGAACCGGTTACGTGTTCACGGTGCGGGCCCGCGACGCCGCCGGCAACCTCTCCCCCGCGAGCGCCCCGGTCCGCCTCACCACCCCGGGCACCGACGACGGCCGGAACACCGCGCCCACCGGCTTCCGCGCGACGACCCACCGGTCCCAAGGGGCGTACTACCTCGACCTGTCCTGGGACCCGCCGCGCGTGGACGGGGTGGTCACCGAGTACCAGATCCGGCTCGACGGCGCCTCGGCCACGTCACTGGTGTGGGGCGGCACGCCACCCGCCGGCCGGGCGGGCTACAGCTTCTACGTCGGCCGGAGCGCCGGCGAGGAGCACCGCGTGCGGCTGCGGGCGCGGCTGCCGGACGGAACCTGGGGCGGCTGGTCTGCGCAGCGGACGGTGATCACCGGTGGGTGACGGGGGGCAACCTCCTCACGCTCCTCACGCCGGTTCCGGCGGCACCCCAGGGGCGCGGGGAACTGCGCGACCCGCCACGAACGACGTCGCACCCGCCAACGCGCAGCCTCCGGCGCACGAGTAGGCGATCCGGCCCCGTACCGCGCTGCGCCGGACGCAGGAAACGTTCACCTGACTGGCTGCGCCCAGGTGCGGGCGCCCCCGTGGCCGCGTTGGCTGCTGTCGAGGCAGCACGGACGTTTCCCGACCCCGGCGGCGCATCGGACGTACCGCCAACCGTGCCGCCGGAGGCCAGCCCATGCACACCTCGCGACTCCTCGTCCGCTCCGGTCTGTTCCTGGCGGCCGCCGCGGCGCTCCCGACCGCCCTCGCCGCCCCGTCCGCCGCGGTCTCGGGCATCTCCGTCAGCACCACCGGGTCCACGGTTTCGGTGGTCACCAGCGCCTGCACCCAGATCAACGGCAGTTGGGGCACCGCGGCCCTGCTCGGCAGCCGGCAGGCCAACTTCGCCCAGGGCCGCCAGGTGGCGCTGTCGGGTACGACCATCAGCCAGTCCGCGGCGTGGACGGGGGTGAGCCCGGGGACGTACACCGTGGTCGTGGTCTGCTCCAGCGGCAGCACCGCGGGCACCCAGTCGGTGATCGTCTCGGCGCCCTCGGTGCCCTCGGCGCCGACGATCTCCTCGACGCGCACGCCGGCGCCGTCGCGGGGTGTGATGGGCGGCGCGGGCGGTGCCACCCGGGACTACGGCTCGCTGACGCTGGGCGTCGGCGGGGCCCTGGTCGGCGCCGGAATGATCGCCACCGGCTGGTACCTGCGCCGGCGTTCGCGGCCGTACCGGCTCTGAGCGGGGGCTCAGTCGGCGTCGGGCAGTCCGGCGAACTCCGCCAGGGCATGGGTGAGCCACTGGGTCCAGAAGGTCTCCAGGTCGATGCCGGCCCGCAGCACGAGGTGGCGGAGCCGGTCCTCGGGGGCGTCGCGGTCCGGCGGGAAGTCGCGCTCCTCGATCTCCCGGTACTCGGCCAGCTGCCGCCGGTGCAGCTCCAGATGGCGGCGCAGATCCGCCTCCAGACCGGCCGTGCCGACCACCGCCGCGGCCCGCAGCCGCAGCAGGAGCACGTCCCGCTGGGGCTTCGGGTCCTGGGTGGCGGCGGTCCAGCGGGCCAGTTCGGCGCGGCCCGCGGGCAGCACCTCGTAACTCTTCTTCTGCCCACGGGCCGGCTGCTCGGCCGGCAGTGTGCGGATGAGCCCTTCGGCCTCCAGCTTCCCCAGCTCGCGGTAGATCTGCTGGTGCGTCGCGGACCAGAAGTAGCCGATCGACTTGTCGAACCGGCGGGTCAGCTCCAGTCCCGACGACGGCTTTTCCAGCAGGGCGGTGAGGATCGCGTGCGGGAGTGACATGGGCTCATCCTAGGGACGTGCTCCGGGCGCCCTACAGCGCCGCCGCCAGCTCCGTGCCCTGCTTGATGGCCCGCTTGGCGTCCAGCTCGGCCGCGACGTCCGCGCCGCCGATCAGGTGGACGCTGCGCCCGGCGGCGGCGAGCTCGTCGTACAGGTCGCGGCGCGGCTCCTGGCCGGTGCACAGGACGACCGTGTCGACCTCCAGGACCGTGCTCTCCTCACCGACGGTGATGTGCAGGCCGGCGTCGTCGATCCGGTCGTAGCGCACGCCCGGGACCATGGTCACGCCGCGGTGCTTGAGCTCGGTGCGGTGGATCCAGCCGGTGGTCTTGCCGAGGCCGGCGCCGACCTTGGTGGTCTTGCGCTGGAGCAGATGGACCTGGCGGGGCGGCGCCGGCCGCTCGGGGGCCGCGAGGCCGCCCGGCGCCCGGTACTCCATGTCGACACCCCAGTTCCGGAAGTACGTCTCCGGGTCCTCGCTCGCCTTGTCGCCGCCGTCGGTGAGGTACTCGGCGACGTCGAAGCCGATACCGCCCGCCCCGAGGATGGCGACGCGGTCGCCGACGGGGGCGCCGCCCTGGAGCACGTCGAGGTAGCCGAGGACGCGGGGGTGGTCGACGCCGGGGATGTCCGGGGTGCGCGGGCTGACGCCGGTGGCGACGACGACCTCGTCGTAGCCGGCCACGGTCTCCGCGGTGGCCCGGGTGCCGAGCCGTACGTCGACCCCGTGGGCGTCGAGCTGGTGGCGGAAGTAGCGCAGCGTCTCGTCGAACTCCTGCTTGCCGGGGACCTTGCGGGCGACGTTGAGCTGGCCGCCGATCTCGCTCGCGGCGTCGAAGAGCGTGACCTCGTGGCCGCGTTCGGCGGCGCTCACCGCACAGGCGAGTCCGGCCGGTCCCGCGCCGACGACGGCGACCCGCTTCTTCAGCCGGGTCGGGGCGAGCACCAGCTCGGTCTCGTGGCAGGCGCGCGGGTTGACCAGGCAGGAGGTGATCTTGCCGCTGAAGGTGTGGTCGAGGCAGGCCTGGTTGCAGCCGATGCAGGTGTTGATGGCCTCCGGTGTCCCGGCGGCGGCCTTGGCCACGAAGTCGGGGTCGGCGAGCATCGGGCGCGCCATGGACACCATGTCCGCGCAGCCGCCGGCCAGCAACTCCTCGGCGACGTCGGGGGTGTTGATGCGGTTGGTGGTCACCAGGGGCACGGACACCTCGCCCATGAGCTTCTTGGTGACCCAGGTGTAGGCGCCGCGCGGCACGGAGGTGGCGATGGTCGGGATGCGGGCCTCGTGCCAGCCGATGCCCGTGTTGATGATCGTCGCCCCGGCGGTCTCGACCGCCTTGCCGAGGGCGATCACCTCGTCCAGGGAGGAGCCGCCGGGGACCAGGTCCAGCATGGAGAGGCGGTAGATGACGATGAAGTCCTCACCGACGGCCTCGCGCACCCGCCGCACGATCTCGACCGGGAAGCGCATCCGGTTCTCGTAGGAGCCGCCCCAGCGGTCGGTGCGCTGGTTGGTCCGCGCGGCGATGAACTCGTTGATGAGGTAGCCCTCGGAGCCCATGATCTCCACGCCGTCGTAGCCGGCCTGCCGGGCCAGGCGGGCGGCGCGGGCGTAGTCGTCGATGGTCCGCTCGACGTCGGCGTCGGTCATCTCGCGGGGCACGAACGGGCTGATCGGCGCCTGCAGCGGGCTCGGCGCGACCAGTTCCTGGTGGTAGGCGTACCGGCCGAAGTGCAGGATCTGCAGCGCGATCCGTCCGCCCTCGCGGTGCACGGCCTCGGTGACGGCCTTGTGCTGCTCGGCCTCCGCCTCGGTGGTGAGCTTGGCGCCGCCCTCGTACGGCCGGCCCTCGTCGTTGGGCGCGATGCCGCCGGTGACGATGAGGCCGACGCCGCCGCGTGCGCGGGCCGCGTAGAACGCCGCCATCCGCTCGAAGCCGCGCTCGGCCTCCTCCAGGCCGACGTGCATGGAGCCCATCAGCACGCGGTTGGGCAGTGTGGTGAAGCCCAGGTCGAGCGGGGTCATCAGGTGCGGGTAACGGCTCATCGGGCCCTCCGTGCGCGGTGTCGTCGCCTCTTGTTGTAGAGGACACCCGAGGTTTATGCAACTAGTTGCACAATCGCCTCGGCGTGACACCAGCCCCTCTGTACCTACTAGTATGTACACGCACGGCGCGGAGACCCGTGCCCGATCCGAAAGGACGCTCCGTCATGCCCTTCGTCCGGATAGACGCCCTCGGCACCGACCCCGCCCGGCTCGACGCGCTCGGCCAGGCCGTCCACGACGCCCTGGTGGAGACCCTCGGCGTCCCGCCCGAGGACCGGTTCCAGGTGCTGACCGGCCACGACGGCGTCACCAGCACGCTGCGCTACGACGACCACCTGGGCGTGCGCAAGGACGGCTCGGTGGTGTTCGTGGCGATCACCATGCGCTCGGGGCGGCCGCCGGAGCTCAAGCGCGCGCTGTACCGCAGGATCGCCGGGCTGGTGCACGAGCGCACCGGTACCGAGCCGCGCAACGTCCTCGTCACCGTCACCGAGAACGCGTCCGTCGACTGGTCCTTCGGCGACGGTGAGGCGCAGTACGCCCCGGCCGGCGCGGAGCCGGACGGGGCGTTGCGGTAGCGGGCAGGCGGGTCAGCGGCTCTGCAGCCGCAGATGCAGATCCCGCTCCTGGTCGCCGGAGGCCGCGCAGGTCTCCTCGACGGTGAACATCGCGTCCAGGGTGTGCCGGAACCGGTCCACGGCCCAGTAGCCGCCCTGGACGTCCGCCTGCACGGACGCGCCGAGGTGGACCGGCGCACAGCCCTGGCCGCGGGCGTCCGCGACGTCGTAGGTGCCCAGCCACACCATCGGCCGGACCTCGTGGAGCTGCTGAGGGATCTCGTCCGCGCCCCGGTCGGACGCGAAGCAGGAGCTCAGCGCGTCGAAGACGAGGCGGGCGTCCTCCTTGTCACCGCTGATCTCCACCGTGACGGTTTCCGGATGCGACCGCTCCGTGTGTGCCATTGATCGCTCCTTTCGTGGCCGCGCTGCGGTGGAACGGGGTACCCCGCCGAACCGCGTCCACCCTCAGGAAAGCACCACCGGCCGCGCGGCACACCCCAGCGGGCTCAGCCGCGGGAGAACTTGTACGTCTTGCTGTCGGTCAGGACGCAGAAGCCGGGCGACATGACGATCACGCGCAGGATGCCGGTGCGGCGGTCGTAGTCGATGCCCTCCGCCTCGAAGGAGCCCGAGCACGAGCTGCGCAGCGGGAGCTGGCGCAGGGCGGTGACGTGGCCGGTGACGTCCACGGAGCCGCTCGGCGGGGCCGACAGGTCGATCTGGAGCAGCGGCTTGGTGAGGCCGAAGAGGCTGCCGTCCGGGTCGTCTGAGGAGCACAGCAGGGTGGTGGGGGCGGAGAAGTCGCAGCCCTGGACGTCGCGGACGGCGTGGTCCAGGCGGACCGTCGAGGCCTGCGGGAGGTTCGCGGAGGGCGAGGTGGCCGGGTTGACGCCGGGGGTCGGGAAGACCAGCAGGCGGTTCATCGTGCCCCACTCGCCCGAGAGCATCCACTGGCCGTCGGGCGAGATCGCGTCCCAGGAGTTGTTCAGGGCCTCACCGGGGCTCAGCGTGTGGACGTACTCCGACCAGGTGCCGTCGGGCGCCTGCACGCGGTACATCTTCGAGTTGCCGGAGTCCTGCTGGTAGGGCTCGATGTAGTAGCCGTCGTACGAGGCGTCGGGGTCGCCGACGTGGTTCCAGCCGCGGCTGGAGACACCGAGCGGAATGGTGCCGATACCGGTGTACCGGTTGGGGCTGTTCGCCGGGACCTCGACGGAGGTGAGCCCCTGGCTCTCGTCCAGCGGACGGGCACGGTCGGAGCCGGTCTCCGTCCAGGTGTCCGCGGCTGCGGCGGAACCGGGCACGGCGAGGGACACGACGGCGAAAGTGACGAGTCCGGCGAGAACTGCGTGACAACGTAGCCGGGCGGACGCGGGCATGGCCGACTCCTCGAAGGGGGTGGGGTGCGAGGCGGGTGTGCGGAGACACTCGGACGGCGGACAGTCTGGCGTGGCGTCGTGGTCATGTACAGGCCAATGGAGCAACATGAGCGTGAACTCTCCCGGCCCGCCGCCCGGGCGTGCACGATGTCCGGGAGAGCACTCGCGCCCGGGCGTGGCGGCCTCGTCGGACGTGCACCGCCGGGGTGAGAGATGGTGGAGCCAGTCGGCGAGGGCGTCGCGGAGTCGGGTGTGAGTGCGGTGGAAGCAGGGGAGTCGGCACGGGGGACGACGTGCCGTGCCAACGGGCGAAGGCGGTGCATGGCATGAGTGCAGCCGAGGCTCCGGTGACGGAGGGCGGCGAGCCGGTGCGCGGGCCGGTGCGGCCCGGCGGTCTGCTCGACGTACTGGGCGTGGCCTCGGTGGTGCTGGACACCACCGGGAGGATCGTGCTGTGGAGCCCGCAGGCGGAGGAACTGTTCGGATACAGCGCCCGCGAGGCCCTCGGCCAGTACGCCGCCCGGCTCATGGTCCACGAACGGCATTTCGAGCTGGTCGGCAAGCTCTTCGCCGATGTGATGCGCACCGGCCAGAGCTGGGCCGGCGGCTTCCCGATCCGACGCAAGGACGGCAGCACCCGCCTGGTGGAGTTCCGCAACATGCGGCTGCTGGACGACCGCGGTGACGTGTACGCGCTCGGGCTCGCCGCCGACCAGACGACCGTGCGGCGGCTGGAGCAGGACGTGGCGCTGTCCGAGCGGATGGTGAAGCAGTCACCGATCGGTTACGCCGTTCTGGACACCCGGCTGCGGTTCGTCTCGGTCAACCCGGCCCTGGAGCAGATCAACGGGGTGCCGGCCGCCGAGCACGTGGGCCGGACGCTGCGCGAAGTGCTCCCCATGCTGGACTCCGAGCCTGTGGAGACGGACGCCCGGCGGGTGCTGGAGACCGGCGTGCCCGTGATCGACAACACGCTGGTCGGCCGTACCCCCGCCGACCCGGACCAGGACCACGCCTGGGCGCACTCGCTGTACCGGCTGGAGGACGCGATGGGCAACGTGCTCGGCGTCGCGGTCTCGGTCGTCGACATCACCGAGCAGCACCGGGCCTCGCTGGCGGCGGAGGCCGCCCGGCGCCGGCTCGCGGTCGTCGCCGACGCCTCCGCCCGGATCGGTACGACGCTGGAGCTGGACCGCACCGCCTGTGAGCTGGCCGAGGTCGCCGTGCCGGAGCTGGCCGACGTGGCCGCCGTGGATCTGCTGGACGCGGTGGTGGAGGGCCGGCGCAGCACGCTCGGGCCGTCGGAGGCTGCGGTCATCCGGGCCCTCGCGGTGCGCCCGCAGGACGGCTCGGACGCCGTACGGGCCGCCGACCCACCCGGCCGGATCGCCCGGTACGCACCCGACCGCCTGGTCACCGAGTGCGTGCGCTCGGGCGAGGCGGTGCTGGTGCCGCACGTGAAGGACGACGATCTGCCGCGCATCGCCCGCTCCGCCGAGGCGGCCGAACTGCTCGGCCGGGCGGGACTGCACTCGTATCTCGCGGTGCCGCTGATCGCGCGGGGCGAGGTGCTCGGCGCCCTGGACCTCAAACGCACCCGCAATCCGGCGCCGTTCGACGAGGACGACGTGCTCCTCGCCCGGGAGCTGGCCGCCCGCGCGGCCGTGCAGATCGACAACGCGCGCTGGTACCAGAGCGCCCGCAACACCGCCCTCACCCTGCAGCGGAGCCTGCTGCCCGGCCATCCGCCGGTCATGACCGGTCTGGAGGTGGCCTCCCGCTACCAGCCCGCCGGGGCCACCAGCGAGGTCGGCGGCGACTGGTTCGACGTCATCCCGCTGGAGGGCGGCAAGACCGCGCTCGTGGTGGGCGATGTGATGGGCAGCGGAATCAGCGCGGCCGCGACCATGGGCCGGCTGCGCACGGCCACCACCACGCTGGCCGCCCTCGGCCTCGACCCGGCGCTGCTGCTGGAGCACCTGGACAAGACGACGTCGGCCCTGGACCACTCCATCGCGACGTGTGTGTACGCCGTGCACGATCCGCATCTGCGGCAGTGCCGGATCGCCAACGCCGGCCATCTGCCGCCGGCCCGGGTCCGCCCGGGCCGGCCGCCGGAACTGCTGGAGCTGCCGACGGGGGTGCCGCTGGGTGTGGGCGGGGTCGGATTCTCCACCGTCGCCTTCGACTTCGAGCCCGGCGACGAGCTGGTGTTCTACACCGACGGGCTGGTGGAGACCCGACGCCACTCCCTGGACGAACGCCTGGACTTCCTGCTGTCCCTGCTCGACGACCCGGCCCGCCCGCTGGAGGAGACCTGCGACCTCCTCCTGCGCACCCTGCACCACCCCGACAACCACGACGACGTCGCCCTGCTGATCGCCCGGGCGCAGGAACTGCGCTGACGGTTACGGCAGTACGCCGACCACCACGTGCGCGGACAGCTCCTCCGAAACCGCCAGACGGGTGGTCAGACCCGCGCCGGTGAGGGCCCGCACGGCGGCCGGCGCCTGCCGTTCGCTGGTCTCGGTCAGCAGGCAGCCTCCCGGCGCCAGCCACTCGGGTGCCCCGGCGGCCACCCGGCGCAGTACGTCCAGGCCGTCGGCACCGCCGTCGAGGGCGACGCGCGGCTCATGGTCGCGGGCCTCCGCCGGCAGCAGACACAGTTCGGCGGTGGGGACATAGGGCACGTTGGCGGTGAGGATGCCGACGCGGCGGCGCAGCGCGGCGGGCAGGGCGCCGTAGAGGTCGCCGGCGTGGGCCCGGCCGCCGAAGGCGGCGAGGTTGCGGCGGGCACACCGTACGGCGGCGGGGTCGATGTCGGCGGCGTGCACCTCGGCACCGTCCAGGGCGGCGGCGAGGGCGGCGCCGAGCGCGCCCGAACCGCAGCACAGGTCCACGACCACCCGCGCGTACGGCGCCTGGGCCAGGGCCTGGTCGACCAGGAACTCGGTACGGCGGCGCGGGACGAACACCCCCGGTTCCACGGTGACGCGCAGCCCGCGGAACTCGGCCCAGCCGAGGACCTGTTCCAGCGGGAAACCGGCGACGCGCCGGTCCACCATCGAGGACAGTTCGTCCGCGGTGCCGGCGGCGGCGAGGATCAACTCCGCCTCGTCCTCGGCGAAGACGCACCCGGCGGCACGCAGCGCGGAGACGACGGCGGTGCGGGAACGGGAAGGTGCCGAAGACGAGGAGGACAAGGAAGACAAGGAAGACGAGGGCGAAGAGGGAGAAGAGGAAGGCGACGAGGATGACATGGAGGCGACGGGCCTTTCGGGAGCGCGAGACCTTCAGGGCGCTCCCGCGGTCACCGCTGCCGGTGCACCGCGTCGTCCTGAGGAGAGAGCACCCCGGCTGACACAGCGGTAATGGGTCCCACCTCCTCGCGATCGAGGCCGCGAACGTCCGCGACCGGGCAGCCACCCTACCCCAAACGGGGCCCGTCGCAGCGGGGCGAACGGCCGGCGGCGGTGAGGAAGTGGAGGGGCCGGTGGCGGTCGGTCGGGGTCGCCCTGAAAGACCGGCAGGGAGCCCCGCCCGTCGGCGGGCGGTGTGCTCCCTGTCGTGGCCGGCCGGGGTCAGACGCCGACCGTCTCCTCGGCCTCTTCCTCGGCGGCCTCCTCCTCGGCCCGCTCCGTCTCCCGCTCGGTGGGAGTCAGGGCCGGTGTGGCCGCCGTCTCCGTCGCGGTGCCGGGGTGGCCGGCCGCGTGCCGGGCCTTGCGGGGCCGCTCGTACAGGGCGGCGATCCCGGTCACGACCAGGCCCGCCGCCAGCCAGAACACGAGGGTCCAGACGTTGCGCGAGAGACCGTCGTCGCCGAAGTACAGCAGGCTGCGGACGCCCTCGACGAAGCCGGCGCCGTTCCAGAAGGCGTGCAGGGTGCCGAAGAAGCCGTTCTGCAGCTCGGGGCGGAACAACCCGCCGGAACTGGTGAAGTTGAGCATAACGAACAGCACCATCATGGTGAGCGTGGTCCACCGCTTCAGGAAGGTGTGCAGGCCGACGCCGATGAAGAGGATGCCGGCCGAGTACAGCCAGGCCATGCCCCACACGGCGGTGAGGTCGTGGTGCGCGAGATGGAACACCGGTCCGGCGAGCAGCGCGCCGATGCCGCTGACCACGGCGGAGACACCGAGCGCGAGCAGTGCCCGCGCCCGCATCGCCAGGCCCGCGCCCGCGGCACCGAGGGCGGCGACCGAGGCGTAGGAGCCGATGCTGAGGGCGATCAGCAGAAAGAACAGGCCCTGGCCCGTCGGGTCGTCGGCGACCGGCTGGGCCACGTCGGTGACCTTCAGCGGCACGCCCTGCTTGGCGGCGACCGGCGTGAAGACCTTCTCCACGGCCGTCGCCCCCATGTCGGAGGCGGCGCTCGCCACCAGCAGCTCGGGGGCCTTGCCGCTCGGCACATAGGCGCCGGTCACGTCGCGGGACTTCAGCAGGCCGACGGCGTCGGCGCGGGTGGCCACGGTGCGGACGTCGAGCTTGTCCCCGGCGGTGTCCTTGACCGTCTGGGCGAAGACCTTGGCCTGCGGGGCGGTGCCGACGACGGCGACGGGCAGGTGGTGCGGCTCGGGGGTGACGAAGGCCCCCATGTATGCGAGCCCCATGCCTATGCACATCAGCAGCGGGGTGATCAGGTGCGTCAGCACATGGCGCAGTGCCGGTGACCTCATCGCGGGCGACCTCCAAAGGTTGGCATATACAACTTCCTTTTCGGTTGTACTATACAACTAGAACGCCGGAGGAGGTATTCCCGTGAACGCAGCAAAGTCGGCCGTCAAGGCGATCCAGCGCGAGATGACCATCTTCGCCCGCCGGGCGCGCGCCTCGGCGGGACGTATGCACCCCGAGCTGTCACTGGTGTCGTACACCCTGCTCAGCCATCTGGAGGAGCAGTCCGGCCGCCGTGCGACCGACCTGGCCGCGCACTACGCGCTGGACAAGTCCACGGTCAGCCGCCAGGTGGCCGCGCTGGAGCGGGCCGGGCTGATCGAGCGCCGCCCGGACCCGGAGGACGCCCGGGTCCAGGTGCTGCATCTGACGCAGGCCGGCCGCGAGGTCCTGGCCCAGGTCACCCGCAGCCGCCGCGCCGCGTTCCGCGAGCGGCTCGCCGACTGGCCGGAGGAGGACCTCGTGCGCTTCGCGGCCTACCTGGAGCGGTACAACGCGGGGCCGGGCGAGACCGGGTCCGCCTGACCCCTCTGCTGTCCGCGCCGGCTCACGCCACCGGTACGGCGGCGTGCGCGTCCGCCGGCCGCCGCGGGGCGCGGGCCGCGAGGAACGCCGTACGACGTCGCAGCCGGAAGCCGAGGGACTCGTACAGCCGGATCGCGCCCGTGTTCTCGGCGCTCGTGTGCAGGAAGGGCGTCTCGCCACGCTCCCGTATGCCGTGCGCGACCGCGAGGATCAGCCGGGTGGCGAGGCCCTCACCCCGGAAGGCGGGGTCGGTGCAGACCGCGCTGATCTCGGTCCAGCCCGGCGGGTGCAGGCGCTCCCCCGCCATGGCGATCAGCGCGCCGCCGCGGCGGATGCCGAGGTAGGTGCCGAGTTCGACGGTGCGCGGCAGGAACGGTCCGGGCCGGGTACGGGCCACGAGGTCGAGCATCTCCGGCACGTCCGCGGCGCCCAGGCGGACCGCCTCCGCGTCCGGCGCGGCGGCCAGGCCGTCGTCCACGAACTGCACGCCGTCCACGCGGAAGGTGATCTCCCAGCCGTCCGGCAGCGCGCCCTGGTAGCCGGGCAGCGGGATCTCCCCGCCGGGGCCCGCCAGCGCGGCCAGGTCCGCCCAGTCCCGTGCGTCCGGCTCGGCGGGCAGCGCCAGCCACGGGGAGACGTCGTCCGGGTAGCGCAGCACCCGGCCGCGCCGCTCGGCGAAGTGGGCGTGCGGGCCGGTCAACGAGGCGTGGGCCGGGTTGTCCAGGACGTGCGGGACGCCGGCGGCGCTCCGGTCGCCGACGTCCGCACCGGCGGTGACGCTCACGCGGCCACCTCGCTCACGATCTCCGGTCCGCCGTGCCGCCTGTGCACATACGCCTTGGGCATGCTCTCCCTCGCTTCTCTCGCGCTGTCACCGGTGTACCGGTGCCGGCATCGAGCGCAAAGGAGAAGCGTCGCGGAGCTATTCCCTGTCCCCGAAGAGTTCATACGGGCGCAATGGTCCGGGGCGTGACCAGGGACGGAGCACCCGGAACGACAGCGTACGGTTGAAGGATGAACGTCACGCGAGGCTTCACGGGCCGCCCGCGCGTCCACAACCCGGGGCTGCCGCCCGGGCAGTACGACGCGGGTGCGGACTGGCCCGTCCTGTCCGCCGAGGTCACCCCCGACCTCGCGCCGGCCGACTGGTCCTTCCGCATCGACGGACTGGTCGAGGCGCCGTACACCTGGGACTGGGAGGCCGCGCACGCGCTGCCGGCCTCGGCGTACGACGGCGACATCCACTGTGTGACCGGCTGGTCGAAGTTCGGCGTGCGGTTCGGCGGTGTCTCCCTGGACGCGTTCTTCGATGTGGTGCGGCCCCATGTGTCCGCCACCCATGTACTCGCCCGCTCTCACACGGGGTACACCACCGGCCTGCCGCTCGCCGACGTCACCGGCGGGCGGGCCTGGATCGTCTGGGAGTACGGCGGCGAGCCGCTGCCGTCCGAACACGGCGGGCCGGCGCGGCTGCTGGTCCCCCACCTCTACTTCTGGAAGAGCGCCAAGTGGATCGCGGGCCTCACGCTCCTCGACCACGACGAGCCCGGCTTCTGGGAGCGCAACGGCTACCACGCGCGCGGCAACCCCTGGGAGGAGCAGCGGTACTCCGGTGACTGAGACGCAGACGACGGACCCGGGCAACCCGGCGACCGCCCCCGCCGGGACCTCCCCGGCTCCCGGCCCGGGCGCTGCCGCGCGGGAGTTCGCGGTGCCCGGGCGCATCGCGGTGAGCGAGCAGGCGGCGGCGGTGTGGCGGACGGCCACGCTGGTGGAGATCCGGCGCGAGACGCCGCACGCGGCCACCTTCCGGCTGGCGGTGCCGGGCTGGGCGGGGCATCTGCCCGGCCAGCATCTGATGCTGCGGCTGACCGCGCCGGACGGCTATGTGGCGCAGCGCCACTACTCGATCGCCTCGGCGCCGGACCACTCCGGGCACATCGAGCTCACCCTGGACCATGTGCCGGACGGCGAGGTCTCCGGCTGGTTCCACACCATCGCCCGCCCCGGGGACACGGTCGAGGTGCGCGGGCCGCTGAGCGGGTTCTTCGCCTGGCCGGGCGACCGGCCCGCGCTGTTGGTCGGCGCCGGCTCCGGGATCGTCCCGCTGATGTCGATGGCGCGGCACCACCGGCGGCGCGGCCTCACCGTGCCGCTGCGCATGCTGGTGTCCGCGCGCAGCCCCGAGGAGCTGATCTACGCCTCCGAGCTGGGCGAGGAGTCGACGCCCGTGTTCACCCGCAGGGCTCCGAACGGTGCGCCCGTGGGACGCATGGCGGCCGCACATGTGGCCCCGCTCCTGGCCGAGCAGCCTCCTGGTGGATGGGAGGCCTATGTGTGCGGGTCCAACGGGTTCGCCGAACACGCGTCCCGGCTGCTGGTCGCGGCGGGCCAGCCGGTGGACCGGATCCGCATCGAGCGCTTCGGCTGATCCCGGGGCGCGCCCGGCTCCCGGTCGCGCGATCGTGGGGCGCAGGGCGCGTTCCGCGCTTCGGACGGACGTGAACTCACGGTTCGCGGCGTGAGCGAGGGTGCTCCGTACGGGGTACGAGACGGGTGTGGACGCTCGTGTGCGTGAGCGGCGGGGGTGACGGGCGCCGGGAAGCGGCCTGTCGGCTCTCCGGCGCAGGCGGTGCGAGGAGGTGGACATGCGTACCCGGGTGCGTGGCTGGCGCTGGCGGCGCAATCCGCTGCGGCGCCGATCGGATCTCGTCGAGGCGTGGACGGTGCTGGTCGTCGCCGTCCTGCTGTTCGTCGTCGCGCCCCTGGCGGGCGTGGCCGCGGGCCTGCGCGCGCATGATGAGGCCCGAGCCCTCGCGGCTGCCCAGCGGGCCGAGCGCCACCGGGTGCGCGCCCTGGTGATCGGCTCCCCGCCCGAGCGGGTGTCCGCCGGGCAGGGCGACCGTGAACACCCGTACCGCGCCCAGGTCCGCTGGACCGAGCCCGGCAGGGGGACCCGGACGGCGGTGGCCCGGGTGTCGGCGGGGACCCGGACCGGTGACACGGTCTCCGTGTGGTTCGACGCCAGGGGCCGCAATGTCGCACCGCCGGCCGGCGACGCGGCGGTCTGGCAGCACGCGGTGACGGTCGGCGTGTGCGCGGCGGGCGGTGCGGCGGCCGTCGTCCTCCTCGGACACGCCGTCGAGCGCCGGATCGCGCTGCGCCACCGGCTTGCGGAGTGGGAACGGGAGTGGGCGCGCACGGGACCGAGGTGGACCCAGCCGCGGACGTGACGGCGATCCGCCCGCCGAGCGGGAGCAAACGCTTACTGGTCAGCCTCCGACCGCCCACGTACGGTGAGTTGACGTCGGTTCCCTTCACCAAGGCGGTTGCTGATGGCCCTGTTCGACCTTCCCCTCGACGAACTGCGCACGCATCGCAGCGAGTCCACCGAGCCGGAGGACTTCGACGCCTTCTGGGAGAAGACGCTGGAGGAGGCACGCGAGCACGAGCTGGACGTCCGCTTCGAGCCGGTGGACGCCGGGTTGTCGACGGTCCAGGTGTACGACGTGACGTTCGCCGGGTTCGGCGGGCATCCGGTCAAGGGCTGGCTGCGGTTGCCGGCCGGTGCCAGTGAACCCCTGCCGCTGGTCGTGGAGTTCATCGGCTACGGCGGCGGGCGCGGGCTGCCGCACGAGAACCTGTTGTGGGCGTCGACGGGCCGGGCGCACTTCGTGATGGACACCCGCGGCCAGGGCAGCGCCTGGGGCGGCGGGGGCGGCACGGCGGATCCGGTCGGTGCGGCGCCGGCGTATCCCGGGTTCATGACGCGGGGCATCGACGCGCCCGAGAACTACTACTACCGCCGGGTGTACACGGACGCCGTGCGCGCCGTCGAGGCGGCCCGCTCGCACCCGCTGACCGACGCGGCGCGCACGGTGGTGCTCGGGGCGAGCCAGGGCGGCGGCATCTCCCTGGCCGTCGGCGGCCTGGTCCCCGACCTGGTCGCGGTGGCGCCGGACGTACCGTTCCTGTGCGACTTCCCGCGCGCGACGGTACTGACGAACCGTCATCCATACCGGGAGATCGGGCTGTTCCTCAGGACGCACCGCGGCCGCTCCGCGGAGGTGCAGCGCACGCTGTCCTACTTCGACGCGGTGCACTTCGCGGCCCGGGGCCGGGCGCCGGCGCTGTTCTCGGCGGCGCTGGAGGACGAGACCTGCCCGCCGTCGACGGTGTTCGCGGCGTTCAACGCCTGGGCACACGCGGACAAGGCCATCGAGGTCTACGACTTCAACGACCATGAGGGCGGCGGCCCCTTCCACGTGGCCGAGCAGGTGCGCTGGCTGAGGTCCTACGCCTGACGGCGCCCGGGACAGCGGGGGCACTTCCCTCCAGTCCGACCAGTCGGTACGTTCGGAGCGCCGGGGTCGCGGGGCCGCGGCCCGGGTTCCCGGCGACGAGGGAGGCTCCATGTCCGCGCCCGAGGCTCACCTCCACGGCCACTGCGACGCGCGTTTCGCGGCGGTGCGGGAGGCGTTCGAGGAGAACTTCCGGGAGCGGGGTGAGCTGGGCGCCGCCGTGGCGGTGACCGTGGACGGCGCCACGGTGGTGGATCTGTGGGGCGGCTGGGCGGACACGGCCGGCACCCGCCCGTGGGAGCGGGACACACTGGTCAACGTGTGGTCGACCACGAAGGGCCCGGTCGCGCTGTGCGCGCATCTGCTCGCCGACCGGGGGCTGCTCGACCTCGATGCGCCCGTGGCCGCGTACTGGCCGGAGTTCGCGGCGGCGGGCAAGGACAAGGTGCTCGTACGACATCTGCTGTCGCACCGCGCGGGACTGCCGGGGCTGCGGGAGCCGCATTCCCTGGCGGACCTGTACGACTGGGGGCTGACGACCGCCCGGCTGGCGGCGACCGAGCCGTGGTGGGAGCCGGGCACCCGGTCCGGATACCACGCGCTGACGTACGGCTTCCTGGTCGGCGAGGTGGTCCGGCGGGTCTCCGGGGTGCGGCCGGGGGCCTTCCTGGAGCGGGAGGTGACCGGGCCGCTCGGAATCGACTTCACGGTCGGGCTGCCCGCGAAGGAGGCGGGACGGGTGGCCGAGCTGGTCCACTCGCCGGCCGCGGCCGACAGTGAACGGGTGGCGGCCTTCAGCCGGTTGCCGCCCCTCGCGCTCGCGGCCCTGACGAATCCCGCGGTCGGCGCGGCACAGGCGAACACGCCCGAGTGGCGGGCGGCGGAGATCCCCGCGGCGAACGGGCACGGCACGGCACGCGCGGTCGCGGCCCTGTACGGCGTCCTCGCCGGGCGCGGCTCCCGCGGCGGGCGGCGCCTGCTGTCGCCGGAGGCCGCGGAGCGGGTGCGGGAGGGGCAGGGAGCCTGCCGCGATCTGGTCGTGGGCGCGGGTTTCGCGGGCGAGACCGAGGTCGGGCTCGGTCTGTGGCTGAGCGGCCCCCAGGGCTCGTACGGCCCGAACCCGCGGGCATTCGGTCATGACGGGTTCGGCGGTTCGTGCGGGCTCGCCGATCCGGAGGCGGGCGTGTCGCTGGGGTATGTGATGAACCGGATGGGGCCGCACATCGCCAACGACCCGCGGAAGACGGCGTTGGTCGACGCTCTGTACAGCGCCCTGTGACCACGGCGTCGCGCGGGTGGGTTTCGGCCGAACCGGCGGACCGCCCTTCCCTCGTGGTTTAGACCAATGCTAATTGTGGTCGCGCAACGAGCCCGCACGACTACGTCTTGTCACCACAGGAGGGCGCGGCATGGCCCGCACCACCCCGCACGAATCCGCCCGGAACGACGACCGGCCCCTGTACGGGCGCATCGCGGCGCTGCTGCTCGACGAACTGCGCGACGGCACCATCCCGCCGGGCGAACGGCTCCCGGGCGAACGGCACTTGGCCGAGCGCTTCCAGGTCAGCCGGGAGACCGTCCGGCAGGCCCTGGAGGTGCTGCGGCGCGGCGGCCTGGTCGCCACCGACCGGCGGGGCAGCCATGCCGCGCTGCCCACCCGGCCGCTTCAGGCACAGGGCACGCCGGCCTTCCCGCTGGGATCCCGCCCGGCGGACCCGGGCGCGGTCGACCGGGCCACGGTGACGTGGGAGACTCCGCCGCCGGAGCACGCGCGGGCGCTGGGCCTGGCCCCGCACCGACCGACGCTGGTACACCGCTACCGCTCGGCCACGCCGGACGGCCGGTCGCTGCGGACGGCGGTGACGTCGTTCTCGGCGGTGGCGCTCGCGGAGGTCGCGGAGCTGGCCCGCTACCGGGACCGGGCCGACGGCGCAACCCCCGCGCATCTGCGGCGAGCCTACGACTGGATGCGCAAGGCAGGCCTGTCCCTGCACCACCGCGATGCCATCACCCAGGCGGACGGTGCCTCCTCGGTGCGGGTGACCCGGCACGTGCACGACCAGTACGCCCGGCCGCTGGAGATCACCGATCTGGTGGTGAACGCCGAACGGGACACCCTCGTCTACGAGTTCACGCTGCCCGCGGCGGGGTGAGCTCGCCGGGCCTCGACCAGCCGGGCCCGTGGGCTGCCGTCGCCGCGCCGCCCGAACTCGGGCAGGGCGTGCAGCTCGACGGTGAACCCGGCCCGCGCCAGCTCCCCGAGCACGTCGCCGAGCCGGAAGGCCCGGTAGTACATGACGAACGGCGGTCGCCACAGCGCGTTGCGCACCCGCATCACCGCGTCGAAGCCGAGCAGCACCCAGAAGCCGGGCCGCGTGGGCCGGGGCGGGGCGAGCACCGGGAAGGCGAACCGGCCGCCGGGCCGCAGCACCGAGTGGACCTGCGCGAACAGCCCGGGCAGCTCGCGTGGCAGGAAGTGACCGAACGCCCCGAAGGAGACCACGAGATCGAAGGCGGCGCGGAACGGCAGGGCACGGGCGTCGCCGCGTACCCAGGCGACCTCGGGCCCGCCGGCGGGCCGCACCCGGCGCCCGGCGACGTCGAGCATGCCCGCGCTGAAGTCCATCCCGGTGACGCTGCGACGGCACACACCGGTCAGGACCTCCACGCCGGCACCTGTGCCGCAGCACAGGTCGAGCCCGTCCTCGAACGGCCCGAGCGGGGCCAGCGCCTTCGCCACGGACTCCAGGACCCGGTCGGGGGTCCGGAAGGGCGTGTGGTCGAACTTCGGGGCGAGGAGGTCGTAGCCGTGCTCGACGGACGACAGGGCCTGTACGGCCAGTTCACGCAGACTGGGGCCTTCGGGACCGAACATCTCCTCAGCCTAGGGCCACCCGCTCGGCCAGGACCGCGAGGGCCCGCTCGCACCAGCGCAGGTTCTCCTCCTCGAAGGCGATCCCGGCCATGAGGGTGAGATAGGGGCCGACGCGATCGGACTCGCGGAGGTACTCGTCCTCCGAGCGACCGCCGAGGAGGCGGGCCTGCACCCGCCGGTAGCGGTCGAGCTTGCCGCGCGCCCAGCCCCTGCGCTCCTCGATCAGCGCGCGGGTGACCTCGGGGTCGCCGCCGTCCATCGCCTGCACCTTGATGAGGAGTTCGTCACGGATGGCGGTGGGCCGCTTCGGCGGCTCGGCGGCGAAGGCGCCCAGCTCCGCCCGGCCCGCCTCGGTGAGCGTGAACATCCGCTTGTTCGGCCGCCGTTCCTGCTGCACCGTCCGGGCCTGGACCAGCCCGTCCTGGGCCAGGCGCTCCAGCTCCCGGTAGAGCTGCTGCGGGGTGGCGGGCCAGAAGTTCGCGAGCGAGACGTCGAACGCCTTCGACAGCTCATAGCCCGAGGCCTCGCCCTCCAGCAGGGCTGCCAGGACGGCGTACTTGAGGGACATGTGGACAGGCTAGCAGCCGTTGATTAATCTCATCCGCACCTATTCAATAAATTGATTATGCGAGGTGGTCCGATGCGCGCTTTCCGCGAGGCGGTGGAGGCGGGGGACATGGACGCCGTCGAGGCGCTGCTGGCCGAGGACGTCGTCTTCACCAGCCCGGTCGTCTTCAAGCCGTACCCGGGCAAGGCGATCACCGCGGCGATCCTGCGCGCGGTCTCCCAGGTGTTCCAGGACTTCCGGTACGTCCGCGAGATCGGCGACCCGGCCGGCTCGGACCACGGGCTGGTCTTCACGGCCCGGGTCGGCGACCGGGAGCTGACGGGCTGCGACTTCCTGCACGTGAACGAGGAAGGCCTGATCGACGACTTCATGGTCATGGTCCGCCCGCTCTCCGGCGCCCATGCCCTCGCCGAGGCCATGGGCGCGCGGTTCGACCAGATCGCCAAGGAGGCGGAGGCCCGGTCGGCATAGGTCCGGCGCGGCGAAGCACGGGGATGTCGTGCCCGCCCTGTCAGCCCGTCGAGGTACCGGCTCCGAGCGTCCCTCACAGGCGTCATGAGGTGTGCTGCGGCGCCGTGTGTACGGCGATCGTGCACAGTCTCTTGGTCGCACGCGTGAGGGCGACATACAGGTCGCGCTCGCCGCCGGGGCGGGCTGCGGCGATCTCCTCCGGGGCGACGACGACGATCGCGTCGAACTCCAGGCCGCGGGCTTCGGAAGCGGGCACGAGGCGGGCCCACCGCGCTACATCCGCGGACGCCAACTCCTCGACCCGGTCGTCCGCGCAGATCACGGCGAGCAGGTCGTCCGGGTGCGATGCCGCCTGCGCCCGAAGTTCTGCGGCCACGGTGGTGGCGACGGAGCGGGGGCAGGCGGTGAGGTGGCGGGGAGGATCGCCGTGGCGGATCGACCGGCTCGGCGTCCGACCGGGGGCGATCCGCGCCAGCAGGCCCTGGGTGATCGCAAGGATCTCCTGGGTCGTGCGGTAGCTGACGGTCAACGTGTGCAGGGAGAACCGGTTGCCGATGTGCGGACCCAGCGCCTGGGACCAGTCGCTCGCCGCCGTCGCAGGGCCCGCCTGGGCGAAGTCACCCACCAGCGTCATCGACCTGGCCGGACACCGGCGCATCACCATCCGCCACTGCATCGCGGTCAGTTCCTGGGCCTCATCGACCACGACGTGCCCGAACGACCGCTCCGGCAGCCCGTCCACCAGGGCCGCCGCCTCATCCAGCAGCGGTACGTCGGCATCCGTCCACGGGGCATCAGGCGACCGCACCAGCCGGGACCGTTCGTCGCCGGCGAGCGAGGGCAGGTGCCTCGCCAACGTGCGAGCGTCCGCCAGCAGGGCCCGTACGACCACTTCGGGCGTCAGCCGCGGCCAGAGGGACTCCACCGCACGGTCGACGTGGGCGTCGCCCGAGAGGTCCGCACGGACGGCGTCCGCGTCGAACACCTCAGCCGGATCCGCGGACGGCGCGTCGACGAAGCCGAGAGCCCGCAGATCGGCCTCGGCCGCGGCATCGAGATCCATGCCCGTGCTCTCGGCGATCTCGGCGTCGATACGTTCGAGGTCCTCGACGGCGCCGCGTTCCAGGGCATCCGTGACCGCGCCGATCAGGTGTTCCTTGAACACCTCCCGCGCGCGGTTGTGCGCCAGACCGCTCGCCACCGCGGCCTCCCGCGCCGCCGCGACATCCACGCTCTCCAGCCGGACCGACTGCCGCCCCACCCCGACCACGAAGCCGCCGGCAGGTGCCTGCAGGGAGTGCACCAGGTCCGCGAGCGCCTCGGCCAGCGCGGAACTCCCCTTGAGGCGCGCGACGTCGAACGACTCCACAGCAGCGGGCTCCACCCCGGCCAGCTCCGCGCACGTCGCCAGGAGCACGTCGTTCTCCCCCAGCGAGGGGAGCACCTGGGAAACGTAGTCGAGGAACCGCGCGTTCGGCCCGAGCACCAGCACACCGCGCGCGGCCGCTCCCGGGAACGCGTACAGCACGTACGCCGCCCGGTGCAGCGCGACCACGGTCTTGCCCGTACCGGGGCCGCCCTGCACCACCGTCACCCCCCGATGCGGGGACCGGACGATCGCGTCCTGCTCCGCCTGAAGCGTCGCCACCGCCGCACGCATCCGCCCCGTGCGCCGCGCCTCCAGCGCTTCCGTCAGCGGACCGTCGCCGACGACGTCGCCGACCGCGGCCGGCGATCCGTCCAGCAGTTCGTCGCTCACCGCACGTACCGCACGGCCCTCGACCCGCAGATGACGCCGGCGCCGCAGCCCCATGGGGTGCACGGTCGTCGCCTCGTAGAAAGGCCGCGCCGCGTCCGCTCGCCAGTCGACCAGCAGGGGCAGGTCCCGGTCACCCACGTGCAGGCCGAGCCGTCCGATGTGCAGGACGGTTCCGTCCGCGCCATCGACCCGGCCGAACGCCAGCCCCTCCTCGGCCCCCTCCAGCCCGCGAATCCGACGTGCCAGACGCTCCGCGGCGACATCGCGCGCGTACACCTCGCCCGCACTGTCGGCCGACGACCTCAGCACATCCGCCAGTTGAGCCCGTGCCTCCGCCAATCGCTCGTCGAGCAGCCGGTACATGGCGGCCACGTGGGTCTGCTCCACCTCGACCTGTCCTGCGGCATCCTTATGGAACTGCGGCAACGGCGGCCCTCCCTTCGACTCGGCCCTCCACTATGCAGCCGACTTTCCAGGAAAGTAAGGCTTGACTTACTTGTCCGAGTCAGCCGCCGCGGCTGGTCCGCCGTCACGGTTCAGCCGGTGAAGTCCCTTGACGTCCGGGGTGGTTGGGGTCCGGGGACATCCGGGCGGGGTATCCGCAGCCACGGGGAACTGCGCGAGGGAACAGACGCGGGCGCCGTCATGTTGACCCGAGCGGACGCACGGGTATAGTGCGATCAGCGCATGTGCGTGTCCCGTCGTACGGACACCGGTGCCGTTCTCTCTTCATCAGCCCCTCGGCCAAGGCTTCCGACCGGCTCGGGCTTCTTCTCCGCACCACCTCGTGACCAGGGCGTCCGCGCCGTACCCGAGGTGCCGTTCCCGCCGCCCGGAGACGGCTGTCAGGGCCTCCCGCTCGCGGTCTCTCCCCCTTCCCACCCCCATCTTCCGTCCGCAAGAGGACGCACCCCCTTCCGTCCGTGAAAGGACTTCCCACCATGACCACCACACTCGAACACCCTCCCGTGGTCCAGCAGACCCCGGCCCCCCGGCTCGTCACCGGTGTCCTCGACATCGACGCGCGGGGGAAGGGACATCTGCGGGCCGCGCACCTGCTCCCCTCCCCCGCCGACCCCCAGGTGCCGCCGGCCGCGATCCGGCGCCACCGGCTGCGCAAGGGCGACCTCGTCGAGGGCGTCCTGGGCGACCGGCGCGCCCTGACCGAGGTCACGCGCGTCGACGGACGCGACCCGGCGGACCTGCGCGACCGGCGCCACTTCCATGACCTCACCCCGCTCCACCCGCACGACCGCATCCGCCTCGAACACCCCGCGTCCGGACTCGCCGGGCGGGTCACGGATCTCTTCGCGCCGGTCGGCAAGGGCCAGCGCGGACTGATCGTGGCTCCGCCGAAGAGCGGCAAGACGGTGCTGCTCCAGCAGTTCGCCGCCGCCGTGGCCGGCAACCACCCCGAGTGCCGGCTGATCGTCCTGCTGCTGGACGAGCGTCCCGAGGAAGTCACCGAGATGCGCCGCTCGGTGCGCGGCGAGGTGTACTCCTCCACCTTCGACCGGACCCCCGAGGAGCACATCGCCCTCGCCGAACTCGTCGTCGAACGGGCCAAGCGCCGGGTGGAGGCCGGCGAGGACGTCGTCGTCCTGCTGGACTCGCTGACCCGGCTGTGCCGGGCCCACAACAACGCCTCCGCCGCCGGCGGCCGCACGCTGAGCGGCGGTGTCGACGCGGGCGCGCTGCTCGGCCCCAAGCGGTTCTTCGGTGCCGCGCGCCAGGCCGAGGAGGGCGGCTCGCTGACCATCCTCGCCACCGTCCTGGTGGACACGGGCTCCCGCGCCGACGGCTACTACTTCGAGGAGCTCAAGAGCACGGGCAACATGGAGCTGCGGCTCGACCGCGAGGCCGCCGCCCGGCGCCTCTTCCCCGCTGTGGACCTCGGCGCCACCGGCACCCGGCGTGAGGAACTCCTGCTCCCCGCGGCCGAGTTGACGGCCGTACACGGTCTGCGCCGCGTCCTGCGCTCCCGCGAGAGCGGCCCGCCCGGTCTGGAGACCCTCCTGGAGCGGCTGCGCTCCACCCCCGACAACGCCGCGTTCCTGAGGCAGGTCCGGCCCACCCTGCCCGGCGGCTGAGCCCGCGCCGTGGGCGGCCGGGGTGCGGCATCCGGGTTGCTCCGGTGGGCCGAACGGCCCCGACAGCGCGAGGGACGGCGCCCCCGTTCGTACGTTGATCATATGTTCACAGCCCTTTCTCATCGGGCGGCCGTGTCGGCCTGTTCCCTGTGCGTGGCGGGCGTGCTGGCACTCGCGCCGGCCGCCGCCGCTGCCGGGCCCCGGGTCGGCGAGCCCGCACCGCCCGGACCCCGGGCGGCGATGCCCGCGCCGTCCCTGCTCTACCGCTCCGGACTCCAGGTCCGCCCCCGCCGGGGCGCGCCCGAGGTGCCGGAGGTGTCGGCGCTGTCCTGGGTGGTGGCCGACGCGCACGACGGGGAGGTGCTGGCCGCGAACGACGCGCACCGCAAGCTGCCTCCCGCGAGCACCCTGAAGACGCTGTTCGCCCTCACCGTGCTGCCGACGCTGCCCGCCGGGATGCTGCACACCGTGCGGGACGAGGAACTGGCGGACATCGGTGCGGGCAGCAGCCTGGTCGGTGTCGAGGAGGGGCACGCCTACCAGGTGGCCGACCTGTGGCGCGGGGTCTTCCTCAGCTCCGGCAACGACGCGGTGCACGTGCTCGCCTCGCTGGACGGCGGCTGGGCGGCCACGGCCGCGCGGATGCAGGGCAAGGCACGTTCGCTCGGCGCCCTGGACACCCATGTCGTGTCCCCCGACGGCTACGACGCCCCCGGCCAGGTGTCCTCCGCCTACGACCTGGCGGTCTTCGGCCGGGCCGGGCTGCGCAATCCCGACTTCGCCCGCTACTGCTCCACCGCCCAGGCGCAGTTCCCCGGTGAGGGCTCGTCGTACGGCATCGAGAACACCAACCGGCTGCTGACCGGCGAGGACGGGGTGGCGCCGTACCCCGGGCTGATCGGGATCAAGAACGGCTACACCACCAACGCGGGCAACACCCTCGTGGCCGCGGCCCGACGGGGCGGGCGCACGCTGGTGGTGACCGTGATGAACCCTCAGGAGGGCGGCGGACTGGCCGTCTACGAGGAGGCACGCCGGCTGCTCGACTGGGGCTTCGCGGCGGCCGGGCGGGTGGATCCGGTCGGCTCGCTGGACGGGCTGCGCGCCAAGTCGTCCCCGGCGTCCGCCGCCGCACCGGTGGCCGCGGCCACCTCACAGACACAGGACGACGACTGGTCGGGCACCGCCGTCGTGGTAGGGCTTTCAGGGCTCGGCGCGGTGGCCGTGGCGCTGGTGCTGCGGTCCAAGGGCGGCCGCGGCGCGCGCGGGTGACCCGTCGGCAGGCCGCACAGCAGACCCAGCGTGATCCACGTATAGGTGTTGCTGCCGAGGAAGCCGCCGATGCCGGAGGCGTCGTCGACCCACAGCCAGACCACGCTCGTGCACAGCACCGCGTACAGGGCGCATGCGATCCGCCGGTGCCCGGCGCGGACCAGGACGGCGAAGGACGGCAGCAGCCACACCAGGTGGTGCACCCAGGTGATGGGGCTGACCAGGCAGGCCGCCGCCGCGGTGAGCGCGAAGGCCGCCGTCCAGTCGCCGGCCGTCACCGCCCTGCGGGCCCGCCACGCCCAGACGCACAGGGCCAGCAGGACCGCCGTCGCCCACAGCGGACGGCCCGGCTCGCCCAGGCGGGCCAGCACGCCCTGGAGCGACTGGTTCGACACATAGTCGAGCCGGCCCACCCGGCCGGTGTCCCACAGCGCCTCGGTCCAGTAGAAACGGGACGCCCCCGGGTCCGCCCAGGCGGCCAGCCCGGTCGCCGCGGCGGCGACGGCCGTGGCGATGCCGGCCGCCCGGCGCCGTCCGGCGAGCAGCAGCAGGCCGATGAACAGGGCGGGCGTGAGCTTCACGGCGGCGGCGAGCCCGATCCCGGCACCCGCCCGGCGCTCCCGGCCGGTCGCCAGCAGCCGGCAGTCGCCGAGGACGAGCGCGAGCAGCACCAGGTTGACCTGGCCGAAGCTGAAGGTGTCCCGCAACGGCTCGAACAGGGCGAGCAGGCACAGGCCCAGCGACCACCGGTACCAGCCGTGCCGCCGCCAGCCGGGCCCGGCCAGGAACCGCAGGACCACCGCCATCGCGGCCAGGTTGACCAGCAGGGACGCCAGGATCGCCGGGGTACGGCCCAGCAGGGCCAGGGGCAGCATGGCGAGGGCCGCGAACGGCGGATAGGTGAAGCCGTACGAGGTGCCCGGCACCCGGTAGTCGTAGATCCGGCCGCCGTGGTGCACCCAGGTGTGCACGGTGCCGTAGTAGACGCGCAGGTCGAAGAAGCCGCGCAGCAGCGGCACGGTGGCGGTGAAGACCGTGACGGCCGCGACGAGGAGGAGCACGAGCAGCACGCGTCCGCGGTCCGTACGGGGGCGCAGCGGGCCGCTCACGCCGTGCGTCCCGGTGCCGGGGCCTGGACGTGGACCTGGGCCGACTGGTGGGCCTGCCACAGGACGACCACGCCGAGCACCCCGCCGGAGACGGCGAGCACCAGCTGGCCGGGGCCGGCCGGTCCGCCGCTCGGCAGGACGGCGAGGGCGAGGACGCCGGCCAGGGCCGCGACCCGGTGCCGCACCGAGGTCTCGGGCGCGCCGGCGGCGATGAGGAACAGGCCCCACAGCACGTACCAGGGGCGGATGGCCGGGCCGAACACGGCGACCGTCAGCAGGCTGAGTCCGAGCGCGTACTCCGGTCTCAGGCGCAGTCGGAGCCAGATCAGCGCCACGGCGACGGCGGTGGCCGCGAGCCCGAGCAGGTGCCAGGCGGGCACGGCCAGCGGGGCCAGGCCGCTGTGGAGGTGTTCGAGCAGAGCGCCGGTGGCGCGGCCGGCCAGGCTGGTCAGGGCCCAGTTCTGCGGGGAGACCGGGGTGGTCAGGGCACCGATCCAGCCGTAGCCGGTGCCGGCGACGGCGGTGGCGGCGACCGTGGTCAGGGCGGAGGCGCCCGCCGTGGTCAGGGTGGCCGGCAGCGGGCGGCGGCCGGAGCGGACCTGGAGGACCAGGACGGCGAGGAGGCCGAGGCCCGCGGGTGCCTTGACCAGCGCGGCGAGGGTGACGAGGACGGCGCCGAGGGCGGGTCGGCGACCGCGCGCGGCGACCAGTCCGAGACCGAGCAGGCCGAGCATGAGGGCGTCGTTGTGGGCACCGGCCACCAGGTGCAGCAGGACCAGCGGATTCAGGGCGCCGAGCCACAGGGCGGCGGCCGGGTCGGCACCGCTGTGCCGGGCCAGGCGGGGCAGCGCCGCCGCCATCAGGGCCACACCGAGCAGGGCGAGCAGGCGCATGCCCAGCAGGCCGGCCGGGAGCTGACCGCGGGTCAGGCCCGCCAGGGCGGAGGCCACGGCCAGGAAGGCGGGCCCGTAGGGGGCGCCGGTGTGCTGCCACATCGGGGCGACCTGGTCGGCGAGCGGGCCGCCGAGCCTGTCGGGCCCGTGGGCGTAGACGTCCATGTGGGCGTCGGCCATGGCGCCCTGCGCGAGGTAGCTGTAGACGTCCCGGCTGAACAGCGGCGGGGCGAGCAGCAGCGGGGCCGCCCACACGGCGAGCACCAGCAGCAGGGCACGCGGGGTGGGCGGCTGGGGGCCGCGCACCAGACGGCCGAGGAGCACCCAGGCCGCGATGAGCAGCACGACACCGAAGTACACCCCGACCAGGCCGAGCGCGGCCCGCGCGGAGGCGGGTGCGAGGAGATCCTGTACGGGCAGGGCACCGGCTGTCTCACCGCCCAGCGCGAGGAAGGCGGTGCCCGCCAGCCCGAGCAGCCGGCAGCGGCGGAGATCGACGGGGAATGCCATGGCCAACACTGGGTGAGCGTGTCAACGCCGGGTGGCCGGAAGGCGACGGTGGCCCTGCCGGGCGGGGGCGACGATGTAACCGGCGGGTGCGGGTGCGTGGTCGGGCCGCCCTCAGAACACCGACAAGCCCGTCAGCGTCGTGAACCGGTCGAGGGCCGCCACCCCCGCCACCGAGTTGCCCCGTTCGTCCAGCCCGGGGCTCCACACGCACAGCGTGCACCGGCCCGGTACGACGGCGATGATCCCGCCGCCGACCCCGCTCTTGCCGGGCAGCCCCACCCGGTACGCGAAGTCCCCGGCCGCGTCGTACGTGCCGCAGGTCAGCATCACCGCGTTGACCTGCTTGGCCTGGCTGCGGGTGAGCAGGCGGCTGCCGTCGGCGCGTATGCCGTGCCGGGCGAGGAAGCCGGTGGCGAGGGCCAGGTCGGCGCAGGAGGCGGTGAGGGAACACTGCCGGAAGTACTGGTCGAGCAGGGTCGGCACGTCGTTGTCGATGTTGCCGTAGGACGCCATGAAATGGGCGAGGGCGGCGTTGCGGTCGCCGTGGGCGGTCTCGGAGGCGGCGACCTCCTCGTCGAAGTCCAGGGAGGCGTTGCCGCTCTCGGCCCGCAGAAAGGCCAGCAGCTCGCCGGCCGCGTCTCCGGTACGGGTCTGGAGGCGGTCGGTGACGACGAGGGCGCCCGCGTTGATGAAGGGATTGCGCGGGATGCCGTTCTCGTACTCCAGCTGGACCAGGGAGTTGAAGGGGTTGCCGGAGGGTTCGCGGCCCACGTGCTCCCAGAGTTCGTCGCCCTCGCGGGCCAGGTCCAGGGCGAGCGTGAAGACCTTGGTGACGGACTGCGTGGAGAACGGCTCGCGCCACTCCCCCACCCCGTACACCGTGCCGTCCAGCTCGGCGACGGCCATGCCGAACCGGCGGGGATCGAGGGCGGCGAGGGCCGGGATGTAGTCGGCGGCCCGGCCGCGGCCGGGCGTGCGCTCCATCTCCTCGGCGATGCGCTCCAGGACCGGCAGGAAGGTGAGGGACGACGTCGTTGTCATGATCACCATTGTGCCTCCCGCTCGCTCCCGGAGCGCAATCGGCCCCGCGTCGCCGCAGGTCAGGCGGCTGGTGCCCCGCTGCCTGCGACGACCTCGGGGCGCAGCAGCTCGGCGAGCCGCTCGGCCGGGAGCAGGCCCTTCTCCAGCACCAGTTCCGCCACTCCGCGGCCGGTGACGAGGGCCTCCTTGGCGATGTCGGTCGCGGCCGTGTAGCCGATGTGCGGGTTGAGCGCGGTGACCAGGCCGATGGAGTTCTCCACGGTCGCCCGCAGCCGCTCGGTGTTGGCGGTGATGCCGTTCACGCACCGCTCGGCCAGCGTCAGACAGGCGCTCCGCAGATGCGTGATCGACTCCGACAGGGAGTGCAGGATGATCGGCTCGAAGGCGTTGAGCTGGAGCTGTCCGGCCTCGGCGGCCATGGTGATGGCGACGTCGTTGCCGATCACCTCGAAGGCGACCTGGTTGACCACCTCGGGGATCACCGGGTTGACCTTGCCCGGCATGATGGACGAACCGGCCTGCACCGGCGGCAGGTTGATCTCGCCGAGGCCCGCGCGCGGACCGGAGGACAGCAGCCGCAGGTCGTTGCAGCTCTTGGAGAGCTTGACCGCGATCCGCTTGAGCACACCGGACATCTGGACGAACGCACCGCAGTCCTGGGTGGCCTCGACCAGGTTGGCGGCGGTGACCAGCGGCAGCCCGGTGATCGCGGACAGGTGCCGGCGGGCGGCTTCGGCGTAGCCGGCGGGCGCGTTGAGCCCCGTGCCGATCGCCGTGGCACCCAGGTTGATCTCATGGATCAACTCGACGGCCTCGGCAAGACGGCTGCGGTCCTCCTCGATCATGACGGCATAGGCGGAGAACTCCTGGCCGAGCGTCATCGGCACCGCGTCCTGCAATTGTGTACGGCCCATCTTGAGCACGTCACGGAACTCGACCGCCTTGCGGGCGAACGCGTCCTGGAGTACGGCCATCGCCTTGAGCAGTCCACGCACCGCGAAGACCGTCGCTATCTTGACGGCGGTCGGGTAGACGTCATTGGTCGACTGACCGAGGTTGACGTGCTCGTTGGGGTGCAGGTGCGCGTACTGGCCCTTCTCGTGCCCGAGCAGTTCCAGCGCGCGGTTCGCCACGACCTCGTTGGCGTTCATGTTCGTGGACGTGCCGGCGCCGCCCTGGATGACGTCGACCACGAACTGGTCGTGCAGCTTGCCGTCGCGGATCTCGCGGCAGGCCGCCACGATGGCGGCGGCCTTCTTCGGCTCCAGCAGGCCGAGTTCCTCGTTGGCGAGGGCGGCGGCCTCCTTGACGGCGGCCAGGGCGTCGATGAGATGCGGGTACGCGGAGATCGGGGTGCCCGTGATGGGGAAGTTCTCCGTCGCGCGCAGGGTGTGCACACCCCAGTACGCGTCGGCGGGTATGTCGCGGTCGCCGAGCAAATCGTGTTCGCTGCGGGTGGCGGCGGTCATGAGGTATGGGTTCTCTTTCTGAGACACGGAGGTGGCAGCGCCCCGTATGGGGCGCGGGGCTGTACTGATGCGCCTATGCGCAGGCGGTGACGGGAACCGGGTCCAGCGCACGCACCGCACGCACGCACCCCACCGGCTCCCCGCCCCCGAGCAGCGGCTCCCCCGCGAATTCGGTGAGCAGCCCGGGGTCGACGCCCGCGCGAGCGAGAGCGGCGGCCGCGACCGGAACGCGGGCCCGGTTCGCCCCGTCGGCGATCTTGACGGCGATGGCCCGGCCATCGGGCAGCGCAGCGACCTGAACGCCCTCGAACCCGTCCTTGGCCAGCAGCCCCGGCACGGCCCGCATCAGCGCGGCGACGTCCCGCCCCGAGCCGGAGGCCATCTCGGCGTGCGAGCGCATGGCGTCGGCGACCCGTGCCTCGGGCGTCCCGGGGGCCGCCGAGGCGAGGCGGGACACGGCGCGGGCGAGCCCGTGCAGGGAGATGGCGAACAGCGGAGCCCCGCAGCCGTCCACGGTGACGCGGGCGACCCGCTGGCCGGTCAGGTCCTCGACGGCCGCCTCGATCGCCTGCTGCAGCGGGTGCTCCGGGTCGAGGTAGTCCGGCAGGGACCACCCGTTGAGCTGGGCGGTCCACAGCATGGCGGCGTGCTTGCCGGAGCAGTTCTGGGCGAGCCGGGAGGGCATGCGGCCCTCGCGCACCCAGGCGTCCCGGACGACCGGGTCGAACGGCATGTCGGGGACGTTGCGCAGGTCGTCCTCAGTCAGCCCGGCGAGGTCGAGGATGCGCCGGGTGCCGGCGAGGTGGCGTTCCTCGCCAGAGTGGCTGGCCGCGGCCAGGGACAGGAGTTCGCCGTCGAGCGGCAGTCCGGCCCGCAGCATGGCCACGGCCTGGAGGGGTTTGACGGCCGAGCGCGGGTAGAAGGCGGCCTCGATGTCGCCGAGCTGGAACTCCACCCGGCCGTCGGCGCCGAGGACGACGACGGAGCCGTAGTGGATGCCCTCGACGACCCCGCCGCGGAGGAGGTGGGCGACGGGAGCGTGGAGGGGTTCGCGTATGACGGGTGCGTCGGCGGGGGAACTGCTGTACATCACTGCCTGTATCGAGGGATCGGGGCGGTCCGGGTCGCGGGTCACGCGTCGGCGCCGGTGGATGTGCGCGCTGTGCGGACGCGGATGGCGTACCAGCCCGCGACCAGCGCTGCGACGATCAGCGGCAGGCAGAGCACGGTGGTGCGTCCGGCGCCGCCGTCGGCGTACATGAGGACCAGGACGGAGGCGAGGAACGCCAGCGTCACGAGTTCGGTCCAGGGGGAGCCCGGCAGCCGGTAGGACGGCCGGGTCAGTTCGCCCTTCTGGGTCTTCCGCCAGAAGAGCACGTGACAGAGCATGATCATGCCCCAGGTGGCGAGGATGCCGATCGCCGCGAAGTTGAGGACGATCTCGAACGCGTCGGCGGGGACGACGTAGTTGAGGCCCACTCCGAGGACGCAGATGCCGCTGGTGAGCAGGATTCCGCCGTACGGGACCTGGCTGCGGCTCATCTTCGCGGTGAACTTGGGGGCCGAGCCGCTCATGGCCATGGAGCGCAGGATGCGGCCGGTGGAGTACAGGCCGGAGTTGAGCGAGGACATGGCGGCGGTGAGCACGACCAGGTTCATCACACCGCCGGCCGCCGGGACGCCGATGTGCGACAGGACGGTCACGAAGGGGCTCTCACCGGCGCTGTACTTGTTCCAGGGCAGCAGCATCGAGAGGAGGACGACGGAGCCGACGTAGAACAGGCCCACGCGCCACATGATCGAGTTGATCGCCTTCGGCATGATCTTCTCGGGGTTCTCGGTCTCGCCGGCGGCCACGCCGACCAGTTCGACGGAGGCGTAGGCGAAGACGACGCCCTGGATGATCAGCAGCATGGGCAGCAGGCCGTTGGGGAAGATGCCGCCGTTGTCGGTGATCAGGGCCGGGCCGGGGTGGTGACCGTCGACCGGGTGCTGGGTGACCAGCAGGAAGATGCCGATGCACATGAAGACGACGAGCGCGCCGACCTTGACGATGGCGAACCAGAACTCCAGTTCGCCGAAGATCTTGACCGAGATCAGATTGACGGTCAACACGACGGCCAGGGCGATCAATGCGATCAACCATTGGGGGATGTCCGAGAACATGCCCCAGTAGTGGGTGTAGGTGGCGACCGCGGTGATGTCGGCGATGCCGGTGGTCGCCCAGTTGAGGAAGTACATCCAGCCCGCGGTGTAGGCGCCCTTCTCGCCCAGGAACTCCCGGGCGTACGACACGAAGGCGCCGGAGGACGGGCGGTACAGGACGAGTTCGCCGAGGGCCCGGACGACCAGGAAGGCGAAGACGCCGCAGACGGCGTACGCGATGAAGAGGGAGGGTCCGGCGTCGGCGAGCCGGCCGCCCGCGCCGAGGAAGAGGCCGGTGCCTATGGCGCCGCCGATGGCGATCATGTTGACGTGCCGGTGCTTGAGGCCCTTGCTGTAGCCGGCGTCTCCGGCGTCGACATGGCCGGACGAGGGGCGCGTCTCGTCTTTGAGGTGCTGCTCGCTCACGCCTCGGGTCCGCCTTCCGTGGGGAGGTCCGTGCGCGCGGGGCGCACGATGTCGGTGAGGGTCGTCTCGACGCGGTCCAGGTGGTGGCTCATGGCCTCCACGGCGTCGAGTTCGGAACCGTCGATCAGCGCCTCGACGATCGCCCGGTGCTCGCGGTTGGACTGCTCGCGACGGCCGCCCAGTTCGTTGAGGAAGGCCGACTGACGCGCCAGTGCGTCGCGGATCTCCTCGATGACCCGGCGGAAGACCGGGTTCTGGGCGGCCTCGGCCACGGCGAGGTGGAAGAGCGTGTCCATCGCGACCCACGCGGTGGTGTCCGTCTCCCGCTCCATGCGGTCGAGCAGGTGGGCCAGGTGGTCCAGGTTCTCCGGGGTGCGGCGCAGGGCCGCGTATCCGGCGACCGGGATCTCGATGTGCCGGCGCACCTCCAGCAGGTCGCTGGCCGCGTAGTCGCCGAAGGTGGGGTCCTCGACGGCGGTGGCGACGACGAAGGTGCCCTTGCCGGTCCGGGAGACCGTCAGGCCCATCGTCTGCAGCGCGCGCAGCGCCTCGCGGAGCACGGGCCGGGACACCTCAAGGGTGCGGCACAGCTCGGCCTCGGAGGGGAGCTTGTCGCCTATGGCGTACTCGCCGCGCTCGATGGCACCGCGGAGGTGGGCGAGGACCGCTTCCATGGCGCTGACGCGCCGGGGCCCCCGACCAGCTGTCTGGCTGTCTGACAGGTTCACGGGAGCGATCCTGCGGGTTGCGCGCCAGGACTGTCAAGACATCGAGTAAGGAAACATTCACGGGGTGCGGCGCCTGAATGCAGGCATCCGCACCCCGTGGGTGATCGGCAGGTTCGGTCAGGCGCTGAGGGTGCCCGTGGCGAGCAGGCCGAGCAGGCCCGCGCCGATCACGATGCGGTAGATCACGAAGGCGTTGAAGGAGTGCTTGGCGACGAACTTCAGCAGCCAGGCGATCGAGGCGTAGGCGACGACGAAGGACACGATGGTGCCGACGGCCAGCGGGGCGGCGCCCACGCCGGCGCCGAGGGCGTCCTTCAGCTCGTAGATGCCGGCGCCGGTCAGGGCCGGGATGCCGAGGAAGAACGACAGGCGGGTGGCGGCGACGCGGTCCAGGTCCAGGATGAGCGCGGTGGACATGGTGGCCCCGGAGCGGGAGAAGCCGGGGAAGAGCAGGGCGAGGATCTGGGAGCAGCCGACCCACATCGCGTCCTTGAAGGAGGTGTCGTCCTCACCGCGCTTGTGCCGGCCCATCTGGTCCGCGCACCACATCACGACGGAGCCGAGGATGAGCGAGCCCGCGACGACCCAGAGGGAGCCCAGCGGCCCGTCGATCAGCGGCTTGGCGGCAAGACCCACCACGACGATCGGAATGGTCGCGGCGATGACCCACCAGGCGAACTTGTAGTCGTGGTGGTAGCGCTCCTCGCGGTTGGTCAGGCCGCGGAACCAGGCGGAGACGATCCGCTTGATGTCCTTGAGGAAGTACACGAGCACGGCGGCGATGGCGCCGACCTGGATGACGGCAGAGAACCCGACGACGGACTTGTCGTCGACCGGGATGTTCATGAGTCCCTCGGCGATCTTCAGGTGACCCGTGGAGGACACCGGGAGGAACTCGGTCACCCCCTCGACTACTCCGAGGACGACGGCCTGACCGACGGAGATGGCGCTCATGGGATCCAGTTCTGAGGAGAGTTGGTCGACAGTGCTGTAGACAGTACTTGCTGCGTCCGGCGGCCTGGCAAGCGCCTAGCCCCACAGGGCGCCGGCGAGCGAGACCCCGGCGAAGGCTGCGGCGAGCCCCGCCGCGACGCTCGCGACGACGTTGACGGCAGCGTAGAGGCCGGAGCCGGCCTCCGTGAGGCGCAGGGTCTCGTAGGAGAAGGTCGAGTACGTCGTCAGCGCGCCGCACAGCCCCGTGCCGATGAGAAGCTGCAGGTGGGGGCCGGCGGCTCCGGCGGACACGGCGCCCGTGAGCAGCCCGAGGACCAGCGAGCCGGTGACGTTCACCACGAAGGTGCCCCAGGGGAAGACCGAGTCGTGGCGGGCCTGCACCGCCCTGTCGGTGAGATAGCGCAGCGGTGCGCCGACCACGGCCCCCGCGATGACCAGCAGCCAGTTCACAACGACTTCTTACCCTTCGGATCCGTGTCCTCCGGGCCGGCGGAGCGCCCCACGTACCGGACGACCTCGCATTCCTCCAGGGTCACCAGACCTTCCTCGACGAGTTCGTCGAGTTGCGGCAGGAAGGCCCGTACGCGCTCCTCGCCGTCCACGACGACGACGGCCACGGGCAGGTCCTCGCTCAGCGACAGCAGGCGGGAGGTGTGGATGCGGGAGGAGGCGCCGAAGCCCTCGATACCCCGGAAGACGCTCGCCCCGGCGAGTCCGGCCGCGTGGGCGCGGTGCACGATCTCGGAGTAGAGGGGCTTGTGGTGCCAGGTGTCGTCCTCACCGATGTAGACGGTCAGCCTGAGGGCGCGGCCGGTGAGTGATGTCATCGCTGCCTCCTGACGAGCACCCGGCGGGCGGCGGCCGAGGCGAGCCACACCGCGGCGAGGGCCGCGCACAGCGTCGCGGCGAGATAGGCGAGCCCGAGCCCCGGGCGGCCGGCGTCGACCAGCCTGCGGATGTCGACGGCGTAGGTGGAGAAGGTGGTGAAGCCGCCGAGCACACCGGTGCCGAAGAAGGGGCGTACGAGGCGGTGGGCGGCCCACACGTCGGTGATCAGCACCATGAAGACACCGATCACCGCACAGCCGGCGACATTGGTCCAGAAGGTCGCCCAGGGGAAGCCGCCGGGCGGTGTGGGCCAGGCGAGGGTGAGCCCGTACCGTGCGCACGCGCCGAGGGCGCCGCCGATAGCGACCACCGCGACGACGGGTATCTGGTGATGCCATGCGGACCGCCGCCGTGGCGTGGGGCGGACACGGAGGCTCTCGGCTTCCGGGGCTGTCATGCGCTTGCTTCTCCTGTTCGGCCTGCCCCGACGGGTGATCACGGCCGGGCACCAGCCTACCGCCGTGTCAGGGGGCCGCGGGCCGCGCGCAGACCGCGACGCCGGGCTCCCGGAGGCTGCCGAGGACCAGGTGGTCCCCCGTCGCGCAGACGCTGGTGACCATGCGGAAGCCGGAGCGGCGCCGGGTGAGGTGGTGCACGGTCCGTCCGGCGTCGTCGAGGGCCACGACCCCGATCGTTCCGCTCGGGCGGTAGGGCGCGTGGACGGCGGCCCGGGCGGCGGCGCCGCGCACGGCGGGCCGGGTGCGGTGCAGGAGGTCCAGCGGCGGGACCCGCGGACTGGCGAGCGCGGCCCAGAGCGGGCCGTCGGGACCCTCGCGCCAGAGGTTGTCCGGCATACCGGGCAGCGCGGCGAAGAGGTCGGTGCGGCCGGCGCGCGGGCCGGTGAGGTGGTAGCGGGTCAGCCGGCAGGCCCCGGTCTCGGCGATTACCAGGAAGGCGCCGTCGCCGCCGACTGCCAGACCGTTGGCGAACTGCAGCCCCTCCAGGACGACTTCCGGCTCACCGCCCTCGGCGGGAAGGCGCAGCAGACGCCCGGTCCCGGTGTGTTCGACGATGTCGCCGATCCACTGGTCCAGCGGGTAGCGGCGGCTGGAGACGGTGAAGTACACGGTGCCGTCCGGCAGGGCGACGACGTTGCTGCAGAAGCGGAGCCGCTGCCCCGCCACCGAGTCCGCAAGGACGTGGACGGTGCCGCCACCGGGCTCGACGCGCAGCAGGCCGCGTTCCGCGTCGCACACCAACACACCGCCGTCCGGGAGCGGTTCGAGCCCGAGCGGACGGCCGCCGGTCTCGGCCAGCACCTCCACGCGGGCCGTGCGCGGGTCGCCGAGATGGTGGACGCGCAGGATCCGCCCGTCCTCCGCCCCGGTCAGCACGCGTCCGTGCGCGTCGGCCACCACGTCCTCGGGACCCCGGGCGCCCAGCGAGACGTAGTGCAGCGGGTGGAGTGCCGTCGGTCGGTCCATGCGCGGTGCCCTTTCGCCGTCGGTCGTCCCGCCTGCCCGGCCACTCTCTCCTGCCCGGCCGCCGCTCACCACCCCTTCTCGAACATCCGGGCCACCTCGGCGATGCGGATCTCGTCGCGCCGGTAGTAGGTGCGGCAGCAGACGCGGCGGGTGCGCAGCACGCCGAGGCGGGTGAGGAAGTCCAGGTGCGCGAGGGCGGTCCGGCGGGGTACGCCCAGCTTGACGGCCACGGCCCGCGCGGTGACGCCTCTCTCGACGGGGTCGCGGCGATGGTGCGCCGGGAAGTGGGCCGCCGGGTCCTTGAGCCACTCCAGGATGGTCTGACGCATCCGGCCCGAGGGAGTTCCCATCATCCGTCCGCCTCCGTCCCCGGCCTCCTCGTACGCAGTCTTCCCACTGTCGCCCGGGCGACTCCGCCGCGTCCGGAAGTCGTACACCGTTGTCCGGTACCGAACGGCCGTACGACCGCGGAGCTCCGTCCGGCCCCGGAAACACGGCGGGGTCCGGCCGCCGCCTACCGCCGGGCCCCGCACCGGGTGGTTCAGCGGTGGCTGAACCACGTCATGGAGGGCAGCGCCTTGTCGTCGTAGCCGAACAGGGCCTGGTTCTCCCAGCCGTTGCCGGAGCCGGCGCCGGCCGGGTCCCAGCCGTCGCCGGAGACGGCGGTCCAGGTCGCCTCCCGGTAGAAGACGCCGAAGCCGCGGCCGTTCGGGACGGCCGGGTGCCGCTGGTCTCCAGTCACTCCGGCGATCTGATGCTGGCCCTGGTCGCCTCCCTCGGGGTGTTCAACACGGCCGTGCTCAACACCCACGACCGGCGCCGCGACCTCGGCATTCTGAAGTCGATCGGTATGACCCCGCGCCAGGTGACGGTGACGTCGATGGCCGTGCTCGGCGTGCTCGGGTCGGTGCCGGGCATCCCGCTGGGCGTCGCCGCCTACGAGGTGGTCGTCCCGCGGATGGCCGCGGGGATCGGCGTCGTCCTGCCGTCGTACATGACGGACGTCTGGCACGTGCCCCGGCTGGCCGGGCTGGCTCTCACGGGGCTCGTGATCGCCGTCGCCGGTGCCCTCGTGCCCGCCCGGCGGGCCGCCCGCCTCACCGTCTCGGAGGTCCCGCACAACGAGTGGGGGTGCCGGGGAGGCCGCAAGCGGTCAGGATCGGAGAAGCCCGGGCGGGCTCCCCGGTCCTAGCGTGAAGTGCACCGGCGGACAACGCGTCGGCCCGCACCTCGCGAAGGAGAGTCCCATGAGCGCCACCGGCCTGCAGACGATCATCTACCCCGTCAAGGACAAGGACCGCTCCAAGGCGCTGTTCACCGCCTTGCTGGGGGTAGAGCCGTATGTGGACGAGCCCTATTACGTCGGTTTCAAGGCCGAGGGTCAGGACGTCGGCCTCGACCCGAACGGGCATGCCCAGGGCCTGACCGGGCCGGTGCCGTTCTGGCACGTCACCGACCTCCGGGAGCGGCTCGCGGCGCTGCTGGAGGCGGGCGCCGAAGTGGTCCAGGAGGTGCGGGACGTCGGCAACGGCAGGCTCATCGCCTCGGTGAAGGACCCGGACGGCAATCTGGTCGGTCTCCTCCAGGACCCGGTCGCCTGAGCGGCTGAGCTGCGCGCTCACCCACACTAGTTGCACACTCAATGATTGCCGGGATCGGTGCTACGGTGCGGGTATGGCAGTCAAGACGGCCGACGCCCGGCTTGAGGAACGGTGGCGGGACATCCTCGCCGTGCACGCGCGCACGATGTGCGAGATCGACCGGGCCCTGCACCCGCACGGGCTGGGCGCCAGCGACTTCGAGGTGCTGGACATCCTGGCGACCGAGTCGCCCGCGGAGGGCGACCAGTGCCGGGTGCAGAACCTGGTCGGACGAGTCCATCTCAGCCAGAGCGCGCTGTCCCGGCTGATCGGCCGGCTGGAGAAGGACGGGCTGGTGGAGCGTTCGGTGTGTGCGGACGACCGGCGCGGCGTGTGGGTGGCGCTCACCGGCAAGGGCCGCGCGCTGCACGCCGAGGTGCTGCCGCTGCAGCGCGCCGTGCTGCAGCGGATGCTCAGCGAGCAGCAGGGTGAGTGAGGCAGCCCGGCCCCGTCGCGCAGGGCCGGGCTCCGGTCACCGCGCCAACAGGGTGCGGACCCCCTGTGACGTGAGGGTCAGGGCGTGGGTGGAGTTGCCGTCGATGGCCAGGGAGAGGTCCTCGTCGGGCCACTGGGAGGCCAGGGCGCCCAGGGGTATGAGGCGGTAGCGGGAGACGAACGGCAGCAGTCCGGTCATCTCGCCCTCCGTGGTGAACACGGGGACGACCTGGTCGCCTCCGGGCTGTTCGAGGACGGGCAGGGCCACGCTGGTGGCATCGGCGCCCTCCCCGTCGATCGCGTCGTCCGGCACGGGGACGAGTACGTCACTGTGGGCGAGGACGTCCAGCGCGGCCTGGTCCTCGGCGTTCACGGCCAGCGCGTCCAGCGCCTGCTGGGCGGGCGTCGGCAGGTCGTCGTGTGCGGGTGTCTCCATGGCAGATCCCCAGGTAGCGGCGGTCGTACGGGCCACCCGGGACGGTTGCACCCGGGCGTGCTCCCGCCTCGCGTACCCGGTGGACGGCGGGGCATGCGTCGGTCATGGTGATCACCGCCAGGCGAGCCCGTCCCGTCGTCACCGGAAGCGGTGAGAGGCGGAGGCGGGCGGGTCAGCCGACGGTGAGGGCCAGATGGAAGTGGCCGGGGTCGAGCAGGGTGACGACGTGTTCGACGAAGGAGCCGTCGGCCGCCCGGCCGGTCCGCCGCGTCCGCAGGAACCAGTCCCCCGGCGTGCGACGCAGCAGTTCCGCCTCCTCGGCGTCGACCGGCCGCCCGCAGACCCGCTGCTCCCCCTGTTCGGCGCGCAGCCCGGCCCGCTGCAGCAGTGCGGTGAGCGACTCCTGACCGAGGCCGCGGGCGGGCAACTCACGGATCACGGGCACCGGCGGCAGGAAGCTGCGCTCGTACGACACCACAGTGCCGTCCGCGGCCAGCTCGCGGACGCGCTCCACGCAGACGAACACGTCCTTCTCCAGGCCGAGTTCGGCGGCGAGTGCGGCGTCGCGCGCCTCGCGTACGGCGAGGGTCCGCACGGTGGTGTCCCCGCCCGGCACGGCGACGGCCCGGGCCCAGCCGGGCCGGTCGTCCGGCGGGCGGCCGTCGAAGAGGACGTAGGAGCCCTTGCCGGTGCGGGTGGTGATCAGGCCCTGCTCGGACAGTTCGGCGAGGGCCGCGCGGATGGTCGTACGGCTGACGCCGAACCGCTGGGCGAGGGCGTGTTCGCCGGGCAGCCGCTCGCCGGCCGGGCGGGCGCCGTCGCGGATCTCCCGGGCGAGGATCCGGCTGATCCGCTGGTGCTTGAGCGGCACGCCGGTCATGGTCCGCTCTCCGCGAGCAGGTCGTCGACGGTGGTGACCCGGACGAGCGGCCGGTACAGGTCCATGATCTGCAGGGCCTTGAGATGGGAGTCGTCGTCCACACCCGCGCAGGCGTCGGCGACGACCAGCACCTCCCTGCCGGCGTCGGCGGCGGCCAGGGCCGTGGACAGCACACAGCACTCGGTGCTGACACCGGCCAGGACCAGGCGGTCGTCCGGGCCGACGCGGGCGGCGAGGTCCGGGGTCCACTTGCCGAAGGTGGTCGCCTCCAGCACGGGGCCGGCCAGGTCGGCGAACTCCTCGGACAGCCGCCACAGTCCGGCGTCCGGGGGCTGGAGCGCGAAGGGCCACTGGTCGTAGTAGGCGCGCCAGGCTCCGGTGGGTTCCGCGGGGGCGAGGAAGCGGGTGAAGGTGACCCGGCCGGCGAAGGCCGGCAGCAGGCTGCGGACGCCCGCCGCCGCGTCGGCGTACCGGGGAGTGGCCCAGGGGCTCGCCGGGTCGGCGAAGACCTGCTGCATGTCGATGACGGCGAGGTGTCCGGCGGTCATGCGTTCAGCACCCCCTCGTCGCCGACCGGGCTCGGCGCCTGCGCCTCCTGGGCGCGCACCCGGCCCCGGGCGAGCAGCAGGGTGCCCGTGAAGGCGAGGGCGAGCGCGACCAGGACGCCGAGGTTGGCGTACGCCCAGGCACCGGTCTTGCCGCCGAGGCCGAGGGGAGCGAGGAGGTAGCCCTGCCAGGCGAGCCAGCTCGCGGCGGTGTTGGTGACCAGGCCCCAGCCGACGGCGGTGGCGGCGAGGGTGAGCAGCAGGGGCGGCAGGGGGATGTCGCCGTAGCGGCCGTGCGGGCGGTACAGGTCGCCGTCGTCGTAGTCGCGGCGGCGCAGGGCGAGGTCGCCGAGCATGATGCCGCACCAGGCGGCGATGGGCACGCCGAGGGTGGTGAGGAAGCCCATGAACTGGCCGAGGAAGTTGCCGGCGAAGAAGACGATGTACACGGAGCCGGCGATCATCAGGACGCCGTCGAAGAACGCGGCGAGGTAGCGGGGGACGCGCAGCCCGGCGGAGAGCAGGGCGAGGCCGGAGGAGTAGATGTCGAGGACGGCGCCGCCGACCAGGCCGAGCACGGCGACCACGGCGAAGGGCACCAGGAACCAGGTGGGCAGGATCGTCGTCAGCGCACCGATCGGGTCGGCCGCGACGGCCTTGCTCAGGCTCGGGGAGGAACCGGCCAGCAGCAGGCCGAAGACCAGCAGGAGCAGCGGGGCCACGGAGGCGCCGAAGGCGGTCCAGCCGACCACTCCCCGGCTGGACGAACTCCGGGGCAGATAGCGGGAGTAGTCGGCGGCGGCGTTGACCCAGCCGAGGCCGAAGCCGGTCATCATGAACACCAGGGCGCCGACGAACTCCTGCGCGGAACCGGCCGGGACGGCGCTGACCGTGCTCCAGTCGATGTGGTCGGCGACGAGGGCGACGTAGACGAGCGTGAGGACGCCCGTGATCACGGTGATGGCCGTCTGCAGCCGCATGATCAGGTCGAAGCCCATGACTCCGCCCACGACGGTCAGCGCGGCCACCACTATGAGGGCGACCACCTTGGTCTCGGTGCCGCCGCCCCAGCCGAGGCGGCTGAAGACGGTCGCGGTGGCCAGCGTGGCGAGCGCGGTGAGGACGGTCTCCCAGCCGACGGTCAGCACCCAGGAGATCACGGACGGCAGGCGGTTGCCGCGCACACCGTACGCCGCCCGGCTGAGCACCATCGTGGGCGCCGAGCCGCGCTTCCCGGCGACCGCGATGAAACCGCACAGCAGGAACGAGACGACGATGCCGAGCACACCGGCGGCGAGCGCCTGCCAGAAGGAGATGCCGAAGCCGAACGCGAAGGCGCCGTAGCTCAGTCCGAGGACGGAGACGTTGGCTCCGAACCAGGGCCAGAACAGCGTGCGCGGGGTGCCCTTGCGGTCCCCGTCCCCGATCACGTCGAGCCCGTGCGTCTCCAGCTGGATCGGGCGGCCGGGGGATCTGCCGTCGGTGCTTGTGAGCGGATCCTGCGGGTGCGTCATCGCCGAGCCACCTGCCCTGCCTGTCCAGACGTGTCTGATCGAGCACCTAGCGTACGGGGGCGGGGTGCCACGGGCGTCTGGAACGCTCGGGCGGCGCCTGGGGCGCCGGCGCCGGGTCAGCGGTCGAACTCCTCCTGGATCGGTGTCTTCGGCTCCTCCCGCAGATGCTGGGAGAGGCCGGGCTTGCCTCCCTCGCGTGCCTGCTCCGCGCGCTGGGTGGCGTTGAGCCCCAGGTCCGAGTCCAGGTCCACCCGTACCGACCTCGCCACGTCCTCACGGCCCGTGTACTGCTCGGCGGGGATGGCGCGCAGGGCCTTGACGACCTCCTCCGACGCACCCGCCTCCCGCGCGGCCGTGACGAGGTGCTCCTTGTCCGTCGGGTACGACACGTCCTTCAACGCCGCCAGCACCTCGGGGACGCTGGTGTGTGCCGTGCTCATGACGCCTCCTTCACTCGTCGCCCTGCTCGCTGTCGTCGACCGCGTTCTCGTCCGCGGTGTCGGGTCCCTCCGCCTGGGAGGGAGTCGTGCGCGGTGGCTGGTCCGCCTGCGCGTCGCCGGGGTCCCGCTCGCCTTCCGCCTGGGAGGGCGTGGACTCGCTCATGGGCGCCTCCCTGATGTGTCCGTGCCTGTTCCGAAGCCCTCGGGTACCCGTCCGCCCGGTGGCCCATGACCGGGGGAATCCGTGAATCCGCTGCCAGGGCGTGGGTACCTGGGCAGTCCCGGCGCAGCATGCGGCGCCGGCGCACAGACCGAGCACCATCTCACCGCCTGGAGGAACCATGGCGGGTATCAGCCCCCCTGATCTGCAGAAAGCACTGTCCGGCGCGGAGTACCCGGCCAACTCGGAACAGCTCCGGAAGGTGGCCGAGAAGAATCACGCGTCCAAGGAGGTCACCGAGCGCATCGCGCACCTCGGCAAGAAGGAGTTCCAGAACCCCGCCGAGGTGAGCAAGGCCGTCTTCCGGGACGAGTGACGGACCACGGCGTGCGGCGGCCGGGCATCCCGCTCCGGCCGCCGCACGGTCCGTCTGCGCTCGTCGCTCACGACCAGCTGAGGGCCTCGCCGCAGCAGCCCACGCCCCGCCCCCGCCCCCGTCGCCCCTGCTGCGCGCGCTGTGCGACATCCTGCGCGCCGATCCGGCCGACGGCGGCACCCTGGTCGAGCCGGGCCGGGAGGTCAGGCGCGCAACCGTACGCTGTCGCGGCTGTTCCAGACGCCGGTGGCCACGGTGGCGCACCGGTACGGCTGGTCCTCGGCCGGCGCGTTCATCGACGCCTTCCGCCGCACCTTCGGCCACGCACCGGGCTACCGCCCGAAGGACACCGGCGGACCGGCCGACTGACGCGGCGTCGACGTCGACGTCAGGGGTATGACGGGGGTGTCAGGAGAGACGGCCGTACTCGGGCCCGTCGGCACACGCGCCCAGGAGGCCGCCCGCCCGCGTGGCGGGGGCCGCACCGCAGCGGTTCGCGGGCGAGGATGGCGCGGGGGAACAGCCGGCTGGGAGGCGGATATGAGGGTGAACCATGTCGGCCTGGTGGTGCACGGCGGCCGCGCCGAGGCCGTGGCCGCCGCGCAGGCGGTGCGCGAGTGGTGCGCGGAGCACGCCGTGGCGTGCGCCGACATCGACGTGTGGCAGGAGGGGGCGCGGCACAGCGCCCGCGAGGAGGTCGACGCGGCGGGCGATCCGGACCTCATCGTCACCCTCGGCGGGGACGGCACGTTCCTGCGCGGCGCCCGGGTAGCGGCCGAGAACGACGCCCTGGTCCTGGGCGTCGACCTCGGCCGGGTCGGCTTCCTCACCGAGGTCCCGGCCCCGGCGGTGCGCGCGGCGCTGGACGCGGTCCTGGCCGGAGGCATCACCGTCGAGAGCCGGATGCTCCTCACCCTTCGGGCGTCGTGCCGGCTGGAGGTGCCCGCGCAGATGGAGGCGCTGCTGCGGTACGGCCGCGGGCCGATGCTGCCGCCGCCCCGGGTGCGGACGGAGTGCGTGACGGGTGACGACTGGGGCGTCGCGCTGAACGTCACGGCGCTGAACGACGTCGTCGTGGAGAAGCTCGCCAGGGACCGGCAGGTGTCGGTCGGTGTCTATCTCGCCGGCCGGCTCCTGGCCTGCTACTCCGCCGACGCACTGCTGGTGGCCACGCCCACGGGCTCGACCGCGTACAGTTTCGCCGCCGGCGGTCCGGTGGTCTCGCCGCGCGCGGAGGCTCTGGTGTTCACGCCGGTCGCCCCGCACATGGTGTTCAACCGCTCGGTCGTCGCCGCCCCCGACGAACCGATCGCGCTGCGGATTCTCGAACGGTCCGGCCAGGCCGCCGTCAGCATCGACGGCCAGCTGCGCGGGGTACTGAGCCCCGGGGACTGGATCGGCGTGTACGCCGCGCCACGCCGGCTGAAGGCGGTCCGGCTGGGCCCGACGGACTTCTACGGCCGGCTGCGCGAGCGCATGAACCTCACCGACGCGCCGGCCGCGCTCGCCGACGGGGAGGCCGCTCCCCTGTGGCCGGTCACCACACCCCGACCGGGCGACCTCGCCCACCTCGCGCTGCCACCGGCTCCCGAGAAGGGGACTCGGCTGTCGTGAGGTGGACGCGTGTGCGGCCTCACGGCTGCCGTGGGCTCGACCGCACGGCGCGGCGGGCACGGTCATGCTGCCGACCCTCGTCCGCGCCGGACTGGACTCCAGCAGCCGGCCGACCGGAACCACCTCGCCCGCTCGGCTCAGTTCTTCGGGGACGCCTCCCGGCGCGGCAGCTTCCAGTTCGGTCGCGGGAAGTGGCACGTGTAGCCGTCGGGATACCGCTCCAGATAGTCCTGGTGCTCGGGTTCCGCCTCCCAGAAGTCGCCCAGGGGCTCCACCTCGGTGACCACCTTTCCCGGCCACAGCCCGCTCGCCTCGACGTCCGCGATCGTGTCCACGGCGACGCGGTGCTGTTCTTCGTCGCCGTAGAAGATGGCGGACCGGTAGCTGCGTCCGATGTCGTTGCCCTGGCGGTCCCTGGTGGTCGGGTCGTGGATCTGGAAGAAGAACTCCAGGATGTCGCGGTAGCTCGTGACCGTGGGATCGAAGAGGATCTCGATGGCCTCGGCGTGGTCGCCGTGATGGCGGTACGTGGCGTTCGGGGTGTCACCACCGCTGTAGCCGACGCGTGTGGAGACCACACCCGGCTGCTTGCGGATCAGATCCTGCATGCCCCAGAAACAACCCCCTGCGAGTACGGCCCGCTGGATTTCCACGGTCATCGGTGACTCCTGACGCTCGAACCCGGCACCGCTGTCGGCATTCCGGCTTACCCGATCACCCTAATACCGGCCAGGCACTTACTTGGTCTGGTCCTCTTGACGGGACATCGTCCGGGCTGCTTGGTACGCACCAACGCCGGATACCGGGCCCTCATTCCTCAAGACCGCCGAGGCGCGCTGGACTCCGGGTCGGGCAGATAGCTCGCCAGGCCGCGCAGGATGATCTCCAGGCCGATATCGAACCTCTCGTCGGAGGAGTCCGACACGATCAACCCGGCCAAGGCGCGCAGATGGGGAAATTCCGCTGCGGACAGGGACGCGAAGTACTCCCGCATCTCGTCGGCCATCTCACGCCAGTCGGGGCGGGCCGGCGAGGAATCGTCACTGCTGTGCCGGGCGGCCCGGTCCTGCCACATGCCCTCCTCCAGGACGAACCCGTCGATGTAGGTGGAGATGAGATCCCCGGCCTCCGCCGCGATACGGTCGGGCAGCCCTGCGGCGCGGAAGATGGCGAGCAACGCTTCGAGGTGCGGCAGAAGTTCGGCCGTGAAGGGAACGTGGGCCATGGAGATCCTGGCCATGTCGCGGTGGGACAGCAGGCGTTGCCGTCCCGAACGGGCGTAGTCCCGCACCTGTTCCCGCCACCGCTCCGGGTCGGGCTCGGGCAGGGCGAAGCCGTCGAAGAGCCGCGTGTACATCAGCTCCAGGAGGTCGTCCTTGGAGCTGACGTGGGCGTAGAGGGCGGAGACCGCGACTCCCAGTTCGGCCGCCACCTGACGCATCGACAGCCCGTCGAGTCCTTGGCGGTCCAGGACGGTGAAGGCGGCCTCGACGACCCGTTCCCGCGACAGCGGTGCGCGCGCGGGCGTCACGGGGGTACGCGCACGCCGCTCACGCTCCCAGGGCGACGGCGGAGGGGAGGTACGGGCATCGGCGGCCTCGTCGGTCATGTCGCCAGTCTAGGCATCACGGAGAACAGCGTTCTGCCGCGTGAGCGGCCTCCGAAGACCCTTCCATACGCGATATATCTTGTCGCGGGATCGCCGATTGCGCTATATCTTAATGAACGCCGTTCTCTCATCGAACACTGTTCTGCCAGGGGGTACCGATGTCCACCACCGATGTCGCGTCCGTCGAGACGCCCACCGACTCGCCAGCGCCCTACCGGTGGCGCTGGGCTGCGCTCTTCGTGATCCTCGCGGCCGAGGTGATGGATCTCCTCGACGCCGTCGTCACGAACATCGCCGGCCCGTCCATGCGAGCCGACCTCGGCGGAGGTGCCTCCACACTGCAGTGGCTCGCCGCCGCGTACACGCTGGCGATGGCCGTCGGGCTCGTCACCGGTGGCCGGCTCGGGGACATTCACGGGCGCCGCCGGATGTTCCTGGTGGGAGCCGCCGGCTTCACCGCGGGGTCGCTGCTGTGCGCGGTGTCCGTGTCGCCCGAGGTATTGATCGCCGCACGTGTCGTACAGGGGCTGTTCGGCGCGGTGATGCTGCCGCAGGGCCTCGGCATGATCAAGGAGATGTTCCCGCCGCAGGAGTCGCAGAAGGCCTTCGGCATGTTCGGCCCGGTCATGGGGCTGTCCGCGGTGTGCGGACCGATCCTGGCGGGCTGGCTCGTGGACGCCGACTACTTCGGCACCGGCTGGCGGATGATCTTTCTGATCAACCTGCCGCTGGGCGCCGCGGCCTTCCTCGGTGCCGTGCGCTACCTGCCGAGGGGCCGGTCCGGCACCAAGCCGCGCCTCGACATCCCCGGCATGCTCCTGGTCTCACTGGCCGCGCTGCTCATCATCTTCCCGCTGGTCCAGGGCCGTGAGTACGACTGGCCCCTGTGGACGTTCGCGATGATGGCCGCCTCGCTGGTCGTCTTCATCGCCTTCGGTGTGTACGAGGGCCGCCGCAGCAGGGCCGGCCGGGACCCGCTCGTCGTGCCCAGCCTGTTCCGCAAGCGCGGATTCAGCGGCGGCATGACGCTCGGGCTGGTGTTCTTCTCGACCATGCAGGGCTTCATGCTGGTCTTCAACCTCTACACCCAGATCGGTCTCGGCTACTCGCCGCTGAAGGCGGGACTCGTGATGGTGCCCTGGTCGGGCGGCATGATCGTCGGGTTCGGGATCGCTCAGGGGGTCGCCCGGTTCGGCCGGGCCGTCCTGCAGGCGGGCGCGCTGGTCATGGCGGTCGGCGTGTTCGGCGTGTGGCTGACCCTCGACATGGTGGGGTCCGGCGTCGGCCCCTGGCAGCTCCTGCCGTCCCTGCTCGGCACCGGAATCGGAATGGGCCTGCTGATGGCGCCGTTCTTCGACATCGTGCTCGCCAGCGTCGAGCAGCACGAGACGGGTTCGGCGTCCGGCACGATGACCGCGATGCAACAGCTCGGCGGCGCGTTCGGGGTGGCCGTACTCGGTACCGTGTTCTTCGGTCTGCTGGGCAGTGGGATCGCCACCGCCGTCGACCACCACGCGGACGGCCTGCGGGGGCAACTCGCCGCCGCGCACGTTGCGCCCGCCACCCAGGAGCGCCTCGTGGCGGACCTTCGCACGTGCACCTCGGACCGTGCCGTGGCCAAGGATCCTGCCGCGACGCCGGCGTCCTGCGCACGCCTGGAGAAGGACACCCGCGCCGCCGTGACCTCACCTCAGGCCGGCGCCCGGATACCCGGCGCGCTGCATGCCACCGCGTCGTCGGCCTTCCGGAGCGGTTTCGGCTCCGTCATGAAGACGGTGCTGTGGATCGTCGACGGCATGCTCGCCCTGACCTTCCTGCTGGCGTTCCTCCTGCCGCGCCACGCGCGCCCCGAGGGAGCCGCCGGACACTGACGCGAGCCTGGCCGGCACCAGCGCCGACGGGTGGCCGGGCCCCTGAGCAGAACCCGTCCGGCCGCCTCGTCCGCGTGGGGAGGGTCTGGCCCCGGCGTTCCGTCCAGGTGGAGAGGGGCTGACCCGGCGTCCCGTCTGCACGTGGAAGCGCTGCCGGAGCGCCCCGTCTGCGGGAGAGGGGCCGCCGCGTCTGTATGAAGGGCGCCCGTGCGACGCGCCGCGCTCGGGCGCCGCGCTCCTGGCCCGTCGGCCCTGGTGCCTGCGGCGCGCCGCTGTCGCCCCGCACCGCCGCGCCGTGAAGACGGGCCCGGTACGGGCGGTTGCGTGCTCGGAAGAGAATTGAGCCGCCTTGTGACCTGTGCGGAAGGCGGGGCGCCGGGTCAGCCCTTCAGGGCCTCGGGGTTGGCGCAGTGGGCCAGTGGCTCGCCGCGGAGGAAGCGGGCGGCCTCGGCGGCGACGATCCGGGCGGCCTTGTGGGCGACCTCGCGGCTGGCGCCGGCGATGTGCGGGGTGAGGATGACGCCCGGGGTGGACAGCAGGCGCGAGCCCGCCGGTACCGGTTCGACGGGGAACACGTCGAAGCCGGCGGCTGCCAGATGTCCCGAGTCGAGCGCGTCGCACACCGCGTCGTAGTCGACCAGGGCGCCGCGCGCGCAGTTGACGAGCACGGAACCGCGCGGCATGGCCCCGATCTGGGCCTGCCCGATCATGCCGCGGGTCTCGTCCGTCACGCGCGCGTGCAGGGAGACGATCCCGGAGCGGCTCAGCAATTCGTCCAGCGGCACGAGCCGTGCCACACCCTGCACCGCCTCCGGAGACACATAGGGGTCGTGGACGAGAACCGTGGCCCCCATCGCGGTCAGGACGCGGGCGACCCGCGAGCCGATGGCGCCGAAGCCGACCAGGCCCACGACCGAGCCGTCGATCTCGACGCCGCAGCGCGTGTAGTCGTAGTAGTCGCCGCGCCAGGTGCCCCGCTTGAGGTCGGTGTGGACGTCGCCGATCCCGCGGGCGGCGGCGAGGACGAGCGCGAGGGTGTGCTCCGCGGTGGCGACGGCGTTGCGGCCCGGTGCGTAGCAGACGGCGACGCCATGGCGGCCGGCGGCCTCCAGGTTGGCGTTGACGGGGCCGCCCCGGCTGACGCAGAACAGCTCCAGATCGGGGCAGGCGGCCAGCACCCGTTCGGTGAGCGGGGCCATCTGGGTCACACAGATCCGTACGCCGCGCAGCGCCTCGATCAGCTGCTCCTCGGTTCCGGATGCCTCGTCGACCTCGGCGACCCTTCCGAACGGGGTGTGCGGCCAGGGCAGTTGGAGCTGCCGGATGTCCAGGTCGGTGTCGGCGGGCGCCGCGGCGCGCACTTCCTGTGCGAGCAGCCCGGGCAGGACGAAGTGGTCGCCGGCGGCGAGGACGGTGGTGGGCACGGTGGTTCTCCCGGAGAGCGAGGGGTCAGCGAACGGGTGCGTTGAGGCGGAGCAGGGACGCCTGGTCGTCGCGCAGCCGCAGTTCGGTCAGGGCGCCGTTGTGCAGGGCGGGGAAGACCTGGCGGTAGCGGGCGAGGCGGATGCCGAGCAGCTTGCACAGCGCCAGGCGCAGCAGGGTGGAGTGGGCCACGACGAGGACGCGCCCGCCGGGGAGCTTGTGCGCGGTCTCCTGCAGGCAGTCGACCGCGCGGTCCGCCGCCGTGGCGGGATGCTCCCCGCCGGGCAGGTGGTGGGCGACCGGGTCGCTGAGGAAGGCGGCGAGTGCCTCGGGGAAGGCCTCGGCCATCTCGGCGCGGGTGAGCCCGTCGCCGCGGCCGAAGTCCACCTCGTAGAGGCGCTCGTCGACCCACGGTGTCAGGCCGAGCGCGGTGGCCGCGGGCTCGGCGGTCTGCCGGGCCCGGGACAGCGGTGAGCAGAGCACGGCGTCCAGGTGCTGCCCGGCGGCCCAGACCCCCAGTTCGGCGGCCTGGCGGCGGCCGAGTTCGGTGAGCGGCACGTCGGTGCGGCCCGCGTAGCGGTTGTCCGCGTGCCAGACGGTCTCCCCATGGCGGACGAGGACGAAGTCGGTCACTGGAGGGCCTTTCCGCGCGCGTGGCCGGCCACGGCCGGTGCCAGCCAGCCGCGGTGGACCAGCGCGTCGACGAATGCGAGGTAGGCGGGCAGCAGGCGGGCGGTGCGGGCGGGATCGGGGTGGAGTTCCTCGCGCAGCCGCACCATGGCGCCCGCGGCCTCCTCCAGCGTGGCACCCGAGGCGGTGGCGGCGAGCACCGCCATGCCGAGGGCGCTCTCGGCCTGCTCCGGCAGCCGGGCGGGGCGGCCGAGCACATCGGCGCGCAGCTGCGCCCAGTAGCGGTTGCGGGCCCCGCCGCCGGTGAACGTGAGCGGGCCGTCGACCGGGGCGCCGAGGAGGTCGAGGTAGTCGAAGCAGAGCCGTTCGAGCAGCGCCACGCCCAGCAGACAGGCGTGGAACACCTCCGCGTCGCCCGAGGGCTCGCCAAGGACGAAGGACTCGGCGCCGGGGGCACGGAACGGGAAGCGCTCGCCGCCCGAGCCCACCAGCGGGTAGACGACGGCGGTGGAACCGGTCGCGGCGGCCCGCGCGGTCAGCGCGTCGAGGTCCGCGGCGCTCGCCGAGGGGAAGCGGTGGGCGAGGACGCCGGCACCGCTGCTGGAGGCGCCGCCGGGCAGCCAGGTGCCGCCGGGTGCGCGGTGGCAGTAGACCACGCCGCCGGGATCGCGGACGAGATGGGGGCTCGTCCCCTTGAACACCAGGGTGGTGCCCAGCACGGAGTTCCAGGAACCGGGGGTGAGCGCCCCGGCTGCGATCTGCGCCGCGCAGCCGTCGGTCATGCCCGCGGTGATGAGGGTGCCGGCGGGGATGCCGGTCGCGTCGGAGGCCTCGGCGCACACCGTGCCGAGGACCGTTCCGGGCCGTACGACATCGGGCAGCAGCCCGCCCGGGACGCCCAGCGCGTCCAGCTCGTCCTCGGGCCACCGCTCGGCGACCAGGTCGTAGCCCGTCTTCAGGGCGTGACTGGCGTCGCTCGGGACCTGGTGCCCGGCGAGCCGCCAGGTGACCAGATCGGCCTGGTGCAGCAGGCGGGCGCCCGCCGGGAGGCCCCGGCCGCCGGAGCGGGCCGGGTCGTCCAGCAGCCAGAGCAGTTTGGGCAGCGCCCAGGACGGCTGCATGGCGCGGTAGCCGAGCTTCTCCCACACCCGCGCGCCACGCGTGTTGACGCGGTCGGCGTACGCGTCGGCCCGGCGGTCGTCGTACATCAGCCCCGGGGTGAGGGGGACGCCCGCGGAGTCGGCCAGGAGCACGGTTCCGGAGGTGGCGTCCACGGCCAGGCCCCGCACCCGGGACGGGTCGATGCCGGTCAGGGCCTCGCGGCAGGCGGCGGCGAGTGCGGACCACCACTGCTCGGGGTCCTGCTCGTGGCGTACGCCGTCGCGGCGGCCGGTCAGCGGACGGGAGGCGGCGCCCAGCAGCAGGCCGGTACCGTCCACGGCGACCGCGCGGGCGCTCTGGGTGCCGAGGTCCAGTCCGAGGTGCACGGCGTCGGGTGACAGGGCGTCAGACATGCGGGGTCTCCTGGGCGCGGGCCGGGGAGGCGGCCGGTACGGCAGCGGGCGGTGGGGCGGGGACAGCGGCGGGCGCGGAGGCCCAGCCGAGGGAGCGGGCGGCGTCGCGCCAGGTGAGGTACGCGTCGTAGAGACCGTCGTAGAACGCGGCGCGCCCGGCGTCCGGTTCCCAGCTCGCGCGCATGCGGACGTACCGGGTGGCGGCGCTGTGCATGCTGCTCTCCGCCCCGGTGAGGACGAGACCGGTCAGGAACGCGCCCTTGGCGCCCAGTTCCGCGTCGGCGCTGCGGGCCGTCGGCACGCCGGTGACGTCCGCGATGAGCCGGCACCAGGCGTCGCTGGCGGATCCGCCGCCGCACAGGCGCAGTTCGTGGACGTCGGTCCCGGACGCGGTCAGGCAGTCGCGGACGACGAGGGACAGTCCCTCGAAGACGGCGCGGGCGACATGGGCGGGGGTGTGGTCGAGGGACAGGCCCCAGAAGGCGCCGCGGGCGTGCGGGTCCAGGAAGGGGGCGCGCTCACCGGCGGGCGAGAGGTACGGCAGGAACGACAGTCCGGCCGCGCCCGGTTCGGTCGCGAAGGCGAGCCTGCCGAGGTGGGCGGGGTCCTCGACGCCCAGGGTGCGGCAGGCCCAGTCGAGGACCTCGGTGCCGGAGAGGGTGGGGAAGGCGCGCAGGATGCGTTCGCGGCCGCGATAGGCGATGTTGATGCCGCACGGCTCTCCGCCGGTGTCCGGCTCACGGGTGACGATCTCGGTGCAGAGGGTGGTGCCGAGGATGGCGCACGCCTGGCCGGGGTTGACGGCTCCGGCGCCGCGGGCGGTGGCGGCGATGTCGTAGGGGGCCATGACGACGGGGAGCCCGGCCGGCAGGCCCAGTTCGGCCGCGGTGCGGCGGGTGATCTCGGCGATGCGCTCGTGCTCGCCGAGGATCCGTGGCAGCAGCGGCTCGGCCCACTTCATGGCGAACAGGTCGAGGATCACGGGGTCGTACGCGCCGGTGGTGTGGTCGAGGAAGGGCGCCGAGGCGTCGGACTCGTCGATGGCGGTGACCCCGGTGAGCTTCAGGAACAGCCAGCCCGCCGCCGTCAGCGCGGTATGGGAGCGCCGCAGTCGCTCCGGGTCGTGCCCGGCGAGCCAGCTGAGCACCGCGTTCGGCATGCCGCTGCAGGTGAGCGAGCCGTTGCGGCGGAAGGCCTGCTCCAGGACGCCGTCGGTCTGCCAACGGGTGAGCAGGTCGCCGGCGCGCCCGTCGGACCAGAGGATCGCGGGGCCGGTGGGGCGTCCGTCGCCGTCCACCAGCCAGCAGCCGTCGCCCTGGGCGGTGAAGCTCACCAGCCAGACCGGGTCCTGGGCCGGGCCGAGCTGGGACTGGACGCTGCGCACGGTGTGGACGACCCCGTTCCACACCGCCTCCATGTCCTGCTCCGCCCAGCCGGGACGGGGCCGCAGCACCTCGGTGCCGATACGGGAGACCGCCAGCTCCTGGCCCTGGTCGTCGAACACGACGGATTTGATGACCGAGGTCCCGACGTCGATGGTGAGAACCGACATGACTGCAATACCTGCCCCTTCACAAAGGCCCGCGCCCGCGGAACGGACCGTCGGATCGAACGGTCCGCCCGGGCGGCTCGCAGAAATCAGCAAACGCGTCTCGGAAAGGGCCGTCAATCGTCCTGGCGACTTATCCCGCGGCCGGGCCTGTGCACCGTGTTAAATTCCCTGCCGCATCCGGTGCGCCACCGTCCGCGTGCACCGCTCGCCGGGACACCGGCCAGGCCAGGGCCCGCCTCCGCCGTGTTACGTTCATGTGGGATTCTCATGAGCCTCTTCTCAGGAAGGAGCGCCCGCCATGGCCGGTCCGGACACCCGGACGGACGTTCAGGAGGGGCGTCGGAGCCGGGTGCGCGAACGCGTGACGAGCAAGGGCTTCGTCCGTACCGCCGAGCTCGCGGCCGAGTTCGGCGTGAGCGTCATGACCATCCACCGTGATCTGGACGCTCTGCAGGCACAGGGCTGGCTGCGCAAGGTGCGCGGCGGGGCCAGCTGTCTGCCCTCGACGCAGTTCCACGGCAGCGCCAGTGAACGCCTGTCGACGATGGTGCCCGCCAAGCAGCTGCTGGCGCGGGCCGCCGCCGAGGAACTCGCGCCCGGTCAGGTCGTGATGATCGACGATTCCACGACCTGTCTGCACCTGGTCCGGCACCTGCCGGACCACACCCCGATCACGGCGATCACCAACTCGCTGCCGGCCGTCTCGGCACTGGCCCGCGAACCCGGCGTGGCCCTGGTCGCCCTCGGCGGCACCTACTTCCCGGCCTACGACGCCTTCATGGGCGTGCACACGGCGCACAGTGTGGAGGCGTTCCGGGCGGATGTGCTGTTCATGTCCACCACGGCGGTGACCGGCGGCCGCTGCTACCACATGTCACCCGAGACCGTGCAGGTCAAGCGGGCCATGATGGCCGTCGCCGCGCGCCGAGTGCTGCTCATCGACCACACCAAGTTCGCCAACCAGGGCCTGTACGCACTCGCCCCGCTCACCGACTTCGACCTGGTCCTGGTCGACGACGCGGCCCCTGCGGGAGAGGTGCGGCGGCTGCGCGACAGCGGAGTCCACGTCCGCACCGTCGCGGGAGCGTAGCCACGTGAACATCACACGGTTCTCACTCGGCGTGCTGCACCCCGGCGGCGCGCACACCCCTCTGATCTGGGGTGACACGGCCATTCCCGGGCTCCCCCGCAGCGGCGGGACGACGACTTAACACCACGGGTCACACGGCCGACGAGGTCTTTCCCATGACGGATTGACCCCGCCCGGAGCGGGACTTTTTCATTCTTGCCACGCCGTGAGGCGCTCCGCTCTCCCCATTTCCGCACAAAGGTGGCTGCCGTGACCGTCCCCCTGGCCCTGGATCGCATAGGTATTCCCAAGTCCCTTTCCTGGGGATTTCTCGGTGTTCTCATCTTCATGATCGGTGACGGTGTGGAATCAGGATTCCTCTCGCCCTATCTGCTGCACGAGGGCATCTCCAAGGAACGCGTGGCCCTGCTGTTCACCGTCTACGGCGTCACGGCGAGCATCTCCGCCTGGTTCTCCGGAGCGCTCTCCGACCTGTGGGGCCCGCGCCGGGTGATGACGCTCGGCCTCGGCATCTGGGCCGCGCTGCAGGTGGCCTTCCTCGGCCTCGCCGTCCCGACGCACCACTACTGGCTGCTGCTGACCAGCTATGGTCTGCGCGGCTTCGGCTATCCGCTGTTCGCCTACGGCTTCCTGGTCTGGGTGACGGCGGTGACGCCCAGACACCGGCTCGGCTCCGCGGTGGGCTGGTTCTGGTTCGCCTTCACCGGCGGGCTGCCCACGCTCGGCTCGCTGCTCGCCAGCTTCACGGTGCCGTGGGTGGGCACGTACCGCACCCTGTGGTTCGCGCTGGCCCTGGTGGTGGCGGGCGGTCTGATCACCCTGCTCCTCGTGCGGGAGCCGACGGGCAGGAACCGGCTGGCGCCCACCGGTGAGCGTCCGGTGGCCACGCTGCTCGGCTCGCTCTCCATCGTCTGGCGCAGTCCGCGCATCGGAGTCGGTGCGGTGGTACGCACCATCAACACCGCGGCACAGTTCGGATTCCTGGTGTTCCTGCCCGTGTTCTTCACCGACACACTGGGCTTCTCGCTGACCGAGTGGCTGCGGCTGCTGTCGGCGATGTTCGCCACCAACATCTTCTTCAACCTGCTCTTCGGCCTGGTCGGCGACCGCCTCGGCTGGCAGCGCACCGTCGCCTGGTTCGGCGGGGTGGGCTGCGCGGTCACCACGCTGCTGCTCTACTACGGCACCGTGGCCGCCGGCGACGACTTCCCGCTGGCCATGGTCCTGGTGAGCCTCTTCGGCGCGACGCTCGCCGGTTATGTGCCGCTGTCCGCGCTGATGCCCTCACTGGCACCGGAGCACAAGGGGCAGGCGATGTCGGCGCTCAACCTCGGCGCGGGCGCCAGCACGTTCGTGGGCCCGGCCGTGGTCGCCCTCTTCCTCGGCCCGCTCGGCGTCCAGGGCGTGATGTGGATCTTCGCCGGGCTCTACCTGGCGAGCGCCGGCATGACCCTCTTCCTCACGCTGCCGGAGCACTCCGCCGCGGCCGGCGCCTCCCTGGTGCGGGCACCGGACCGTGCCGAGAAGGTGTAGCCGCCCGCCGGTGCGCACCGTTCCCCGCCCGGGGTGGGGAACGGTGCACGTGGGAGCCCTGCCCCGGGCGCGCATGCGCGCCCGGGGCAGGACCGGTTTCAGCGCAGGCCCTCGGCCCACGTCCCCGGCGCCAGGTCCACGGTGGGCAGCACCGTCCGGGGCGGCGCCGTCGCCGAGTGGGAATCGGCGGGCGGGGTCGCCGGGCACAGTGCGCGCACGACCTGGCGGTTGAGGGCGTCGTCGATCGGGCTGTCCTCGAACCCGGTACCGTCGGATTTCAGGCGCTCGTACTTCATGAGGTTCCAGCCCATGGCGAGTTGGCGCTTGCCGTCAGGGCTGGAGTAGACGAGGGTGCCGGCACCGAAGACCGCGCCGTCGTGCCCCCAGAAGCGCCCGCAGCCGCGGATGTCGACGCTGTAGATGCCCAGGCCGTAGTTCGCGCCGCCGCCCGTCGGGACGGTGCGCTGCATCTCCCGCAGGGCGGCCGGGCCGATCAGTTCGCCGCCCAGCAGGGCGCGGTAGAAGCGGTTGAGGTCGTCGGTGGTGGAGACGAGCGCACCCGCGGTGTACGCCCAGGACATGTCGTAGTCGCTGTAGTCGCGGGGCGGGTTGTTCAGGCCGTAGAACGAGTCGTACATGCGGGCGTGCGGGCCCTGGATGTACGGGGTGCGCGGGAACGAGGTGTGGTGCAGGCCGGCCCGGGCGATGACGTGGCGGGTGATGTAGGCCTCGGCGTCCTGGCCGGTCAGCTTCTCCAGGAGCAGCCCGGCGATGACGTAGTTGGTGTTGGAGTACGACCACTTCTCGCCGGGCTTGCCGGTGGCCGGGGCGGCCAGTCCGAGGCGGACCAGTTCCTCGGGACGGATGGAACGGAAGCGGTTCTCGTCGAGGCTGGCCGTCGAACCGTGGGCCAGCGAGGGGAAGGCGCCGGCGATGTAGTCGCCGATGCCGCTCGTGTGGTTCAGGAGCATCCGGACCGTGATCTCACGGCCGCGTTCGCCGGGGACCAGGTGGGGGAGGTAGTCGCCGATGGGCGCGTCGAGGCGGAGCCGGCCGCGTTCCACCTGCTGGAGGAGGGCGACGGAGGTGAAGGCCTTGCTGACGCTGCCCACCCGGTGGAGCATGCCCGGCCGGACGGGGCGGCGGGTGTCCACGTCCGCGACGCCGGCCGCGCCGGTCCACCGCTGGGAGCCGTCGCGTACGGAGGAGTAGATGCCGTACATACCCGCGTCATGGATGGCGCGGAGGCCGGAGTTGAGCGCCGCGTCGTCCAACTTCCCCTTGTTCGAGGACGATGCGGACGCCATCGAGGCCGGTCTGGTGTCCGCCTGTGCGACCGGAGCCGTGGCGGTCAGCACAAGCGTCGTACCCAGGACGGTTCCGACGAGCCGGAGTTTACGCAAGGGGTCCCCCTTCCCTGGGGTCCGGACCCCGTGTCCGGACCTCACCCGGCCATCGTCGTCGATCATGGATGCGGCCTACATCCTTCTTGCGGAGGATCATGGTGGCGCGCGCTACGACGTGAGACTTCAACGCACCGATATGCACGCCCAGCTGAATGTGATCGCCGTCTCCGCGACAGAAGGAACCCAAGGGCTCCGCAATACGTCCGCGAGGCGCGAACCCCTTTTCAGCCCTGGCGGGTTGGCGCAAATCCGTCCCGCATAGTGAGATATCCTGGTGCACCGGCCGCCCCGTTCGTCATGGGCGCCGCTTTTCCTCGCCGGTGATGTGCCGTCCCGGCGGGCCACGCCTTTGAGCAGGAATTGATGCCCGTTCAACGTTTTGCGGAACTCATATGTTTCGCCCGCAACAACTCGCCTTTCTACCGTGAGCTCTACACCGGACTTCCCGAGCGCGTCACCCGGCTCACGGATCTTCCCGTCGTACCCCAGGCCGATTTCTGGCGGGCCAATTCACCCCGCGACAACCGGCTGCTGACCGCCCCGCTGGACGAAGCGGTCGTCTTCCGCAGCGGCGGGACCACCGGGTCGCCGAAGTTCTCGTACTACACCCGCACGGAGTGGCGGGAGTTCACGACCGCGTTCGGTGCCGGGCTCGTCCGCGCCGGGCTGAAGCCCGGTCACCGGGTCGCGGACCTCTTCTACGCGGGCGACCTGTACGCCAGCTTCAGCTTCGTCCTCGACTCGCTGCACCGCTCTCCCGTGGCCAACGTCCGCCTGCCCATCGGCGGCGCGGCGCCCTGGGAGTCCACCGCGGCGACCCTGGAGGAGTTCCGGGTCCAGGTGGTCGCCGGTACCCCGACCACACTGTGCTCGCTCGCCGAGCGCCTCGGCTGTGCCGGCCGGACCCTGCCGGACGTGGAGCTGCTGTTCTTCGGCGGGGAGTGCCTCTTCGGCGACCAACTCCCCTTGCTGCGGGCCGCGTTCCCGAACGCCGAACCGCGTTCCCTGGGATACGCGAGCGTGGACGCCGGGCTCCTCGGCGAGGCCGTGCCCGGCGACGACCCGCGCGTGCACCGCGCGTTCACCCCGTACACGGCCGTCGAGATCCTCTGCGACGAGACCGACCGGCCCGTCGAGGCGAACGGCGTGCCGGGGCGGCTCGTCGTCACCGATCTGCGCAGGCGGCTCATGCCGGTGCTCCGGTATCCGGCGGGCGACCGGGCCGAGTGGGTCGACCGGGACACCGGTGTCTTCCGCATCCTCGGCCGCGCCGAGGAGGGCGTGCGGGTCGGTCCCGTCTCCCTCTACACCGAGGACGTCCATCACGTCGTCAACACCGCCGACGCCTCCGGCGAGGTGTCCGGGCTGCAGCTCGTCGTACGGCGGTGGGACGGCCGCGACGGGCTGGTGCTGCGCCTCGCGGTCGCCGATCCTGGCGAGGACCATGCCGCGCTGGGCGAGTCCGTCATAGCCGCGCTGCTCGCGGAGCGCCCCCTCTACCTGACCGCGACCGCCGCCGGGCACGTGAACCCGCTGACCGTCGAATGGGTGCGGCACCGGGACCTCGCGGTCAACTCCCGCTCCGGCAAGCTCATCCGCGTCATCGACGAACGGCCGCACGCGTGAGCCCGGCACCCGCGCGCGCACGGCGGCTGCCCCTCGTGCTGCGCAATCCGTCCTTCGGCCGGGTCTGGGCCGGTCAGCTCCTCACCCAGGCGGCGAGCCGCATGTTCCAGGTCGGCGCGGTCTGGTGGCTCGTCGGCTTCGCGGGCGGCGCGCACCGCGGCCTGGCCTCGGGTCTGTTCCTCATGGTGAGCACCCTGCCCGCGGTCGCGCTCGCTCCGGTGGTCGCGCGCGTCGTCGCCCGCTGCGCACACCGCACGGTGCTGGCCGGCGCGGCGGCCGTGGCGGGAGCGGTGGCGGGCACGGCGGCCGTCATGGCGTACTCCGGACTGCTGTCCATGCCCGCCGCCTACGCGGTGGGGCTGGCGCTGGCCGCCTGTCAGGCGGTGTTCGACCCGTGTCTGACCACCTCGGTGCCGGAACTCGTCGAGGACGCCGACATCGAGTCGGCCACCGGATTCGAGCTGTCCACCCAGTCCGTCGCGGGGCTGTGCGGCGGACTGCTCGGCCCGCTCGTCGTCGACGCGGGCTCACTGGCCGCCGTCGTCGCCGTGTGCGCCGCCGCGTACCTGCTCGCCGCCGTGCTGGCCGGCTCCACCCGCTTCCCGCGGACCGGGGCGGGGCACGAGGACACGGCCGGCCCGTCCCCGAGGCGGCGCACGCTGCGCCAGGTCCTGGCCGGTCTGCCGTTCATCCGCCGGGTGCTGGTCTGTTTCGCCGCCGCCAACGTCTTCACCACCGCGGTCTACGTCGTGATGCCGCTGTACACCCGGGAGGTGCTGCACGCCACCGGCTCGACCGTGGCCTCCCTGGAGGCGGCCCTCGGCGCGGGCACCCTGGTCGGGTCCTTCAGCGGCGGGCGGCTGCCCGGCCGCCCGGTCGCCGTCGGCAGTGTGTGTCTCGCGGTCATGGCCGCGGCCCTCGGGCTGCCGGGGCTGTTCGCCGGACACGCGGCGGCGGTCGTCTCGATGGCCGCCGCCGGCTGGTGCGTCGGTGTGATCGGCGTGCGGTTCGTCGCGCTGTTCCAGCGGCTGGTGCCCGCCGCCGACAAGCCGGGGTTCTTCGCGGTCATGCAGGCGCTGCTGGGCGCGACCTTCCCCGTCTCGTCGCTCGTCTTCGGCGCGCTGGGCGACCATCTGGCGGCCCGCACGCTGTGCCTGGTCCAGGGCGCGGGTCTGGTACCGGTGGCGCTGGCACTGTGGTGGCTGGGCCGCCGGTCCGACGCCGGGGCCCAGCGGACACCCGTCGTACCGGAGCCGGCGGGAGCGGCGTCGTGACCGCCGTCCTCTCCCCCGCCTCCGCCCAGGACATCGCCGAGCTGCGGCAGTTGTACTTCGAGGTGTACGGGCACGGCTATCCGGTGCCGCTGGGCAGCGACCCGGTGGTCATGCGCCGGCTGATCACCGACGGCACCGCGCACTGGCTGACCGCCCGCACCGCCGGCGGCGTCCTGGTGGGCTCCGCCGTCGTGGTGACCGAACCGGGCAGCCGCATCGGAAAGCTCGTCGGCCTCGCCGTACACCCCGGCCATCGCGGCGGCGGGCTCGCCTCCCGGCTGACCGGAGCGGTCTGCGCCGAGGCCTTCGCCACCGGCGGCCTCGACTCGGTGTACGCCACCGTCCGCCTGGTCACCGAGGGACCGCAGCACGTCGTCGTGCGCAACGGCTTCCGGCCGCTCGGCCTGCTGCCGAACGCCGTCGAGGTCGAGGGGTGCGAGACCCTCGCGCTGTTCGCCCGCTACGCCGACGGCGTGCTGGAACACCGCGCACCGGTGGCGAGCGTGCCCGAACGGCTGTCTCCGCTGCTGTCCGCCGTGGCCGCCGGCGTCGGCATCGACTACGCCGGCACCCGGCACGCCCCCTCCCGCCGCGCGGCGGGGGGCGCGGCCCCCGGTGCCGAGCCGATCGAGCTGATCACCGCCCCGGCCTTCGTGCGGCGCCGCTTCCTGGAGCTGTTCCCGGAGGCCGACGACCGCTTCTTCCCGCTGCACACGCCCAACGCGGTCCTGGTCGCCGCCGACGGCAGCTTCGAGGCGTACGCCGACCTGGACGCCGTAGCGGGCAGTTGTGCGCTCGTAGCCGTCCATCCGCGTCCGGCCGCGGTGGCCGGCGCGCTGGAAGCGCTGATGGCCGCGGTCCGCCGGGCCGGCGCGGACTACGCCGAGGCACTGCTGCCGCTGGCCGACACCGAGGCCCTGGAGGTCTTCCTCGCCTCGGGGTTCGTGCCGAGCGCGGTCTACCCGGCGATGCGCCGCATCCGCGACCGCCTCCACGACTACGTGGTGCTGTCGCGGACCAGCCGTCAGATCGACTTCCGCACCACCGCCGTCAGTCCGCTGCTGCAGCCGTACCTCGGCGCCTACCTGAGTGCCTGGACCGCCACCTATCTGCCCGTTCACGAGGTGTCCCGATGAAACCCCATCTCGCTCCCGTCGAGGTTCCCGACCCGGCGGAGCTGGCCCATGTGCAGCGGCTGTGCGACCTGGCCGAGCCGTACGCGCACGGCCCCGCCGCGGACGAGCTGTTCGCCGCCGCCATGGCGGAGACCAACGCCTGGCACGCCCGCCGCTCCCCCTTCTTCGCCGCCCTGCTCCAGGACCCGGCCGAGGCGCCCGCGCCCAGCGTCGGCGACGGGGTGCGCAGCCCGCTGGTGCCCGCCGCCTTCTTCAAGCGCCATGAGGTGCTCTCGATCCCGCGCGAGGAGGTGTTCCTGCATCTGACCTCCTCGGGGACGACGGGCCAGAAGTCGCAGATGTTCTTCGACGAGTGGACCATCCGCTCGGCCCAGCGCATGGTGGCCCGGATCTTCGACCACTACGGCTGGATCACCCCCGAGCAGCCGGTGAACTACCTGCTGTACAGCTACGAGCCGGCGCCCGCGCTGAAACTGGGCACGTCCTTCACGGACAACTACCTGTGCGACTTCGCCCCGGCCCGGCACACCACGCACGCCCTGCGGCACACCGGCAGCGGCCACGAGTTCGACGTGCACGGCTGCATCGCGGCGCTCCAGCGCTACGCCGAGGACGACGTGCCGGTCCGCATCCTGGGCTTCCCGGCGTTCCTGTACTTCACCCTGGAGCGGATGCGGGCGATGGGGCTGCCGCCGCTCACCCTGCCCGAGGGGTCGCTGGTGGTGCTCGGCGGCGGCTGGAAGGGCCACGCCGACCGGCAGATCGGCAAGGAGGCGTTCTACGCCGAGGTCACCGACCTGCTCGGCGTGCCGGGGGACCGCGTGCGCGACACCTTCGGCTCGGTCGAGCACTGTGTGCCGTACGTCGAGTGCGCGCACCACCGGCTGCACGTGCCCGTGTGGTCGCGGGCGGCGGTACGCGACACCGGGACGCTGCGCCCGCTGCCGTACGGCGAACGCGGATTCCTGCATCTGGTCAGTCCCTACATCACCTCCGTGCCCGCACACAGCGTGGTGATGGGCGACCTCGCGTCGCTCCACCCGGGCGGGGAGTGCCCCTGCCCGCTGTCCACCGACTGGTTCACCGTGCACGGCCGGGCCGGGGTGAGCCGCAACCGCAGCTGTGCGGTGGCCGCCGCCGAACTGATGAAGGGAATGTCGTGACCGCCTCCGTACTCCATCCCGTGTCCCGCCCCGGACTCCACCTCTGGCAGGGCGAGTTCGTCGACGAGGCCGAGGCCGGCCGGCGGCTCGCCGACCTGCCGGAGCTGGCCGCGCGGGTCCTGACGCGCCCGCTGCCCACCGAGGTGGTGCTCGGCGCCTGCGCCCTGGTCGGCCGTGACCTGGCCGATCCCGCCTCCGCCCTGTACGGCCGTCTCGCCGGGCACCTGCCCGCCGGTGAGGCCCCGGTCGTCCTGGCCGAACTGGCCGGCATGCTCACCCGGGAGGTGCTGGAGCGCAAGCTGCGGCGGGAACTGGGCGGCCTGCGCCCGGAGCGGCTGACCCGGCCGGACGCCCGCGAGACGGTGTACGAGGCCTGGGCGCCCGTCGGCCTGCTGGTGCACATCGCGCCGGGCAACGCCGCGGCCGTGGCACCGCTGAGCGTCGTGGAGGGGCTGCTGGCGGGCAATGTGAACGTGCTGAAGACCAGCAGCTCCGACTCGGCTCTCGCCCTCGACCTGCTGGCCGCGATCGGTGCGGCCGATCGCTGCGGACTGCTGGCCGAACGCGTCATCGCCCTGCGCTTCCCCTCCTCGCGCCGCGCCTGGCTGGAGGCGCTGTGCGGGCAGGCCGACGCGATCGCGGTGTGGGGCGGCGAGGACGCGGTGCGCGCGGCGGGCGAACTGGCGCCGTCCGGCTGCCGGGTGGTCGAGTGGGGCCACCGGATCTCCTTCGCCTATCTGACCCGGCGGGCCGCGTCCGACGACGGTGTCCTCGACGCGCTCGCCGAGGACGTCTGCCGGCTCGAACAGCAGGCGTGTTCCAGCCCGCAGGTGGTCTACCTCGACACCGAGGACACCGATGAGTTGTCCGGGTTCGCCGGACGGTTCGCCGAGCGGCTCGCGAAGGTGTCCGCCGAGCGGCCGGCGTCCGCTCCGCCCGGTCCGGCGGAGCAGGCCGAGATCACCACCGTGCAGCAGCTCGCCCGGCTCGAACAGCACCTGGGGCTGACCCGGGTGTTCGCCGCCGAGGACGGTTCCTGGCGGGTACTGGCCGACACCCGGCCCGCGCTCGACGCGTCGCCGCTGTACCGCACCGTTTGGGTCAAGCCCCTGCCCCGGCACGCGGTCACCGCGACCCTCCGCCCCATGCGCCGCTATCTGCAGACGGCGGCGGTCGGGGGCGACCGCGCGGACGTGGCCGCGCTGTCCCGGGCGCTGTTCGCGGCGGGTGTCACCCGCGTCACCCCGGTCGGCTCCATGCTGGACGGCTACGAGGGCGAACCGCACGACGGGGTCTACGCGTTGCAGCGCTACAGCCGCCGGGTGAGCGTGCGCGCCGCGGACGCCGGATTCCGCACCGTGGCCTGCCTGGACGATCTGGTGGCTCCGCCGGTGCTGCCCACCGCGCCGGACGCGCCGCTGCTCGGCAAGGAGGGCGTACAGCACGCGCTCGCCGCCCTGGACCCACGCCACGCGCAGCTGTACTTCCGCAGCGGAGGTTCCACGGGCGCGCCCGCGCTGTCGGTGTTCACCTGCGACGACTACGACAACCAGATGCGCGCCGCGGCGGACGGACTGCTCACCGCGGGCTTCGACCCGGCCCGCGACCGGGCGGCCAACCTGTTCTACTGCGGCGGGATGTACGGCAGTTTCATCAGCTTCTTCTCCATCCTGGAACGGCTGAACGCCACCCAGCTGCCGATCGCCGCGGGCCCCGACCACGCCGCGGTGGCCGAGGCCCTGGTCACCCACCGGGCGGACACCGTCTTCGGCATGCCGTCCTACCTGTGGCAGCTGTTCCACGCCGAGGCGGACCGGTTCCGCTCCTACGGCGGCATCCGCAAGGTCTTCTACGGCGGCGAGCACTTCACCGCCGAACAACGCAGGGTGCTCACCGACGAGTTCGGGGTGGAGGTGATCCGTTCCGCGGCGTACGGCAGCACCGACCTGGGGCCGCTGGGCTACCAGTGCGCGTCCTGCGGCGGCTCGGTCCACCATGTGCTGACGGACCTGCACACGCTGGAGATCCTCGACCCGCACGAGGACCGGCCGGTGGCGCCGGGCGAGCCCGGACGGCTGGTGTTCACCTCCCTGGCGCGGTCCGGGCAGCGGCTGGAGCGCTACGAGATCGGTGACCTGGGCCGGGCGGTGCAGGGGCCGTGCCCGTGCGGCAGCCACGTGCCCCGTCTGGAACTGCTCGGGCGCTACGGCGACGTCGTCCGCGTGGGCACGTACTTCGTCAACTACCGGCGCGTCGTCCGGGCGTTGGAGGAGCGGCTCGGCTACCACGGCGAGGTACAGCTGGTGGTGGCCCCGGGAGCCGGGCGTGAGCGGCTGACGGTCCGGCTCGACGAGCAGTACGCACCGGGTCCGGAGGCCGTCCGGGGCGCTCTTGCCGCCGAGGTGGCGGAGCTCGCCGCGGCCGAGACGGAGGGGCTGTTGTCCCTCGCCGTGCAGACCGCCCGTCGGGAGGAGTTCGAGCGCACCGCGACCAGCGGCAAACTGCGCACGGTCGTCGACCTGCGCTAGGTGATCAGTCGGCCGACCAGGCTCCGCCGAGCCGGCTGAGCCTGGCAGCCGCCGTGATGGTGGCGTGGATGTAGCGCTGGGGGGCTTCCGGCATGACGTCGGCGGGCTTGAGCAGCAGGACCGCCCCCCAGATCGCACCGTCCCAGATGACGGGGGCGGCGATGGAGTTCCACTTGGCCATGCACTCCTCGCGTCCCAGGGCGTAACCCTGGTCGCGGATCTCGGCGAGTGAGGCGAGCAGTTCGCCGCCGTCCCGGATGACGCCGGGTCCCGCTTCCTGCGGGACCGGGTCGGCGGCGACGCGCTCCTGGATCTGCGCGGGCAGGTAGGCGAGGATCGTCCGGCCCGAGGCGCCGGTGCGCAGCGACCGTGTGACGGAGAGGACGTCGCGCGGTGTCATGCCGAGTTCCACGAGGTCGGAGTCCCCCACCGCCATGTCCAGGCACTGTCTGCCTGCTATGCCGAAGGGGGCCCTCATGTACAGGAAGACCAGACCGCTGTCGGTCGCCTCCCGCAGGCCCCGCAGCACGTGGGTGGCCTCGTGACCGGAGAGTTTGTCCTCGGAGAGTGCGTGGAGCCCCAGGTCGGCGACCGTGCTGCCGAGCTGGTACAGGCCGCGGTCGACCCGGACGAAGGTGCTGTTGTAGGTGCCGGCGGTCAGCATGCGGCTGGTGGTGGAGTCGTCGAGATCGGCGGCTTTGGCGATCGCGGACAGCCGGTGGGCACCGGGCCCCAGAGTGATGAACGCCTGCTGCACTCGCATGAAACGGTCGGCGTATCCGGTCCCGCTTCCGCGCTGCCCACTCATCAGCCGTACCCCCTTCGTCCCGCCCGCGCGCCCCTCCGTGGGAACGCGGTCGGCACCAAGACTATGGCGTGACCGTATCGAGGCTGAACTTGCCCGTACCGAGCCTGTTGTTGAGCATGCTGTGCGCCTTGGCCGCGTCGGCCAGCGGGAAGGTGCCGCCGCCGACGATCTTGAGCGTGCCGTTGCCGACGGCGTCGAAGAGCACCCTCATGGACGCCGACAGCGGGAGCGTCCGGTCGGTGTACAGGTGGGGGAGCCAGAACCCGGCGGCGGTGACGGACTTCTGGAGCAGTGTGCGCACGGGGACGTCGGCCAGCTCTCCGCCGGCGAAGCCGTACACGGCGAGCCGGCCGCGCGGAGCCAGCACGTCGAGGGTCTGGTGCAGCGTCCTGCCGCCGGTCATCTCCAGCGCGGCGTGCACCGGCCCTCCTGCCGCGTCCAGGATCCGTTCCGCCAGGCCGTCCGGGTCGGAGGAGTCGACGGCTGCCGCCGCCCCGAGTTCCAGGGCCAGCCGGCGCTTCTCGGCCGTGCCGGCGAGAGCCACGACGCGGGCGCCCACCCGGTGCGCCAGCTGCACGGCGAGCGAGCCCACGCCTCCGGCCGCGGCGGGAATGACGACCGTCTCCCCCTTGGTGACCCGCGCGACCGAAAAGAGGAGGTGGTACGCGCTGTTCCCCTGCAGCGCCAGCGGCATCGCCTGTTCGTCGGTGAGGTCGTCCGGGATCTCCCACTGCAGCCTGCGGTGCACGGCGGCCTTCTCCGCGTAGCCGCCGCCCTGCGTCAACGCCACGACCCGCTTGCCGTCCGGCGTGGTGCCGACCACCTCGTTGCCGGGGATGTACGGCAGTGCGACCGGAGCGAGGTAGGTGTTTCCACGAACGTGGACATCTGCGTAATTAACACCCGCCAGCTTCACATCGAGCAGGGTTTGTCCACGCGCGGGCTCGGGGTCGGGAACCTCTTCCAGCCGCAGAACCTCAGGGCCGCCGAATTCCCTCATGACAATCGCGCGCACGGTACTCCTATCGACACGGGCCGGATGCGTACGCGGACAGGCTAGGGCATCCCCACACCGCTTCCGGCCTGGGACCCGTGCCTCGTACACATTTCTCACCAGCCGAGGAACGACCCTTCATTTCTCACTCGACGAGAATGTTTATTCTCGAACTTCTCGCGAGATGAGAAAGGGAATGGGCGAGTTGCCTTCTCCCCTTTCAAAGAGCCATAGTGATCCCGCCCTCCTTTCTGCCGGGCAGGTTTCCGACGGGGGATCTGACGGAACGGCCCGGCAGCACGGGGGAGGAGGGCACTCATCGTCCGGTCAGGTGCCGCTGCAGCCAGTCGGCGGCGGCACGCCGGAAGAGCCGCCGGTTGTCGGCGCGTAGGAAGTCGTGCCCCTCCTCGCGCAGCGTGAGCAGCTCGGCGGTCACACCCCGTTCGCGTGCCGCCCGCACGAACTGCTCCGACTCCCCCGGCGGCACATTGGTGTCGTGCTCCCCGTGCACGGCGAGCACCGGCGCGCGCAGCGCGTCGATACGGCTCATCGGTGACAGGGAATGCAGCAGTTCGCGGTCGTCGACCGGGTGACCGTACTTGTTGGCCGCCGACTGGGCGATCCAGGGTTCGGTGCCCTCGAAGAACGTCGCGAAGTCGGACATGCCGCACACCGCCACGCCGGTGCGGAAGAGGTCCGGGTGCCAGACCAGGGACGCGAACGTGAGATAGCCGCCGTACGAGCGGCCCATGACCGCCAGCCGGGCGGGATCGGCCGGGCCGGCCACCACCGCGTGGGCGGCGCAGTCCGCCACGTCGTCGATCGCCGCGAACCGGCCCCTTCCCAGGTCCGCGTCGACGAACGACCGGCCGTATCCGGACGATCCGCGTACGTCGGGTGCGAAGACGTCCAGTCCTCGCCCGAGGATCTCGTGGTACAGCGGATCGAGGACGGGGCGCTCCTGGTCCTCGGGGCCGCCGTGCAGATGGATGACGCAGGGCGCCGGCTCACCGGGGCCGCGACCCGGTGCGCGGTAGTACCAGCCGTTCAGCGGCAGCCCGTCCCGTGCGGTCGGACGGCGGTGGACCGGTCGTACGGGCGGGCGGCCCGGGGGAACGGCGTCCTCGTCCCGTGACGACCAGGGGGTGCGTACCGAGGTCACGCCCTCGGGAAGCCACCAGATGCCGGGGCGCCGCCGGGAGCCCGACAGGGCCAGCAGCAGCCGGGGGCCGGCGTCCACGATGCGGGTGACCACCTCGTGGGGCAGGGGCACGGGCCGGGACGGACCGGTGGCGGGCCCGGCCGTACCGGACGGGTCCGTGTCGCGGACCTCCACCTCGCTCATGCCCCGGACGTTCCAGGCCAGCACGGCGGCACTGCCGTCGTGGACGCAGCGCAGCAGCTCCAGGTCGCAGTCCTCGCGCGACGCCCCCACGGACCAGCCGCGCGGCAGTCCCTCCTCGTCGAGTCCGGCGGCGAGCAGGACCGCGAACTCCCGGTGGGCGTTGCTGCGCAGCCACAGGGTGTCCGCACGGGGCGAGAAGCTGCCGATCCACGGGTCGCCGTCGGCCACCGGCACCACACAGGTCGTCACGTGGTCGGTGGTGCGCAGGACGACGGCCTCGCGCCGCCCGCGGGGCCCCCGGCGCAGCAGCACCAGTCCGCCGTCCCGGCTGAGATCGCACACGCGGAGCGTCGCCGCGTCCTGCTCGGTGGCGAGCAGGACGGGGGCGGCCACGCCGTCGGGGTCGATGAGATAGGCGGACAGCCCGTCGCCGAAGCCGGCCTCCGGGGCGATGTGCGCCTCCCCCGGCGCGCCCCGTTCCCGCGTGTCGACGGTGCCGGGGGGTGACGGCACTCCGAGTCCGGGGTCCGCCTGGGGTGCCGCCCCGAGGAGTTCGGCACCGCCCATCCGGCCCTGCCAGTGCTCCGGCAGGCGACCGGCTGCCGGAGCGCCGGCGGGGCCGGGCTCTGCCATGGTGTCCAGGGCGGGTACGGCGGTGGGGACCGCGACGGTGACCGCGACCGCCGATCCGTCGTGCGCCCAGCAGCCCAGGTGGGCGGAGCTGCCCGGCTCGGCTCCGGCCAGGATGTGCCGGTCGGTGCCGTCGGGGCGTACGCACAGCACCCGCGTGTGCTCACCGCCGCCGGGAGCCACCGTATAGGCGATCCAGCGGCCGTCGGGCGACCAGGCCACCTCCCGGACGGGGTCGGGGCCGTCGTCGAGCAGACGCACCGCGTCGCCGTCGACGGGGCCCGTCCACAGCTGGGGTACACCGCCTCGGTCGCAGATGAAGGCGACCTGTGTGCCGGCCGGGTCGGCCGAGGGGTACCAGCAGCCGTGCGCGATGAGCCGTGTCGTGGCGTCGCGTGGCCCGGAGGCGTCCGGCAGGGGGATGCGGGCGGGTGCGGCGAAGGAGGTGCCGTGGCCGTCCGGGCCCGGTGGAGGCGAGTCGGCGGTGGGAGGCGCGGCGGCGGGCCGCTCGGCAGCGGGCCGGTCCGTGCCCGGCGTGCGCTCGGTGAGGAGTTCCCCGGTCAGATTCCGTGCGTCTGCAGCCATATCTCCAGCAAAGCCACTTGCCACAGCGCGTTCGCCCCGCGCTGGGTACGGTGTCGGTCGGGGGCCGCCAGCAGTTCGCGGACGTAGGAGTCCTGGAAGAGCCCGCGCCGCTTCGCCTCCGGGGCGCCCAGTGCCTCGCGCACCCTTTCCAGGACGGGTCCGGCCAGGTGGGTGATGGCCGGGACCGGGAAGTAGCCCTTGGGGCGGTCGACGATCTCGTGGGGCAGCAGTTTGCGGCCGGCCTCCTTCAGGACGCCCTTGCCGCCGTCGGCCAGCTTCAGCTCCGGCGGGCAGGCGGCCGCCAGCTCCACCAGCTCGTGGTCCAGGAAGGGCACCCGGGCCTCCAGGCCCGAGTCCATGGTCATGTTGTCGACCCGCTTGACCGGATCGTCCACCAGCATGACATGCGTGTCGAGCCGCAGCGCGGCGTCCAGCGCGGTCTCGGCGCCCGGCGCCGCCATGTGCTCCCGGACGAGCCGGCCGGAGACGTCGTCCCGGGGCAGCATGTGCGGTTGCAGCATCGCCGCGAGGTCGGCGTGCGGCCGGTCGAAGTACGTCTCGGCATACCTGTCCGGTTCCTCCTCGCGGGCCGCGGAGGCGAGGCGCGGATACCAGTGGTAGCCGGCGAAGACCTCGTCGGCGCCCTGCCCGCTCTGGACGACCTTCACATGCCTGGCCACCTCCTGGGACAGCAGATGGAACGCGACCACGTCATGGCTCATCATCGGCTCGCTCATCGCCAGGACCGCCGCGTCCAGGGCCGTCGACACCCGCCGCGAGGGAACCACCAGCTGGTGGTGGTCGGTGGCGAACTCCCTGGCGACCAGGTCGGAGTACCGGAACTCGTCCCCCTCGTCGCCGCCTTCCGACTCGAAGCCCACGCTGAACGTCGCCAGGTCCCGCTGCCCCTCGTCGGCCAGCAGCGCCACGATCAGGCTGGAGTCCAGCCCTCCGGAGAGCAGCACACCGACCGGCACATCGGCCACCATCCGCCGGCGTACGGCGGTCCGCAGGGCGTCCAGCACCGCGTCCCGCCACTCGGCGGGGCCCATACCCGTGTGCTCGGGGCGGCGTGTGTACGACGGCTGCCAGTAGCGGTGCTCCGCGTAGGTGCCGTCCGGTTCGACGATCCGCACGGTGGCCGGGGGGAGCTTGCGCACCCCGTTCAGGACGGTGCGGGGTGCGGCGACGGTCGCGTGCCAGCTGAGGTACTGGTGCACGGCGGCCGGGTCCAGCGAGGTGTCGACGTCCCCGGCCGCGAGCAGGGCGGGCAGCGTCGAGGCGAAGCGCAGCCGCCCGGGGGTCTCGGCCAGGTAGAGGGGCTTGATGCCGAGCCGGTCGCGCACCAGGATCAGCCGGCCGGTCCGGTGCTCGACGAGGGCGAAGGCGAACATGCCGTAGAAGCGGTCGACGCAGGCGGTCCCCCACTGCTGGTACGCCTTGAGGACGACCTCGGTGTCGGAGGTGGACCGGAACCGGTGGCCGCGGGCCTTGAGTTCCCGGCGCAGCTCGGCGTAGTTGTAGATGCATCCGTTGAAGACGCCGGTCAGCTCCTGCCGGTCGTCGGTCATCGGCTGCGCGCCGTGCTCGGAGAGGTCGATGATCTTCAGCCTGCGGTGCCCGAGCGCCACCGCGTCCCGCGACCAGATCCCGTGACCGTCGGGACCGCGGGAGGCGAGCCGTTCACTCATGCGCTCGACGGCCGCCAGGTCGGGCCGCGTGCCGTCGAAGCGCATCTCCCCGCTCAGGCCGCACATCCGCGACCACCTCCCCACGGCGCGTACCGGTCGCGTGGGCTGCGCGGCGGTGCGGTGGGCGCGGGCCCAGTCGGGGTGCCCGTCGGTATGGGGTCGGGACTGGTTGACACGGTGTTGTTCCCTTCGCGACGAGAGGACATACAGGGGTGGGCCGGTGAGGCGGCTGAGCTCCTAATGCACGCCTCAGCGGCCGGCGATGTGTGCCGGGCGGGCCCCGGAGGCCTCCGCGGCGGGCCGCCCCGGGGAGGCGACGTGCCGGGCGGGGGCGGCGGACCGCGGACGCGGCTGGTCGTCACCCCTGGTTTCCGCGATCGCCAGATCCGTGCAGGCCAGGAGGTCCTCCTGCGCGGCCGTACGGCGCAGGCGGTGGGCGGCGCTGCCGGTTGCGAGGGCCCTCTCGGTGAGCTCCCGGACCGTGTGCCAGTCTCCGGCGGCCTCCAGTGCCGGGCGCGCCCGGCGCAGCAGGCTGCGCACGACCTGGGCCGCGGGCGCCGCATGCCGGCTTCCGGGATCGATCAGGGCTCCTTCCAGGCCCGACCGGGCGGCCCGCCAGGCGGCGGCACGCAGCCACTCGTGCCGGCCGGCGCAGGCCCGGACCTCCGTCGTTCCCAGCCGCTCATGGGCGTCGCTCACCAGCGCGCGGAAGAGTCCGGCGATCAGCACGACCGTTTCCGCGCGCGGACAGGCGTCGCAGATGCGCAGTTCAAGGGTCTGCTGGTGGGCGGAGGGCCGGATGTCGTAGTAGATCATCCCCGGGTCGCTGATGACGCCGGAGTCGACGAGGCACTGCACGGCCGCGTCGTAGTCGGCGGCGTCCGCGAAGCACCCGGGCGGCCCCGAGGTGGGCCAGCGCTGCCACACCATGGTGCGCCAGCTGGCGTAGCCGGTGTCGGCGCCCAGCCAGAAGGGCGAGCTGGCGGACAGGGCCAGCAGCACGTGCAGCCACGGCGACACCTCGCACATGACGCGTACGGCCAGGTCACGGTCGGGGGCGTCGACGTGGACGTGGGTCCCGCAGATCAGCTGCTCGTCGGCGATCATGCGGTACTCGTCGACCATGCGACGGTAGCGGTGGCCGGGCGTGGGGAGGATGTCCGCCGTGCGGGCCAGCGGCACCGTTCCGGTGGCCACCACGGCCAGCCCGTGGGCGGTCGCTGCGGCGTCGAGCCGGCGTCTGGTGCCGATGACGTCGCCGTACAGGCCGTCCAGAGACGTGTGCACATCGCTGTTGGACTCCACCGTCGCCTGCTGCAACTCGGTCGTGAAGGTGCGTCCCGGCAGCTCTGCCAGCACGGTGTCGGCTCGGGACACGAGCAGACCCGTCTCCACCTCGACGATGTGGAACTCCTCTTCCACTCCGATGCGAAGGGTCACGACACTCCTCGGGTGACGGGCGTACCCGCCCCACCGGTCCACCGGCGGCGGGCTGTGCCCCTCCCGACTTCCCACCCAGCCCATTGCCAATCAGACGGCGCTCTCCGGAGACACCGGCATCACAGATGAGCGGCAGACACAGTGGGGTCGTCCGCCTGAGTACGCGTACTCAGGCAGCACCGGCTGCGCCCCGGGAGAATCTTCGCCATGAACAGACCTGAGAGGCCCGGGGCGGGGGAACGCACGTGACCTGTCGGCGTGCGGTGATACCGGCACTGCTCGGTGCCCTGCTGATCACCTTGCTGCTGTGGTGGGCGGGGGCGAGCGCGCAGGCGCTGAACCTGCCCGGCGCCACGCGCGTGTTCGATGGCCAGTCCGCGGGCGAACTCCGGCGCTGGCTCACGCCCTGGTCGTACGACCCCGCGACGGCGCTGCCCTACGACGGGCCCGCGGACGCGGGGACGAGCGGGGGCGCCGCCTTGAGCGCGGACACCCAGTACGCCGATCTGTACCGCACCGCGATGCAGATCAGGTTCCTGGCGGTCTTCCTCTTCTTCCTGGCGGGCGCGCTGCTCCTGATCCGCAGGATTCCGCCGACGCAGCGGCGTACGCCGGCCACGCTGCTCGCCCTGTGGGCCTGGGGCCCGGTGGCCGCGACGCTGGCCGTGACGGTCTCCGCGCCGTGGCTGATCGCGTCCCGGGGGCACGGCAGCTACCGGGTCCTGCCGCAGCTCGCGGAGGTGATCGCGTCGAGCGGGCCGGCGGTGGTGGCGGTAGCGCTGTTGACCGCCGTGCTCACCGTGCTCGTGGCGCGTGTCACCGCGAAGGACGCGGACCCGCAGCCGCGGCGGAGTGCGCCGCCGCGCGCCGCGCGCTCGGCGGCGACCGCCGGGACCGCGGTGATCGCGCTGTCGCTGGTGGTGCTCTCGTACGAACCGGTGGCGGCCAGGATCCAGACCTGGTTCAGCGGTGCGGGTCTGCTGTCGGAGCCCGGCGACCTCCTGCGGCAGTGGCTGCTGCTGGGCTCCTGGACCGGCCCGTCGACCACGCCACCCGGCCACTGGCTGCTGTACCGGGCCGCTGACGTGGTCATGCTGGCGGTGGTGTGGTGGGCGCTGCGCCTGCTGCCCGGCCTGCTCACCCGGGCCACCGTGCCGGCGATGGCGGCAGGTGCGGTCTGCGCGACCGTGCTGGGGCTGCTGGCGAGCCAGGTGCTGCACATGGTGATGGACGACACCGTCAGCGCGTGGGGGCCTGTGTACCTGTTCTCCGGGCTCGGCGCCGGCGTCCCGGCCGCCCTCACCTTCGGTGTCGCGGCGGGTATGGCGGCCCTGGCGACCCTGCGGCTGACCGGGGGCCGGGACGCCGGTGCGTCGCCCCGGTGAGGGGGACCCTCGGATGTCTCAGGTTCACGCCGGGGCCCCGCTGCTCTTCACTGATCACAGGAAGACAGCGACTCCACCTCACGGGGGTACACATGCACAGCAGGAAGCGCATCCTGGCAGCCGGCCTGGCCACCGCGGTGTCCGCGGCGGCCCTCACCCTCGCCGGTGCGGCGGTGCCGGCGCAGGCAGCCGCCGCCGAAGGGACCGTCGACTGCGACGGCTGGGTGCACAACAACGATCCGGACGTCGGCATCGCGGGCTGCCAGAACAACACCGACCACACCGTCACCTTCCGGGCCGAGATCGTCTGCGGCTGGGCGCCGGACGTCTCCGGCAACTGGGTGACGCTCGACCCGGGGCAGTACGGCGAGTCCACGGGCTCCTGCGCGTTCTACAGCACGGGAGTGGGCAGCGTGGGCTGGACCATCCAGTGACGCCCAGGTGTCCGGGCGCCCTCAGTCGGCGGTGAGGGCCGCTGTGTCACCGCACCGTCCACGTCAGCGAGGTGGTCGCCCGGGCCCGGGCCGCGGGGTCCCGTAGGGCCGTCGTGCGGTCGGTCACGGTCGCCGTGACCTGGTGGCCGTGGCCCCGAACACCCAGTTCGTGCGGCGTCACCGACAGATCACCCGTCGCCGACCGGACCTGCCTGCCGTCGACGTACCAGGTCAGTTCCGGGTCGGCGAGGCCGGTCAGCGGCGCCAGGCACACCGTGATCCGGCGCCCTTGCCCGACGGGCCGGGATGTCGGGAGGGCGGAGGTCAGCGCGTCCGCGTCGGCGTAGAAGCCGGCGATCATCGCCTCCCGGCCGACGACGTTGAACTCGGTCGAGGCCAGGGACCGCATGATGGACGTCTCGGTCGGACGGTAGACGCCCGCCTCGTAGTAGCCCCCGCCTTCGTACGTGCCCACGACCGAACCGGACGGGTCCTGGGTCCCGAGCCAGCGGTACCACTTCGTCGTGCCCAGGTCGCGGTGGACGGTGAGGTTGGCGGTGGCCGGTTCCTCGGCGGAGGGATAGGTACCGTAGCCCGTGTACTGGTATTCGTCGGCCAAGTGGCCTATGGAGTGGCCGAGTTCGTGGGCGCCTATGAGGTACGACCGGTCGTTGCCGGACGACATCGTCGCCACCCCGTGGAAGGCCGAGCCCGGCGGCAGGTCGGCGGCGGAGTAGCCCGCGCCGCCGTACTTGGCGGAGTGGGCGATGACGAAGACGATGTCGGCTTCCGGTGCCAGGCCGGCGTACTGGGCGACCTCGCCGGTGTCGACGCACAGGAGTCGCTCGATGCCGTCGCAGAAGAAGGAGGAGCCCAGCGCGGTGTGCTTCACGACGCCGGCCGCCGGGTCACCGGAGACGCCGGACTCGTCGGAGACGGCGTTGACCAACCAGATGTTGAACAGGCCGCGGTAGCTCCGGTACGGCTCGACACCGAAGATCGCGTCCAGCTTCTCCTGGGCGTCGGCGGCGAACTCGCGCTGTTCGCCGGCCGTGTAGCCGTCCCCCATCACCACCAGATCGAGCCGCCCGGACACCGGTCCGGTGCGCTGGAGGGCCTTCACCGCGGGGGCGGTGCCCGTCAGGGCCGGCGCGGGGCGGGTGATCCGGCCGGGGGCGTCCGCCGGCACGGTCACCTGGCGGGGCTCGGCCCGGGGTCCGGGGAAGTACTCGACGTGCTGAGTGCGGGCCGAGGGGCCGGCCGCCTCGGCGGGTGCTGGGTTCACTCCGCCGGCCAGCGCCGCGACGGCGGCGAGGACGGCCCCGGCAGCGGTGATCCAGCGCATGTGCGGTCTTGCGGGACGCGGCACGGCAACCCCCACTTAAGTGTTCAGTTAAATAGATTTAATGGCTGGCTTAATGTAGGGGTCGCGGCCTCAACCGGCAAGTGTCACTTCATAGTTGAGGCGTCGCGTGGTCACCTCATACGCGACGGTGGCTCCGCTCAGATGTCCGCCGGGACGACCTGCTCCGTCCAGATGATCTTGCCGCTGGCCGTGTAGCGCGTGCCCCACCGGTGGGCGAGCTGGGCCACGATCAGCAGGCCCCGCCCTCCCTCGTCGGTGGTCCGTGCGTGGCGCAGGCGCGGCGAGGTACTGCTGGCGTCGGAGACCTCGCAGATCAGGGCGCGGTCCCGGATCAGGCGCAGACACACCGGCCCGGCGGCATGCCGGATGGCGTTGGTGACCAGTTCGCTGACGATGAGCTCGGTGGTGAACGTCAGATCGGGCATGCCCCACTCCGTCAGCTGCCGGACGGCGAGGGCGCGGGCGTGCGCGACGGCCGCCGGATCGCTGGCCAGGTCCCAGGAGACGACCCGGTCGGGGGCCAGCACACGGGTCCGGGACAGGAGCAGGGCCGCATCGTCGGACGGCGGGTCCGCCAGCAGGTCGTCGATCACCCCGCGGCCGGTCTCCTCCAGTGTCGGCCGGGGCGCCGCGAGGGCAGCCCGCAGCCGGCAGAGACCGGCGTCGATGTCCCGGTCGAAGGACTGGATGAGGCCGTCGGTGTAGAGCGCGATGAGGCTGCCCTCGGCCAGCTCCAGCTCGACGGACTGGAAGGGGAGGTAGCCGAGGCCGAGGGGCGGTCCGGCGGGCAGGTCCAGGACGTCCGCACCACCGCCCGGACCGACGATCACCGGCGGGAGGTGACCGGCCCGGGCCAGCGCGCACCGCCTGCTGACCGGGTCGTAGACGGCGTACAGGCAGGTGGCGCCCATGAACGCGGTGCCCGCGGCCTCCTCCTGGGTGGCCGTCGGGGTGTCGCCGTCCTGCGCGCCCATGAGCCCGATGACCAGGTCGTCCAGATGGGCCAGCAACTCGTCCGGGGAGAGGTCGAGGTTGGCGAGCGTGCGTACCGCGGTGCGCAGACGCCCCATGGTCGCCGCGGCGTTGATGCCGTGCCCGGCCACGTCCCCGACGACCAGCGCGACCCGCGCTCCGGACAGCGGAATCACGTCGAACCAGTCGCCGCCCACCCCACTGGGGACATCCGCCGGGAGGTACCACGACGCCACCGCCAGCGCGGACCCTCCCGTCAGTTCCTGCGGCAGCAGATAGCGCTGCATGGAGCGGGCCGCGGTGCGCTCGCGGGTGTAACGGCGCGCGTTGTCGATGCACACCGCCGCGCGGGAGACGAGTTCCTCGGCGAGTCGCACGTCGTCGTCCTCGAAGGGGCCCCTCCGCCGGGACCGGGCGAACGTCGCCGCGCCCAGGGTGACGCCACGCGCCCGCACCGGGAGCACCATCACCGAGCGGAAGTCGTAGTCACGGAAGGAGGCGCCCAGCGACTCGTCCTCGGTCACCCATGGGCTGGCGTCGCGGTCCAGGATCCGTTCCACCAGGGTCCTGCTCTCCAGCAGACAGCGGGTCACGGGCGACGAGGCGGCCCGCCGGACCGTCTCCCCCACGGTCAGACTCGCCTCGGGGCAGCCCTCGCGCACCGACTGCTGCCCCGCGCGCCGGATGACGGGCGACATGCCGACCGGCCCGGGCGCCGGTTCCTCGCCCCGCATGACCGAGTCCAGCAGGTCCACGGCGACGAAGTCGGCGACGGACGGCACGGCGTCGTCGGCCAGTTCCTGGGCGGTCCGCGTCACGTCCAGGGTGCTGCCGATGCGGGTGGCGGCGTCGTTGAGCAGGGCCAGGCGTTCCTGGGCCCGCCAGCGTTCGGTGACGTCGATGACCATGTACCAGACACCGACGTTCCGGCCGTGGCGGTCCTTCATCGCGAAGAAGGACGCGGAGATCGCGCGGCCGGTGTCGGGGTCCGTGCCACCGGTGCCCCGGTATTCGTAGTCCATCACCGGAGCGCCGGTCTCCAGGACCCCGCGCATGTTCTCCTCCAGGGCCGCGGCCTCCGCCTGCGGCAGCACGTCCACCGGCCGCCGGCCCAGCCGGTGTTCGAGGGGGATGCGGCGTTCCAGTGGTTCGTTCACCCAGACGTACCGCAGGTCCGTGTCGAGGACGGCGATGCCGACCGGCGCGTGGGTGAGGAAGGGAGTGAGCATCAGCCGGCTCACCCCGCCGCCCGGCATCCGCCAGAAGGCCCGTTTCGGAGGGCGGCCGACGAACCTGCCGAAGACCAGTGCGGCAACCGTGGCGACCAGGACGCCCGGGACCATTTCGTAGATGCCCGACTCGAAGGGACCGAGCAGCGGATTGATCTTCTTCCACAGCAGCACCGTGCCCGCGCCCGAGACGATCCCGGCCATGGCCCCGGCCCAGGTCATGCGCGGCCAGTACAGCGAGAGAAGCACGACCGGCCCGAACGCGGCGCCGAAGCCCGCCCAGGCGTAGGCGACGATGCCCAGCAGCCCGCCGCCCCTGAGCGCGATCGCGAAGGCCACCAGGATCACGGCGACGACGGCGGCGCGACCGGCCCAGACCAGTGTCCTGTCCGAGGCGCGCCGGTTGAGGAACGCGCGGTAGAAGTCCTCCGTGAGGGCGACCGACGACACGAGGAGCTGGCTGTCCGCGGTCGAGATGATCGCGGCCAGTACGGCGATCAGCATCACCCCGGCACCCCAGGGATTGAGCAGGGTCCGGCTGAGACTGATGTACACCGTCTGCGGGTCGTGCAGCGGCGTGCCGGTCCGGGCGATGCCCACCAGGCCGACGAGGGTGGCGCCGGCGAGTACGACGATGACCCATCCGGTTTCCAGGCGGCGGGCCGCGGGGATGGCGCCGGTGCTGCGGATGCCCATGAAGCGGGCCAGGATGTGCGGCTGGCCGAAATAGCCGAGTCCCCAGGCGAGCAGCGAGACGATCGCGACGGCGCCGAGCGACCCGCCTGCCGACCACCGCCCGTGCGAGAAGTCGACCTTGGCGCCCATGTCCAGCAGGCCGGGAGCCTTGCCGCCGAGGGCGTCGCTCAGTGCCCCGAAGCCGCCGAGCGCTCCGATCCCGACGGCGGGGAGCACGAGCAGGGCGAGGAACATCAGCGTGGCCTGCATGACGTGGGTCAGACTCACGGCGAGGAAGCCGCCCAGGCACGAGTAGACGACGATCACCAGGGCGGTCAGGGTCACTCCGAGCGCGAAACTGACACCGAAGATGTGCCCGAACAGTACGCCGCCGGCCACCAGCCCACTGGCGACGTAGACGGTGAAGAACACGAGGGTGACCGCGGCCGAGACCATCCGGAGCATCCGGGTGCGGTCCTCGAACCGCTCCTCCAGGTAGGCCGACAGACTCACGGCGTTCCCGGCGCGCTCGGTGTAGGTGCGCAGCCTCGGCGCGACGAACAGCCAGTTGAGATACGTACCGAGTACCAGACCGACCGCGATCCAGCTGGCGCCGACGCCGGCCGCGTACACCGCTCCGGGAAAGGCGAGGAAGAGCCAGCCGGACATGTCGCTGGCCCCGGCGGACAGGGCGGCCACGAACGCGCTGAGCCTGCGGCCCCCCAGGGCGAAGTCGGCGAAGGTGTGAGTGCGGCTGTAGGCCCAGACCCCTGTCGCGATCATGACGGCCACATACACGAGGAATGTGGCCACGATCGGCGCACTCAAGTCGATCATGTCGTCCTCGCCTGCGAGGTTCTTGAGCATGGGCGCGACCGTCGCATGCCCGACGGCCGCGACTCTCCATGTACAAATGTACAGATTCCGGCCATCACCGGCCGCCGGCACCGTCCGGATCGAGTCGGCTCAGGGCTGGGCCCGGGCCACGAGCAGCGCGACGTCGTCCTCACCCCCCGGCGAGCGCAGGGCTTCCAGGATGCGGTCGCAGGTGTCTTCCAGACCGTGGCCGCGTGTCGCGGTGAAGGCGTCGAGGAGGGCGTCCAGGCGGGCGTCGATGGGTTCGCTCCGGGTTTCGACCAGGCCGTCGGTGTAGAGGGCCAGCGCGTCGCCGGGGCGGAAGGGGATGGTGGTGGCCTCGAAGGGCACCCCGCCGACCCCTAGCGGTGCGCCGGCGGGAAGGTCGAGAAGCCGGGCCGCGTGGCCGGCACGCATCAGGACCGGGGGCAGGTGGCCGGCGAGGCAGATCTCGCACTGCCCCCGGTGCGGGTCGTAGACGCAGTAGATGCAGGTGGTGATGGTCTGCTCGACACCCTCGGTCAGGTGGTCCAGGTGCCGGAGGGCCTCGGCGGGGGCGAGCGCGAGTTCGGCGAAGGCGCGGGCGGCGCTGCGGAGTTGACCCATGGTGGCGGCGGCGTTGATGCCGCTGCCCATGACGTCCCCGACGACCAGGGCGGTTCTGTCGCCCCGGAGGGGTATGGCGTCGTACCAGTCACCGCCGATCTCGCTCGTGGCGCCGGCAGGCTGGTACCGGCAGGCGACCTCCAGGCCGGGCAGGCGCGACGGGGGGTCGGGCAGCAGGCTGCGCTGGAGGGTGAGGGCCGCCTGGCGCTGGGCCTGGTATCCGCGGGCGTTGTCGATGCACACCGCGGCTCGTGCGGCCAGCTCCCAGGCCAGGAGTGCGTCGTCGGCGTCGAAGGGCGCGGGGTTCCGGGTGCGTTTGAGGTCGAGGGCGCCCAGGACCTCACCCCGGGCCATGAGCGGTACGGCCAGGTAGGAGTGGACGCCGGCCGACGCGAGCAGGGAGGCTGCCTCGCCGTGCCGGGCGATGCGCTCCAGATCCCGACGGGTGGTGCGGGGCACCAGGACCGGTTGCCGGGTGCGGACGCACTGGGTGATCAGGCGGTCGTCGGCGTACGAGGCGAGTTCCCCCGGCGGGTCGGCCGCGCGGACCGCCTCCGTGGAGTGGGCCGCGTGCACGGCGAGGGCGCGGAAGTGGGCCGGCCCCTCGCGTGGCGCCATCCGGCCGGCCAGGGCGCTGTCGAGTACGTCCACGGCTGCCACATCGGCCAGGACCGGGACGACGACGTCGGCGAGCTCGCGTGCCGTGGTTTCCAGATCGAGGGTGGTGCCCACGCAGGCGGAGGCCCTGGCGATCAGCGTCAGCCGTTGCCGGGCCTGTGCCGCCTCGGCCGCGGCCCGATGCCGCTCGGTGACGTCGATGACGGAATAGGCCAGACCCAGCACCCGCCCGGCGGAATCCTCCAGCCGGTAGTAGGAGACGGACCAGGCGTGCTCGTGGTCGGGATCGACGGGGGGCCGGCAGACGATGTGCCGGTCCACCACCGACTCGCCGGTCTCCAGAACACGGCGCAGACGCGCCTCGGGGTCCGTGTCCAGAAAGCTCAGGACCTCGCCGGCCGGCCGACCGAGACGCTCGGCGGCGGACTGACCGGTGATGCGTTCGAGAGCGGGATTCACGGCCAGGTACCGCAGGTCAGGGTCCAGAATGGCCAGCCCGACCGGGGACTGGGACACCAGACGCATGGCCAGGGCGGCATCGCGTTCGACCCGCTCCACGGCGGCCTGGTCCGCGGCGAGGCCCAGGGCGTAGACGTCGCCGAGCTCGTCCAGCAGCCGCATGTTGCGGAACTCCACCAGGCGGGTGCTGCCGTCCTTGTGCCGCACCGGGAACGCCCCCGCCCAGTCGGTGCCGGACTCCATGACCTCGGCGAACAGCTTGATCACCGCGTCCCGGTGCTCCTCGTGGACCGTCAGCCGAGCCGCGTGCTGGCCCAGCGCCTCCTCCGCGGTGTAGCCGAACAGTTCCTCGGCCTTCGGGCTCCAGAAGACCACCTGGCCCTCCGCGTTCAGCACCACCGCGGCGACGCTGAGCAGATCGAGCAGGCCGCTGGGCGGAGCGGCGGGACCCGCCACTGACCGGTCGTCGCCTGCTGGGGAGGAGTCCGTCGTGCCCATGCCTCATTTCCCTTCCCGCTCGGCACCTTGCGCGTGCCGTACCGGCGGGCGTGCTGCCTTCCTCCATGGTCGGCCCAGAACGAGGCAGCAGACACCTGGACCGGCCGCCGGCACACCGGCCGGCGGCATCGTGGCCGCAGCCGCGGCGGGGCCGGCGGCCACCTACGCGGAGGACTCCTGAACCGCGGCGCGACTACAGCGGACGGCGACGGCCGCGATGTCGTCGTCGAGCCGTCCGCCGCTGTAGTGGAGCAGGTCCCGGTGAAGCCGGTCCAGCAGCTCACGGGGCGCCGCCGGGCCGAGCTGCCGCATCCACTCCGGCAGCGGGAAGAACGCGCCGGCGCGGTCCCGGGTCTCCGTCACGCCGTCGGTGTAGAGCAGCATCTGGTCGCCCGAGGCGAAGGCCACGGTGTCGACGTTGTAGTCCTCTCCCAGGAGCGACGCCAGGTTGAGGGGCGGCGAGGGGACGGTGGGTTCGAGGACACGGACCTCTCCGCTCCGCATCAGCAGGGGCGGGGGATGTCCGCAGTTGAGGATTTTCACCTGCCCCCTGCCGTAGGGGATCTCGGCGATCAGAGCGGTGGCGAAGTGCTCGGGCTGGTCCGGGTCGAGGAGCGCGACGCTGTAGCGGCCCATGCTGGTCTCCAGGCGATGGATGATGCCCCTCAGGTCGGGCTGGTCGTACGCGTTCTCCCGGAAGCAGTTGATCACCGCCGAGGCCGCCCCCACCGCCGACAGCCCTTTGCCGCGCACGTCACCGATGAGCAGCCGCACCCCGTACGGCGTGTCGGCGACCTCGTAGAAGTCGCCTCCGATGCGGGCCTGCTCCTGGGCCGCGAGATACAGGGACTCGATGTCGACGTCCTGGACGCGGCGCGGCAGCGGGCGCAGCAGGACCTGCTGCGCCGCGTCGGCGACCAGCCGGATCTGGAAGAGCGTCTCCTCCCGCTGGAGTCGGAGACGGCTCGTGTAGGCGGCTGCCAGAGTGACCGCGACGATCGCAGCCGCCGTGTAGGGCGTTCCCAGATCGGTGTAGACGAGGCTGAGCCCGATCATGACCAGCAGGCAGAACGCGCCCAGCAGGATCGTGGGGAGCACGGGCCACATCGCGGCGGCGAGGGCGGGTGCGGCGGGCAGGAGACGGCTGAAGGCGATCTCCCTGGGGGTGGCGAAAGCCAGGCCCGTGATGAGGACGGTGAGGATCACGGGCGACACCAGTACGGTCTCGCGTCGGCCACCGTAGCGAGCGCGGTGGCGCCGATGCCGTCCTGTCCTGATCACAAAAGATATCTTATCGGGGCATAACGGCCTTCGTTGCGGCCGACGGACCGGAGGGCGCCGCCGCGCCGCCCGGCCGCTTGGGACTTCGGCTTGCCCACAGTGGTGTTATCAAGGGTGTATGGAGGTAATCTCCGGGCCCCCTCCGAGCCCGGAACGTCATCCGCCCGTCGGACGCTCGCGCCGGCACCGGGCCTCCCTGCTGGACCCGCGCACTGCGGCCGGTCAGGTGTTCCTTCTCCAGGTCGTCATCGTGGTCCTGCTGGTGGTGGCCGCGGTGGCGGCCATGGTGCTCCAGACGGCGCGGGACGCGCTGCAGCAGGGGCGTCGTGAGTCGGTGGTCGCGGCCCAGTCGTTCGCGAGTGCGCGCAGCACGGCGGAGGCGCTGCGCAGCCGGAACCCGACGGCGCTGCTCCAGCCGCAGACCGAGGCGGCGCGGAAGCGCGCGGGCGTGGACTTCGTCATCGTCATGAACACCAAGGGGATCCGTTACACGTACCCCTACCCCCAGGAGATCGGGAAGAAGTTCGTCGGCACCATCGCACCGGCGCTGCAGGGCCGTACCGTCGTCGAGCAGGCGGGAGGGCCGCCCCTGCCCGCGGGCAGGGGGACGACCGTACAGGCGGTGGTCCCGGTGACCGACTCGCAGGGGAAGGTGATCGGTCTGGTCTCGGCCGGCATCACGGTCAAGAACGTGGCGGCACTGTGGGCGCCGCAGCTGCCGATCCTCCTGGCCAGCGGCGCTGCCGCGCTGGCGCTGGCCGTGGCGGGAACGACGCTCGTGTCCCGGCGGCTGCGCCGGCAGACGCACGGCCTGGCCCCGGTGGAACTGGCGCAGTTGTACGAGCACCACCACGCGGTGCTGCACTCGGTGCGGGAAGGAGTGCTGATCACCGGGCCCGACGGGCGGCTGCTGCTGGCCAACGACGAGGCGACGCGGCTGCTCGGGCTGCCGGCGGACGTGCGGGGGCGCCCGCTGGGCGAGCTGGGAATGCCGGAGCCGATCACGGGTCTGCTGTCGTCGCCGGAGCCGGTCACCGATGAGCTGCATCTCGCCGGGGACCGGTTGCTGCTGGTGAACAAGCGTCCGACATACCCGCGCTCCGACCGGGGAGGCGACGTGGTGACCCTGCGGGACACCACGGAGCTGGCGGCGGTCTCGGGGCGGGCAGAGGTCGCGCGGGAGCGGCTGAAGCTGCTGTACGAGGCCGGAGTGGGGATCGGGACCACGCTGGACGTGGAACGCACGGCCCAAGAGCTGGCCGATGTGGCGGCGCCCCAGTTCGCCGACCTCGTGACGGTGGATCTGCTGGAGGCGGTACTGCGGGGGTGGGAGCCCACGGCGGAGGGCTGGCGGCGGCTGCGCCGCACGGCGATCGGCGGCGACCAGCGGATGGTGCCGGTGTATCCGCTGGGTGAAGTGATCACGTTCTCGGCCGGGACCCCGCAGATGCGGACACTGCGGGAACGGCGGCCCATGCTGGAGGCGGACCTGCGGGAGGCGCACGGCTGGCGGGCACAGGATCCGGAGCGCTCCCGGATGGCCCTGGAGCGCGGGCTGCGCTCGCTGGTGAGCGTGCCGCTGCGGGCGCGGAACGTGCCGCTGGGCGTGGTGAACTTCTACCGGACGGCGGACTCCCCGGCGTTCGAGCCGGAGGACCTCACCTTCGCGGAGGAACTCACCACCCGGGCGGCGGTGGCCATCGACAACGCCCGCAGGTTCACCCGCGAGCACGCGATGGCGGTGACGTTGCAGCGCAGCCTGCTGCCACGGGGGCAGCCGGAACAGGACGCGCTGGAGGTGGCCTGGCGGTATCTGCCCGCGGAGGCGGGGGTGGGCGGGGACTGGTTCGACATCATCCCGCTTCCGGGCGCCCGGGTGGCCCTGGTGATGGGTGACGTCGTCGGCCGCGGGCTGCACGCGGCGGCGACCATGGGCCGGCTGCGCACCGCGGTGCACAACTTCTCCACTCTGGACCTGCCCGTGGACGAGGTGCTCGGGAACCTGGACGACCTGGTCGTCCGCATGGACAACGAGGAGAACACGGGCGACGCCGCGGCGGGCGGCGAGGGTGGGGGCGTGACCGGGGCGACCTGTCTCTACATGGTGTACGACCCGGTGGCGGGGGTCTGCACGATGGCCCGTGCGGGACACCCGGAACCGGTGGTGCTGCACCCGGACGGGACGGTCACCTGTGCCGGCGTGCCGGCCTCGACACCGCTCGGCCTGGGCGGCTACCCCTTCGAGACCGCCGAGCTGTCCCTGCCGGAGGGCTCACAACTGGTGCTGTACACCGACGGCCTCGTGGAGGACCGCACCCACGACATCGACGCGGGGATGGAGCGGCTGCGCCGGGCGCTGGGCGGATCCGGGGGCCGTACTCCGGAGGAGACGTGCCAGGCGGTGATCGACGCCCTCAAGCCGTCACCCGCCCGCGACGACATCGCGCTGCTGACGGCGCGTACCCGGAGGTTCCCGGCCTCGCGCGTGGCCGAGTGGGACGTGCCGCCGGACCCGGCGCTGGTGCCCTCGGTACGGGCCCGCTGCAGGGAGACCCTGCGGGGATGGGGGCTGGAGGAGACCGGATTCGCCACCGAACTGATTCTCAGCGAGCTGGTCACGAACGCGATCCGGTACGGCTCGCCGCCGGTCAGGGTGCGGCTGCTGCACGGACGCTGTCTGATCTGCGAGGTGTCGGACGGCAGCGGCACCCTGCCCCGCCTGCGGCGGGCGGCGACCACGGACGAGGGCGGACGCGGGCTGTTCCTGGTGGCGCAGTTCGCCCAGCGGTGGGGAACGCGGTACACGACCCGCGGCAAGGTCATCTGGGCGGAGCAGCTTCTCGACGACCGCACGGCGGCCGCCACCACGGGCTCCGTACCGGTCGACTTCCTTCTCGACCAGTTCGACGATCCCGATCAACAGGGCCGGGACGCCTGAGGCCCGTGACCCGCGCGCCGAGGCCGCCTCGCACGGTACCGCGCTCACCGCCCCGCCGTCCCCCTCAGCCCCGGGCGCGGGCCAGGAGGAGGGCGACGTCGTCGCCGGCCCGGGGCCGGAGGGTCTCCAGCACCCGGTCGCACGTCTCCCCCAGATCCTGGGCGGCCGTCGCGGTCAGGGCGTCGCGGAGGATGCCGAGACGGGCGTCGATCGGGTCGCCGCGCGTCTCGACCAGACCGTCGGTGTAGAGAGCGAGTTGGTCGCCGGGGCGGAAGGGGAAGGCCGTCGTCTCGAAGGCCCATCCGCCGACGCCCAGCGGCACACCGGAGGGGATGTCGAGCAGCTCGGCCGGCCGGCCGGAGCGGACCAGGGCCGGAGGCAGATGACCGGCCAGGCTGATACGGCACTCGCCCCGCTCGGGGTCGTACCGGCAGTAGACGCAGGTGGCGATGGTGTGCTCGACGTCCTCGGCCAGCCGGTCGAGATGGCGGAGAACCTCTGCCGGGTCGAGGTCCAGCTCGGCGAACGCGCGGGTGGCGCTGCGCAGTTGGCCCATGCTGGCGGCGGCGTTGATGCCGCTGCCCATCACGTCCCCGACGACGAGCGCGGTCCGGTCGCCCGGCAGGCGCATGGCGTCGAACCAGTCTCCGCCGATCTCACTGACGGCTCCGGCCGGCCGATAGCGGCAGGCGATCTCCAGGCCGGGCAGGCGGGTCGGCAGCTCGGGCAGCAGGCGGCGCTGGAGGGTGAGGGCGGTGTCGCGCACACTCTGGTACCAGCGGGCGTTGTCGACGCAGGTCGCGGCGCGGCCGGCCAGTTCGCAGGCGAGGAGGGTGTCGTCCTCGTCGAACGGCGCGGGTGTGCGGACGCGTGCCAGGCTGAGCGCTCCCAGGACCTCTCCGCGGGCCAGGAGCGGCACCACGAGGTAGGAGTGCACGCCGGACGCCTCCAGGAGGGCGGCGGCCTCGCTGGTGCGGGCGATGTGCCGCAGGTCCCCGCGTGTGGTCTCGGCCACCAGCACCGGCCGGCGGGTGCGCACACACCGCGTGATCAGACGGTCGCTGTCGTAGGTGGCGAGGCCTCCGGGCCTGTCGGCCACCGCCTGTGCCGCCTCGCCGGCGGGGGCCGCGGCGACGGCGGCGACACGGAAGCGGGCAGGGCCGGTCTCCGACGGGGTGCGTCCGCGCAGCACGCTGTCGAGCACGTGGACCGAGGCCACGTCCGCCAGGTCCGGTACGACGACACCGGCCAGCTCGTACGCCGTCCGCTCCACGTCGAGGGTCGTACCGATGGAGGCGGAGGCGTGGGCTATCAGGGCCAGGCGGTTCCGGGCGCGGATCGCCGCCCGGGTGGCCTGGTGGCGTTCGGTGATGTCGATGACGGACGTGGCCAGACCGATCACCCGGCCGGTGGCGTCGTCCAGCCGGTGGTACGACACCGACCACGCGTGTTCGCGGTCCGGGTCGGCGCCGGTGCGGCCGACGACATACCGGTCGGACACCGGCTCTCCGGTGTCCAGGACCTGGCGCATACGGGCTTCGACGGCCTCGGCGTCCAGAAAGGTCAGGACGTCGCGGACGCGCCGGCCCAGATGGTCGGCGGCGGGGAGGCCGTGGATGCGCTCCAGCGCCGGGTTCACGGTCACGTAGCGCAGGTCGGGATCCAGGATGGCCAGGCCGATCGGGGACTGCGAGACCAGACGTGCCGAGAGGGCCACACCCCGCTCGATCCGTGCCACCGTCGCCTGGTCCACGGCCAGGCCCAGGGCGTAGGTGTCCCCGAGATCGTCGAGCAGCCGCATGTTGCGGAACTCCACCAGCCGCGTGCTGCCGTCCTTGTGCCGGACCGGAAAGGCCCCGGCCCAGTCGGCGCCTGACTCCATGACCTGGGCGAACAGCGCGATCACCTGGTCCCAGTGCTCCTCGTGGACCAGCAGCCGCGCCGCGAACCGGCCCAGCGCCTCCTGTCCGCTGTAGCCGAACAACTCCTCCGCCTGGGGACTCCAGAACACCACGCGTCCCTGGGCGTCCAGCACCACCGCGGCGACGCTCAGCAGGTCGAGCAGGCCGGTGGGCGACGAGCCGGCCCCGGGCAGGGGCCGGCCCGGGGCGCCGGAATGCGGGGGGCCCGTCCTGCCCATAGGCCGTCCTCCTCTGCCTCGGCGGGAGCGCGTGCCGCGGCGGCGACCTGCCGCCTTCCTCTTTTCGCTGCCTTCCTCATTTCATAGTCACCGCGTTCCAGGCGGCGTGCCTCCCAGCGAGCCGAGACGGGCGCCCGCCTGCTCCCGGTCGGATCAGGGAGGTCCCGTGTCGCCCACGGCCGGCGGCGGAGGCTCGCCGAAGCGGACGTCGATCTTCTCGAAGCCCTTGAAGGACTCCGTGGTCGCGTACGAGCGGTAGGCGCGCAGGTCGCCCGTGGCGAGGTGGACATGGTCGGTGAAGGGTGTCAGCAGGCTGCGCGGCCACAGCCGCAGGCAGCGTACGGCGATGATCTCCGCTGTGGTCAGGTACACCGTGGCGGCGAGGTAGATCCAGGCGAGCAGGCCCAGCACGATGCCGAACATGCCGTAGGTCGCGGTGGTGCCCCGCAGCACGTGCCCGACGTAGTAGGAGCCGCCCCACTGCAGTGCCTGCCAGGCGCAGGCGGCTCCCAGGGCCGGTCCGTACGTCAGGCGCAGCGGCAGCTCGCGCCTGGTCATCAGCCGGTAGCTGAGCAGGAGGAGGGCGGCGTCGACGGCGACCGCCACGACGCCGAGGGCGACCCTGATGCCGATGGCCAGGCGGGTGCCGAAGAGGGTGGCCGCGGATTCGGCGGTGGACAGTGCGGTCGTCAGGCAGAGGCCGATCGCGAGCAGCAGCAGGAAGTACAGGCTCCTCACCCGTGAGCGCAGCGGGTCGGGACGGGCGTGCCGCGGCACTGCGAAGATCTTGTTCAGGGCGTGCTGGACTGCCTGGGCGATCCCGAGTGCGCCGTACACGCTGCCCGTGACACCTACCGCGACGGCGGCGCCGCTGCCGTGGAACGAGTGGATGTTGTGGCCGAGTTGGTCGCCGATCACCGGGAACTCGCCCAGTGCCGAGTGCAGCATGGTGTGCTGCAGCTGCGGATTGCCGTGCAGGGCGGCGCTGAGGATCGCCACCAGGAAGAGCAGCAGCGGGAAGAGGGAGACGAAGCCGTAGTAGGCCATCAGCGCGGCCAGGTAGGTGGCCTGGTCGTCGAAGAACTTGTACACGACCGCGAGCGGCATCCCCGCCCACCGGTGCCGTCTCTGATATCGGTCCAGCCGGGTCAGCACGTCCATGTGCCCTCCCACACCCTCGGGTGCGAGTCCGCGCGTCAGCGGAACACCTCAGCATTCCCGTGCCCCGGCCGGGCTCTCCCACACCGCCGCTGGTGGGAGCCGTCCGGAAACCCGCCTCGTCCTCATGCGCGCGCCGAGGCCGCCTGCCACCGGACGCCGGCTCGCAGGGCCGCCCAGGTGGCGGGGCCCACGATGCCGTCGGGGGTGAGCCCGGCATGCTGTTGGACCACGATGACCGCGCGTACGGTTTCGGGGCCGTAGACGCCGTCGACGGGGAGGGGCGGGCGGTAGCTGGTGTTGGTGTCGATCAGGCACTGCACTTCGGCCACCCGCCGGTCCGGATACGTCCTCCCGGACTGTACGGGCCCGATGCCGGAGTAGTAGGTGCAGGCGGCGACACGCGTGGTTGCTGCGGCGGGCGTGCGGGCCGGTGCGGCTGCGGACGGCCCGGCGGCGGCAAGCCCGCCGCCGAGAAGCAGCACGGTCGAGGTCAGCAGGGCACGGCGCGGTGAGGCCATGATCCGGCTCCTGTTCTGGGATCGGTGGGGCGCTGTGGCGGGGCGGCCGGCGAGTGCCGGGCCGGAGCGCTGTCGGTCTCCGGCCCGGCACGCCGGTCACTTGTGGCAGTCGATGTCGTTCAGCCACCACTGGTCGAGCGCGGACCAGGTGTTCGGGCCGATGATGCCGTCGGCGCTGAGGCCGGCGCACTGCTGGAAGGCGATGGTGGCGCTCTTGGTGCCCGAACCGAAGACGCCGTCCACGCCGACCCGACGGTCCAGGACGCTGTTGAGCTGGCACTGGGCCTGCTTGACGGCCGCACCCGTGGAACCGACGGAGAGTTGCGGCTCGGCAGTGGTGTAGGTGCAGGTGAAGTGGTGCGGCTGGAGCGGAGCGGCGGTGGCCGCCGGGGCGGTGGCGATCAGGCCGCCACCGCCCAGAAGGACCGCGCTGGTGAGCAGTGCGGCGCGGGAGCGGAACGACAGCATGCGTACCTCCGATGGGATAGGGGTGTGGTTGGCCGGCGTCGTCCCCCGAGACACCGTTCGTCGCCGGCCAGGCATCAGGCTTCCCGGTCGCCTGGTTGTTGCGCACCCTGGTTCCACCGCGTGCAACAAAATTCCGAAGACCGGCGACCGTACCGGTAGTTGGCTGAAAAGTGCAGGTCAGCGGGCTTGTAGCTGCCTCAGGGGCGTGCGTAGGTTGTGGCCGGCTGCGATGCGTCGACGGGGAGGCGAGGCAGGGATGGGCCGCCGTGAAGGCCGGCTGGATCCGGCGTCAGGGCCGACTCAGGCCTTCGCCTTCGAGTTGCGCAAGCTGCGCCAGGAAGCGGGAGGCCTCACCTACCGAGCCATGGCGCAGCGCACGTCGTACTCGGCGGCGACGCTGTCACGGGCGGCCGCGGGAGAGCAGTTGCCGTCGCTCGCGGTGGCGCTGGCCTATGCGCAAGCGTGCGGCGCGGATGCCGCGGAGTGGGAGAAGCGCTGGCACGCGGTGGCCAGGGACCTGGCCTCCGGTGCGGAGGACGGTGACGACGCGCAGGCGCCGTACCGTGGGCTGGCCCGCTTCGAGACGGGCGACCAAGACGTGTTCTTCGGCCGGGACCAGCTCACCGCTCAGCTCGCCGAGCGGGTGCACGCCCACCGCCTGGTAGCCGTGGTGGGCTCCTCGGGCAGCGGCAAGTCCTCACTGCTGCGCGCGGGGCTGATCCCGCTCCTCCGGAACGAGGAGTCCCCGGACCGGCGGCCGGCGGCCATCCGCATCCTCACCCCAGGGCCCCGGCCCATGTCCGCCCGCGCCACTGTGACGAGGGTGAGCCAGGAGCCCGGGGACACGGTCGTCGTGGTCGACCAGTTCGAGGAACTGTTCACCCTGTGCACCGACCCGGCTGAACGCGGGGCGTTCATCGGCCTGCTCCTGACCGCGCTGGAACCCGGGCGCGGCCTGAGGGTCGTGCTCGCGGTGCGGGCCGACTTCTTCGGCCGCTGCGCGGAACACCCCGCGCTGGCCGCGGCGTTGCGCGAGGCCACCGTGCTCGTCGGTCCCATGAGCCCGGCGGAACTCCGGCAGGCCATCGTGAAACCGGCGATGGCCTCGGGGCTGATCGTCGAGCGGGAACTGACCACGAGGATCGTCGAGGACGTCACGGAGAAACCGGGCGGCCTGCCCTTGATGTCCCACGCCCTGCTGGAGACCTGGCGCCGTCGCCAAGGACGCGCGCTGACCCTGTCCGCCTACGAGGCGGCGGGCGGTGTCCAGGGGGCCATCTCCCGTACCGCGGAGGAGCTCTACGCCCGGTTGCCCGTCCACCAGGCCGTCTGCGCCCGGAGGATCCTGCTGCGCCTGATCACTCCGGGCGAAGGGGTGCAGGACACACGGCGCCCGGCGGACCGCGCGGAACTGGACGCCCACGGCTCACCGTGCGCCGGTGACACGCTTGAGCAGCTGGTGAGAGCACGGCTGGTCACGGTCGACGGCGACACCGTCCACCTGGCGCACGAAGCGCTCATCACCGCGTGGCCCAGGCTGCGGCGCTGGATCGACGACGCCCGTGAGCGCCTGCTGGTGCACCGGCGGCTCACCGAAGCAGCCCGCACCTGGAACGCCCTGGACCGCGACCCGGGCGCCCTGTATCGCGGTGTCCGTCTGGCCGCGGCGGAGGAAGCCTTCGGCGACCCGGACACGGTCGAGGAACTGACCTGCTGGGAACGCGACTTCCTCACCAGCAGTTCGACGGCTCGTGACCGCGAGCATCGCGCGGCCGCCCGCACCACCCGCCGTCTGCGCCGGCTCACCGCCATGCTGTCCGCCCTGCTCGTGGTGGCCGTCGCCGCGGGTCTGGCCGCGTGGTACCAGTACGGCACGAGCGAGCACCGGCGTCAGGAGGCGCTCGTCGCACAGCGCACCGCCCTGTCCCGCCAGCTGGCCGCGCAGTCGGCCGCCCTCCTGGGCGACGATCCCGATCTGGCCTCGCTCCTGGCCGTCCAGGCGTACCGGATCCGCCCCACGGCGGAGGCCACGTCCAGCCTGTACGCCGCGGCGGCCCTCCCGCTGCGACACCGTCTGACCGGACACGCCGCTCCGGTGCAGGCGGTGGTGTTCAGCCCCGACGGCCGCACGGTGGCCGCGGCCCGTGCGGACGGCGCCGTGCAGCTCTGGGACGCGCACACGGGGGCACTCCGCGAGGCGTTTCCCGGCTCCGCCGCCGGCGTGCATGTGATCGCCTACCGGCCGGACGGCGGTCTTCTGGCCGCTGACGACAGCCAGGGAACGCTGCGCGTGCGGAACGTGTCGAGCGGCAGGGCCTGGACCGCCACGGACTGCGGGGTGGACGGGGAGAACTCCGTACCGATGGTGTTCAGCCCCGACGGCCGCGTCCTGGCCGTCGGCTGCTCCGACGGCCGGGTCAGGCTGCGGGATGCGGCCACCGGCGCGGTCCGTACGGCCTTCCGTGTCTCGGCCTCCGCGGTGGGCGCCCTTGCCTACAGCCCGGACAGCCGCCTGCTGGCGGTCGGAGACGCGCACGGCCGGATGTGGGTGCGCGAGCTGTCCGGCGGCACGATGCGCACCGTCCGCTCCCCCGGGCTGGGTCCTCTGACATCGATGGCTTTCAGCCAGGACGGCCGCATACTGGCCTCTGCCGGTCTGGGGGGCCTGGTGCAGCTGTCGGACACCGTGACAGGCGCACCGCGCACCCGCCTCGCCGGCCACGACGGAGCCGTGCGTGCCGTGGCGTTCAGCCCGGACGGGCGGGTGGCGGCCACCGGTAGTGACGACGACACGGCCCGGCTGTGGGATGTGGCCACAGGCAGGGTCCGGGCCGTCCTCACCGGGCACTCCGACAGCGTGTCGTCCGTGTCGTTCAGCCCCGATGGGAGCACCCTGGCCTCCGGCGGCCGTGATCGTACCGTCCGCCTGTGGGATGCCTCCGCGGGGCAGGTCGAGGTGGCCAGGGTGGAGACGGCCACCGTGTCGGCGATGGTGTTCGCGGGTGACGCGCGCACGGTGGAAGTGGGTGACGCCGGTGGAGTCGTGCGGGAGTGGGATGCGGCCGGCGAACAGGTGCGCAACGCCCGCCCCGTGGGCTCCGGCCTGGTGACGTCGCTCGGTGTTCGCCCGGACCACCATGTGATGTCCGCCCTGACCAGCTACGACGGTGCGACCGTGCGGGTGTGGGACACAACGGACCACACGCTGCGCACGACGGTCCGCTGCCGTCCCCGGACCGACGCCTGTGTGGCGGCGGCTCTCAGCCCCGACGGCCGGCTCCTCGCCACCGGGGGCACCGGTACGGCCGTGGGGCTGTGGGACGTGGCCACCGGCAGGCGCCGGGCCGTTCTTTCCGGGCACACGGATGTCGTTGTCGCGCTTGCGTTCAGCCGCGATGGGCACACACTCGTCTCCGCCGCCGCCGATGGAACGCTGCGGCTGTGGGACACGGCCACCGGGAAGGACAGCGCCATCCTCACGGACACGGCCTCGTCGGTGGCGCTGAGCCCGGATGGCCGCACGCTCGCCGCCGGCCACGCCAACGGCACGGTGCGTCTGTGGGACCTTTCCACGCGAACGGTCCGCGGCACTCTCGCAGGACGGCGGTCAGCCGTGCACGCACTCGCCTTCGGCCCCGGCCAACGCACACTGATCGCAAGCGGCGAGGACGGCACGATCCAACGATGGAAACTGCGTCTGCCCAGTCCCGCCGGAGCGATCGGCATGATCCGCCGAGCCGTCGGCCGGGACTTCACCCAGCAGGAACGCCACCGGTATCTGCAAGGTGGGTGACGGGGACGCAGCACGGAATTCCTGCCTTACGTCAGGTCGGAAGCGGACGGGACCACCACGCCGTAGAGTTCCGTGATCGTCGCGAGGGCGCCGTCGTGGATCTGCCGGGCGGTCAGCGTGGCACCGCCCGCGTGCGTCGTGGGAAGGGAGCGGGTCGCGCAGGCGCCGGCGACGACGGTCGGCCGGTCACCCCTCAGGAATGCGCCCTGGGCGGTGAACAGGACACACATGTTGGTCATGAATCCGGCGAGGACGACGTCCTTGCGGCCTGCCTTCTCGACCAGCTCTCCGAGGCCGGTGCCGTGGTAGGCGTTGGGGACGCTCTTGACGACAACCGCCTCCCCCTCGATCGGCGCGACGTCCGGGTGGATCCGGCCCCCCTCGGAGTCGATGTCGTAGCCGGCGTCCTGAACGTGGATGACCGGGGCGCCCGCCGCACGGGCGGCGGCGAGAAGCGCCTTGCCTTCGGCGACGGCCTCGGCGTAGCCGTCCAGTTCCATGACACCGCCGGTGTAGGTGTTCTGGTAGTCGATCAGGATCACCGTGGCGTCGGCCAGTGAAGCCGGCGTCTCGTCGAAGCCGTTCAGCTCACGCAGGGTCGTCGTACCCATGGGGAACCGCCTTCAGGTCGTGGACTGGTTGTCGCGCCGTTTACGACGCTAACACAGGATGTAATCAACGTTCCCTCCGCTGTTAGCATGACCGCATGACGTCGGCACGAGAGCGCATCCTGCAGGCCACCGCGGAACTACTCGCCGGCAAGGACGCGCCGGCGATCTCGACCCGGGCCATCTGCGAACGAGCCCGGGTCGGCGGCCCTGAGATCTACCGCCAGTTCGGAGACAAGCAAGGCCTGCTCGCCGCGGTGGCGGACATCGGCTTCGAACGCTTCCTCGCCGGCAAGAGGCGCAATCCGCGCACCGCCGATCCGGTGGCGGACCTGCGTACCGCCTGGGACAGCCATGTCACGTTCGCGCTGGCCAACCCCCACCTGTACCGGCTGATGTTCACGCCGGCGGGGGACCCCAAGCCGCAGGCGGTCAAGGAAGCGCAAGCCCTGCTCCTGGCGGCACTGCGGCGCTGCGGCGACGCCGGGCGGCTGCGGATGCCCCCCGAGCTGGCAGGCCAGTCGATCCTGGCCGCCAACGTGGGGGTGTGCCTGATGATGCTGTCCTTCCCCGAGCAGTTCGGGGCGCTGGACGTCTCCGCGTCGGTGCGCGACGCCGTGATCGGAAAGGTCACCGGCGAGGATCAGGAGGACACCCGGATCAGCGCCGCGACCGTCCTGGCCCGTGCACTGGCCGGCACCCTCACCGGAACGGTGGCCGTCGACGGCGCCACCATCGACAGCGTGGCCCGCGCACTTCCGTCCTAGGGCCGGAGTCGGCCGTCCCGCTGGCGTACGACGGCTCAGGAGGCGCCGGCGCGCACCTTGGTCACGTGTACGTCCTCCACGCCGAGCAGACCGACGAGGGGGACCTTCGCGGTGGACTGGTCGGGGCTGACCGCCAGGCCCGCGCCGCGTATCAGGTCCAGGAGCAGCTCGGCGAGCGGCATCACCATGTGCCGGCCCCAGCAGCGTTCGGAGGAGTGGCCGAAGGGAAGGTAGCCGGGGGCGGAGTCGGGGTCGAGGGTGTCCCAGCGCTCCGGACGGAACGCGTGCGGGTCCTCCCACGACTTCGGATCACGATGGGAGAGGAGGGGCAGGACGAGGACGTCGTCGCCCGCGCCGATGCGCCGGTCGACGGCGGGGTAGTCGGCGCAGGCGTTGCGCAGGATGTTCCAGGACGGCGGCAGCAGCCGCATGGCCTCGTAGAGGATGTGCCGGTTCGGCGTGCCGGAGTCGAACGGCGAGCCGAGCCACAGCGCGTTCGCGACCAGGGTGGAGACCGTGAAGCACACGGGGGCGGCCGCGCGCCGGTACATGCCCATGGCGTACCGGCGTTCGTGGTAGCCGGTGGCGCCCGCCGTCAGACTCCCGATGCCCGTCACCTGACCGCCGCGCCGCCCCACCCGTCCCGGGAGCGCGGCGCCCGCCGCTATCACCGCCCAGGTGAGCTTGGGGGTCAGTTCGAGGTTGCGGCTCATCAGGATGCGCAGCCGGTAGGGGTCCTGGCCGAGGATGAGGTCCCGCAGGAACACATGCCCCGTGAGGGGCCAGACCCCCGACAGATCGACGTCCTCCGGCCGGGGCCGGGGCTTCTTCAGCGCCTCGCGCACATCGCCGCCGATGGTCCGCATCACCGAGGACGCCTCGTTGCGCGAGATCGAGCGCCCGTGCAGCGGCTTGAACGTGGGCCGTTCGGTCTCGGTGGCGCGGCGGGCTGCGAGGATCCTGTCGGCGACCTCGTGTCCGGCGACTCCGACGGTGTCGGGTTCGAGCCGGAAGACATCCTGCCCGAGGTGTTCCCGGAACAGGGCGGCAAGTCGTGGATGGAACACCGTGGTGCGCATGGGGGTCTCCGGGAAGGCCGAGGGCCGACGGGGTCGTCCCCGCCGTGCGACGGGGACGACCTCACCGTTTTCTACGGTTACCAGGGGTACGAGGATCGGCCTAGTACCAGAAGTACCAGGCGCTGGCCTTCAGGCTCTTCTGGGCCGACACCTTGTTGCGAAGGGCGAAGAGGAGCTTCATCACTGCACCCCCTTTCAGGGTGGAGACATACGCACGCTCTCTTGTGAAGATCGTGCGCAACCGACTGCCGCATGCTCCCTCGCTGCGCTCAACAAATGCTCAACGCCCTGGTCAGCCCCTCGGCTGCGGCCTCGCACGCCCGGGCGCCATGCGTGACGGAAGTCACGTGCACATTTCTCCGCATTGGCTCCCAATCCCCAACGGTTATGGTGGCGGGGCGACCAAACGCACGGAACACGGACAGAGGTGGCGGAGGGCACACGGTGTCTGAGGAGGGACGGCTCGTCGCCGGGCGGTACCGGCTCGCCGAACACATCGGCAAGGGCGGGATGGGCACGGTGTGGCGAGCCGTGGACGAGGTGCTGGACCGTGAGGTCGCGCTCAAACAGCTGCACGCACCGCCGCACCTTTCCGCCGAGGATCTCGCCACCCTCTACGAGCGCACGCGGCGCGAGGCCCGCAGCGCCGCCCGCATCGCCCATCCCAACGTGATCGTCGTGCACGATGTCGTGGAGGACGACGGACGTCCCTGCATCGTCATGGAGTACATCCCCGGCCACACGCTCGGCGACCTCCTCAAAGGAGGCGCCACCCTCCCGCCCCGGGAGGCGGCCCGCATCGGCCTCGGCATGATCGCCGCTCTGCGGTCCGCACACGCCGCCGGTGTGCTGCACCGCGACGTCAAGCCCGGCAACGTGCTGCTCGGCGCCGGGGGCCGCGTGGTCCTCACGGACTTCGGGATAGCCATGACGGCCGGGACGTCGACGCTGACCCGGACCGGCGAGATGATCGGGTCCATCGACTACATGGCCCCGGAACGCATACGCGGGCAGCGGCCGGGGCCGGAATCCGACCTGTGGGCGTTGGGCGCGACCCTGTACCAGGCGGTCGAGGGACGGCCGCCGTTCCGCCGGGAGACGGCGATGGAGACCGCGTACGCCATCGCCGTGGACCCGCTGGAGCCGGCGGCGCAGGCCGGACGGCTGGCGCCCCTCATCGAGTCGCTGCTCGCCAAGAACCCCGAGGAGCGGCCCTCCGGGCAGGACACGCAGCACGTCCTGGAGGCAGCAGCACGGGAGGGCGGGACCACGGTCGTCTCGCCTCCGGCTGGTGCCGTCCCGCCGGCCGGCGCGAGCGGTCGGGCGCCGGGACACGAGCCCGCTGCGGCCCCGGTCCGCGAGCCGTCGTCCCCCGCGCCCGCCCGCGCCGGCCACCGTGGCCGCAGGCGGCGACGGAGCCGCACCGCTGCCGTGTCGGCGGGAGTGGCCTTGACCGTGGCCGCGGGAACGGCGTTCTACCTGGTGTCGTCGCACGGCCGAGGCGCCACCGGTACCCGGCTGATCCACCAGCCCGCCACACCGTTCCCCGGGTCCTCACAGGTACCCAAGGGCTACCGCATGGTCCGCGAGGAGCGGCTCGGAGTCTCCTTCCCCGTCCCGGACGGCTGGAAGGCCGGCAAGCGGGCGTCCGACGAGGTCGTCTACACGGACCCGACCGGCCTGGCCGACATCACCATCGGTACCGTCGCGCCCGCCGGGCAGAGCCCGGTCACCCACTTCGACGACATCGAGACCAACACCAGGACCAACTACCCCACGTACCGTCGGCTGCGCATGCAGCACACCTCCTTCCGCGGTCAGCCCGCAGCCGTGTGGGAGTTCACCTTCCAGGGCCGCGCCCGCGCCTTCCGCGCCATCGACCTCGGCTACGGCCGCGAAGGCGACCGCGAGTACGACATCTACCTCTCCGCACCCGACTCCTCGTGGGACACCTACCGCCCCGTCTTCGACCAGGTCACCCGCGGATTCACCACGGGCGCGACCAGCTGAGCCAGGCGTCGGGCGTGGTCAGCGGTTCCTTACGGCACCGCGCGCGTCTCAGGTCCCCTTCGGCGCGGTGCTGTGCCAGGGTACGAAGGCGTTGGTCAGCCCGGACAGGGCCGTACGCAGCTCGGGGTGGTGGCGCAGCAGGACGGTGACCATGCTGTTGTCGTCGATCCAGGCCATGCCGGCCTTGGAGTAGACCTGCGGGGTGTAGTGGGTGGTGAAGAACCGGTCGCTGTTGAGCCGGCGCGAGGCCATGAGGATGAAGATGCGGAACGCCGTGTCGCTGAAGGCGAATCCGGCCGGCAGTTTCTCCGCGTACAGGCCGACCGTCAGGTCGACCTTCTCGATGTCGCCGCCGTACACCCGCTCGATCTGCTCGGCCCACGCCGGGTCGTGCGCCAGCTCCGTGAAGCTCTCCGCGGGCTTGAGCCGCAGCAGCCGCCGGAACTCGTTGTAGCGGGGGACGCCCAGTTCCCGGGAGCGCAGGATGTCGGTGGCGGCGAGGTCCTGCAGATGACCGTCCGGCCGCTCGAACTCCTGCAGGAACCTGGGGAAGTTGTGCAGGGTGACCAGTCCGGGATGCAGCGTGCCGAAGCTGTAGAGCAGGTCGGCCATCTCCGTGGTCTCCAGGAACTTCAGCGATCCCGGGCCGGAGATGTCGCGCAGGGTGCAGTGGCGCAGGGTCGTGTCGTCGGCGGCGGCACGCAGGTGCCAGTCGTCGCGGATCAGCGGGTGCATGCGGTACACCGCCACGAACTCCTCGGTGAGCGCGTACGGGACGCCGTAGTGATCCGTCTCGCCGCCGGGGATGCCGCTGATGACCTCGCTGCCGCTGATGCGCCCGAACAGATTGTGGACGCGCTCGCCCGCGATGCCCCACCAGTTGGCGCGCAGCGCCTCGACCGTCGTGGGGTGGCTGATCACGGCCGGTGTCCACTCCACGGTGTGGATCTTCGCGAGGAGCGCGGAGGTGATGAGCCGGGCACGCTGGAACAGTTCCTCGTCCTTCCAGGACGGGTAGGCGCCGTGCAGGTGGTCGCAGACCGCGTTGTGCTCGCGGGTGAACAGGTCCTGCATCATGGCGAGGCCCAGCCAGAAGCCGGGAACGCGGGTGGGGTCCTGGGACGGGTCGGCGGGGACGGGGGCCTGTTCGTCGTCCCACAGGTGCAGCTTGCCCAGCTCTCCGGTGCGCAGCCGCTGCTGTTCCACCTCGTTCTTCCCGTAGATCTGGGAGGCGTCCCACCAGTGGGAGGACACATTGACGCGGGTGTCGGGCGTACCGGGAGGTGCCGCGGGGTCGCGGGTGGGGTCGTCCGGGACCCGCATGATCCTCATGGGGTGTTCCGGCCACGGGTCGTCGTCCAGCAGGGGGACCTCCCAGGGCCGGTCCGTGGGGCTCGTGCCGTGGCTGAACCAGTCGCGGATCATGAACTGGAGCCAGGCGGCGACCAGGGAGTTGACGGTTTCGGCCGGGACGAGTCCGTCGCGGGTGAGCAGGGTGCGGCTGACCTCGCGCGGACTGGGCGCGGACAGTACGTTCCCGGGCGCGGCCGGGGCGATGGCCTCCAGCGGAATGTTGCGGCCGAAGCGGGTGCCGGCCATGCCCATGCGCGGTTCGCCGAGGTCGTTGTGGCTGCCGTCGGCGGTCCGGTTGACCTGGTGGCTCGCGGACGGGGGCGCGGGCTCGGGCTGGTTGATCGCGGGCAGCCCGCTGGTGTCGTACAAGTTCTTCTGCCGGAGCCTGACACGCAGCCCGAAGAGTGTCAGCAGACCGGCCGGTACGGGCAGTTTGTCCCAGCCGATGCGGCGATCGACGTACTGGGCGGCACTGGTGATGATCCGCCAGGGAAGTGAGCTGCGGTATCCGGCCGGGGAGCGCCCTGGGGCGCGTCGGTGCGTGCTCATGGCGGTACTCCTTGGGCGTGGGCGGCGTCTGCGAGGATCACGTCGCTCGCCTTCTCGCTGATCATGTAGATGGGGGCGGCGACGAAGAAGCCGGGAATGCGGGGGAAGACCGAGGCGTCGACGATCCGCAGACGGTCCACCCCGAGGACGCGGAACGCGCTGTCGACCACCGTTGAGGGATCATCGGCGCGTCCCATCCGGCAGGTGCACGAGGCATGGTGGCCCCAGGCCTCGTCCTGGACGAATCGGCGGAGGGCGTCACGGTCGTCGGCCTCTTCGCCCGGCCACAGCTCCCTGAGGACGACGGAGTCGGCCCTGCGGTTCATCCCGCGTACGAACTCCACGGCGTCGACCATCGCTTCGAGGTCCAGACCCTCCTTGTCCGTGCCCTCGGTGAAGTAGTGGAAGTCGACCAGTGGGGTGTCGCGCGGGTCCGCGGAGCGCAGCCGGACCCGGCCTCCGGTGTTGTGGGTACGGCTCTTGAGGATGGCCCAGGTGAAGCGGTCCTTGTGCTGGGTCAGCTCCAGGGAGTAGCCAGGGCGGTATCCCCGGAAGTCGAAGGGGCCGCCGAAGATGAACAGGTCGGGGGCGTCCAGGTCCGGGCGGGACATGCGGGTGATGCCGAGGACGGCGCCGTTGGTGGTGTACAGGCCCTGGCCCTGCTGCCACGCCCGGTAGCAGCGGTCGGGTTCGGTTCCCGGCTCGGGGGCGTGGAAGTCGCACTCCTTGAGGAGCGGGAACTCACGGTGCATCTGGCTGACCACGCCGACTTCGTACCGGTCCTGGAGATGTGCGCCGACCCCGTGCAGTCCGACGCGGACGGGGATGCCGTGGCGCCCCAGTTCCTCAGGTGGTCCGATGCCCGAAAGCATCAGCAGCTGGGGGGTGTTGAAGGCGCCGGCGGCCAGGACGACCTCGCGGGAGGCGAGGACCCGGCGCAGCACGGCCGGCCCGGTGTCCGGCCGGGAGCCGGGATCGGCCCGGTAGGCGTGCGCCTCGTCCAGGTAGTCGACGCCGGTCGCCGCATGTGCCTCGTCCAGTACGATCCGGGCGGCCAGCGCGTGGGTACGGACCACCAGGCGGTCCGGATGAGCGCGCTGTACGGCCTGGACGCGTTCGCGTACGGCACTGCGACGGCCGCCGGCCGTGGAGATGGGGATCTGCCACAGGCCTTGCAGCGCCTCGGTCTGCACCCGCCAGTCGTTGGGGTCGACGAAGGAGCCGAAGCCCTCAAGGGGGGACAGCGGCCGGCCGAGGAAGCCGGCGAGCGCGTCCTCGGCGGCGGAGAGGATGACCTTCAGCAACTCCGGGTCCTGTACGGCGAGTCGGGGATCGGCGAGCGCGGTGGGCAGCCAGCCTTCGAATCCGTGGCGGGCGTCGTTGCGGTACCGGGCGGCCACGAGGGGCAGGTTCCGGAGCACCGCGGCCAGCAGCGGGTTGCGGGGCGGGCTCTTGGGTTTCGGCAGGTAGGTGCAGCGCTCCAGCCGCTCGAAGTACCGGCGCATGGCCGTGCTGTGCCAGGTGGCGTCGCCGGTCTCCAGCGCGATGGCGTCCCAGTCGCGGTTGTACGGATACACGGTGATCAGGGCGTGGTGTGCGGTGCACCCGCCGATCGTCCCGGCGCGCGGGTAGAGCACGCCCTTGCCCGGTACGAACTTGCCGTCGCGCCGTTGCTGCTGCTCGTCGGCGTAGTGCCGTACGAAGTAGTTCCAGCACTGCACGGGGTCCTCGGAGGCGTCGGCGTGGAACGCGGGCACCAGGTAGTTGTCGTTGTCCCCGGCACCGCCGGCGTCCAGCAGCAGGGTGCGCATACCCGCGGCGGCGAGGTTGGCCGCCAGCGGACCGCCACCCGCGCCGGCGCCGACGACGACGTAGTCGAAGCCGGTCTCGGTGGGAGGATCGGGCCCGGACGCGGCCGTCATGCCGGCTTGTCCTTCGCCGGGTTGGCGAGTGCGGCGGTGGCACTGATGGACAGGGCGGTGTTGACGGCCGAGATGAGGGTGGTCAGTACCGCGGTGCGCGGCGGGACGTGCCCGTGCAGGCCGACCGTGGCCGCCGTCGCGGTGTCACTCCCGTGGATCAGGATGGCCTCGCGCAGGTCGTCCCGCAGCCGTTCACCGCTGTGGGTCAGCAGACCGAGGCCCAGCAGGACCGTGCGGATGCCGAAGAGGCGAAAGGCGTAGACGGCTGCCGGGCTCGGCGGATCGCTGTCGGGATCGAACCGTCGGATGAGCAGGTCCGGTGCCAGCAGACCGGCGGCTCCGTTGACGAGTCTGATGGCGGCGAGGAGGTATACCGGGACAGGGCGGCTGGGGGCCGTGGCCATGATGTCTCCTGGGAGTGTGGTGATTCTCGTGATGACGGGACGATCCGCCGAACCCCCATGGGAAGGGAGAGGAACACCCTGGACGCACTCTTGTGTCCACGCTATGGGACAGGCCGCTGAACGGCATCTTGAGGAGACGCGCCGAGCCGGCATGTCCTGTGACATCCGTCTTGACCAGCGAAAACCGTAGCGTCCCCGCCCGATCGGCCACCCAGAAGGTACGACCTTGCAGATGCCCGGCGCGCGCACCCGCTGGCACCGCCACCCGCTTGAGCCAGACCGTCTTCGTCACCGAGGGGGTCGGCCTGCCGGCTGATGGTCACATCGTGGCTCTCCGGCGTGGCAGCGCCCCATCGCGGTGCGCCTCAGCTGCCGGGCCAGTCCTGGCCCTCTGTCACCTCGCGTGCGATGCGACGCCACTGGTCCTCCCCGCCGGGCAGGGGCCAGGCCCAGGTCGGCTGTTCCGCGGTGTCCAGGTCGTGGAGCAGGCGGACGAGTTGCGGGCCGGCGGTGGCGGCGCCGTCCGGGACGGTGGGGCCGTGGACGGCGCGGAGTTCGGCGAAGCGTGCCAGCTCGTGCTCGTAGAAGCCCACGGCCTCATCGGTGCGCGCGGCCAGGTCGTCGCGCGGCACCGTGCGGTGCAACTGCAGCAGCGGAGGTTCGACGGATTCGGCGATCGCCGCGGCGAGCCGCGCGTGACCGTCCAGGATCAGATGGCAGTCCAGGCCACTGACCCACCACAACAGGACGGGCGGGAGCGTCCCTTCACGGGCCTGCTTGCGGTACGCCTTGACCCGGCTGTCGTCGGCACCGGGCATGGGCCGCAGCGGAAGGACCTCCCACGAACCGGAATGGACGAACCAGTCGATGTATCCGTCCGGATGGCCGTCGACGAGCATCGAGTCCCAGTACTCGGCATGCGAAGCGCCGGCGTGGCGCCGGCGCCGGAGCGGACTCTCGCGCGAGAGCAGCCACCGGCCCTCGTGCAACGGGCTGTCCGGCGAGTCGATGAGGTACTGCGCAAAGCGGTGAGCCCACCGTTCCGGGCTGCCCGCCAGGGCGCGCGCCACATCGGCCCGCAACGGCGGGACGACGGAGCGGTGTTCGTCGGTGCGCCAGAAGTCCACGCCCTGGAGTCGCTCGTCGACGACGGCGAGCAACACGGGCCGCGACAGCCGGGAGACCAGCAGTCGCTGTCCGGCACTGAACACGCACAGCCCCGGCTGGTGGCGGTCTTGTACGTCCAGGGACAGGCCCACCCACGTGCCGTCGTCCCGCGTGACATCGCTGCGCTGCATACCGGCGAGGGCCAGGGGCGGCACCCGGGGTGTGTCCCGGCCGCCGGCCCTGGCCTGTGGGGATCAGCTGACGTTGACCGCGGACCAGGCTGCCTCGACCGTCTTGTACTCGGTGCTGGAGGCACCGTAGAGGTCGGATGCCGCCTTGAGGGTGCCGGCGCGGGCGCCCTTGTAGTCGGTCGTCGAGGTGAAGTACGTGGTCAGCGCCTTGTACCAGATCTGCAGCGCCTTGTCCCGGCCGATGCCGGTGACCGTGGAGCCGTTCTGTGTGGGCGAGTCGTAGCTCACGCCGTTGATCGTCTTCGCGCCGCTGCCCTCGGACAGCAGGTAGAAGAAGTGGTTGGCGACGCCGGACGAGTTGTGCACGTCCAGGCCGCCCACGCTGGAGGACCAGTAGTCCGCGGAGCCGCCGTCCTTGCTGGGCTTGTCCATGTAGCGCAGCGGCTTGCCGTCGCCGTTGATGTTGATCTTCTCGCCGATGAGGTAGTCACCCGGGTCGGACGAGTTGTTGGCGTAGAACTCCACGCCGGTGCCCATGATGTCGCTGGTCGCCTCGTTCAGGCCGCCGGACTCACCGGTGTACTCCAGCCCGGCGGTGTTGGAGGTGACGCCGTGGCTCATCTCGTGCCCGGCGACGTCGAGCGCGGTCAGCGGGTCGTTGTTGCCGGAGCCGTCGCCGTACGTCATGCAGAAGCAGCCGTCGTCCCAGAACGCGTTCACGTACGAGTTGCCGTAGTGGACGCGGGAGTACGCGCCGACGCCGTCGTTCTTGATGCCGCTGCGGCCGAAGGTCTTCTTGTAGAAGTCCCAGGTCTCCTGCGCGCCGTAGTGGGCGTCCGCGGCGGCGGTCGCCGCGTTCGACACCGTTCCGTCGCCCCAGGTGTCGCTGGACTGGGAGAACAGCGTGCCGGTGCCGGAGGAGCCGTGGTTGAGGTCGTAGGTCTTGTGACCACCGCGCGAGGCGTCGGTGAGGGTGTAGGACGAGCCCGACTGCGCCGTCGACAGGTCCACCTTGCCGCTGTAGTGGGTGTTGCCGACGCCGGTCTCGATGCCCTGGTACTGGAAGAGCTTCTTCCCGGTGGCGGCGTCGGTGATGACGTGCAGTTGGTTGGGGGTGCCGTCGTCCTGCAGGCCGCCGACGACCGTCTCGTAGGCGAGAACGGGCTTGCCGCTCACCGCCCATATGACCTTGCGCGGAGCCTGGTCCGCGGCGGTCTTCGCCGACCCCGCCGCCTTGGCCAGGCCCAGGGCCTGCTTCTCGGCCCTGGCGGCGGTGATCTGCGGCTTGAGCGACGCGAGCTTCAGCTTCTGCGTCGTCGCCCGGGTCACGCCCTCGGTCCTGCCGGACTCGGCGGTGTGGACGACGAGGTCGCCGCCGAGCACCGGAAGGCCCGCGTAGGTGCGCTCGTAGCGGGTGTGGACGGTGCCGTCCACATCCTTCACGACGTCCTTGACGACCAGTTTCTCCTTGGCGCCGAGACCTATGTGCTGCGCGGTCCGGGCCGCGTCGGCCTGCGCCTTCTGTATCAGCCCCGCACGGGCGGCCGCCGACAGCGTGACCGGGGCCGCGGCAAGGCGGGGGGCGCCGGTGGCGGGCTGGGCGGTGGCAGTCGAGGTGAGCGTGGTGCTCAGAAGTGCCGTGGTGGCGGCGACGGCTGTGGCCGCGGCTGCAGCGGTGCGCCGGTGGCGTGTGTCGCGGGAGGTCACACAAGCTCCTTTTGTGGGGGGAACGCCCGGCCGGTGTGGGGCCGACCGGGACGGTTGTGGATGCTGTCGTGCTCGTGCGGCGGTGGGAGAGAGGGTGCCATGGATGGCATGCTCATGCCATCAGATTCGCTACGCGCGTGGACCAGATACGACAACTCCCCCACCCCGCCTTCACCAGCAGCGCACAAAGACGGACCCGGGCCGCCATGAGCACCTTCTGCACCGTGCCCTGACCTCGCCCGGCCGCTCTGCTCAGACGAGCGGGGCGAAGAAGTAGGTCTCCCGTCGGGCGAACCGCCGGTCCTCGTTCAGTTCGAAGAAGTCCGCGAATTCCACGGCGACTTCGCAGCCGTTCTTGAGGACGCCGCCGAACACGCCCCGCACGGCGACGCGATCACCTTCCACCACGGCCGAGGTGATCCTGTGGGTGCCGCCGGCTATGACCCGCTCTTCGCTGTAGAAGGATTTCAGGTCGGCGTGCCCCCGCATGGGCTCGTAACCGGGCCGGCGGTAGACGGCGTCCTCGGCGAACAGGGCGACCAGCCCGGACACGTCGTCGGCATCAACCAGCCGGTAGTACTCGTGCACTCTGGCCAGACGCTGATCGGTCACCACGGTTCCCCTTCCGTGTCGAGCGCGGTGAGGAGTTCCTCCTCGGACATCGCACCCACCTGTGCGCTCACCTGCTCCTCGACCACCCGGGCCAGTGCCGCGACCGTGCGGCGCTCGAACAGGTCCCGCAGGGGGACTTCGGTGCCGAAGGTGTCGAGGATCCGTGCGGTGATCCGGGTGGCGATCAGCGAGTGGCCCCCGATCTCGAAGAAATCGTCCTCCACGCCGACCCTGGGCAGGTGCAGCGCCTCGGCCCAGATCCGCGCGATCGCGGCTTCGCATTCGTCTCTCGGCGCCACGTACTCCCCGCCCGGCTTCTCGGGAACCGGCAGGGAGGTGCGGGCGATCTTTCCGGACGTGGTCATCGGCATCGTCGCGAGGGCGACGAAGATGTCCGGAAGCATGTACTCGGGCAGATTCCCCCGGAGCCGGTCCCGCAGCTCCTGTCCGGCCGGGGCGTCCTCCCCGTCGGGCGTGTACCAGGCGATGAGCCGCTGGGAGCCCCGGACCGGGGCCGGACCCACCGCCGCGTCGCGCACGCCGGGCAGGGCGCGGAGCGCGGCCTCGATCTCACCGGTTTCCACGCGGTACCCGCGGATCTTCACCTGGCGGTCCGCACGGCCGAGGAACTCCAGCACCCCGTGGGAGTTCCAGCGGCCGAGGTCACCCGTTCGGTACAGGCGGCCGCCGGGAGTGACGGCGAAGGGGTCCGGCAGGAACCGCTCGGCGGTCAGCGCCGGGGCGCCGAAGTAGCCCCTGGCCAGACCCTCTCCGGCAAGGTAGATCTCGCCCGGCAGCCCGACTCCCACGGGCCTGAGCCGGTCGTCGAGTACGTGGACACGGACGTTGTCGATCGGCCGGCCGATACCGTTGCCGGGGTGCGTGACGTCGAGGCCGGTCGCGGTGGCGAGGACGGTGCCCTCCGTCGGTCCGTAGACGTTCAGCCCCGGCACCTTGGCCACGTCCGCCGGCTGCGGGCGGAACAGGTCGCCCCCGGTCAGCAGGGTGCGCACGTCGGTGACCTCGCTGAGCGGGTGGCCGACCAGCTGTTCGGCCACCGCCGGGGTGGCGAAGACCACCGTGGTGCCGGACTCCGCGAGGTACTCGACCATTTTCTCGGCCGACGGGATCGTGTCGTCCGGCGGGAAGTGAAGACAGGCTCCGGACGCCAGCGCCCCCCAGATCTCCCAACCGGCGGCGTCGAACGAGATGTTGGCCACCTGCGTGGCGGTGTCACCGGGACCGAGGGCCTGCTCACGGATGTGCCAGTCCAGGAGATTGGCGAAGGAGCGGCGCTCGATCGCGACGCCTTTGGGGCGTCCGGTGGAGCCGGAGGTGTAGATGACGTGCATGAGGGCGGCGGGGTGTGCGCCTTCCCGCGGTTCCGCGACGGCGGATGCGTCCCCCGGCTCCCCCGGTTCCGCCGCGGCAGGCTCGTCCCCGGGCTCGTCGGCTGCGTGCTCGGCCACCAGCACGGCACGCGTACCCTCGGGCAGCGCGTCCGCCAGGTCGCGGTCGGTGAGGACCAGCTCGACGCCTGTGTGGCCGAGCATGTACGCCATGCGTTCTCGCGGGAGCCGCGGGTCGAGGGGGAGGTAGGCGCCCCCCGCCTTCAGCACGGCCAGCCAGGCGACGACGAGGTCCGCGCCACGGGGCAGGAACACGCCGGCGACCCGTTCGGCGCCGAGCCCGTGCCGGCGCAGGGTCCCTGCCAGCAGCTCGGCGCGGGCGTCGAGTCGACCGTAGGTGAGCCGCACGTCGTCGGCGACGACGGCGAGGGACTCCGGGTCCCGCCGGACCGCTTCGGTGAAGCGTTCGAGGACGTCCGGGCCCCCGTCACGGCCCCGTCCGGTGGCGTTCCACCGGGTGAGCAGCCCCTTCTCCTCGGGGCCGAGCAGCTCGACGTCGTACACCGGAGTGTCCGGGGCGGCGCAGACGGCGGTCAGGAAGGTGCGGTAGTGGTCGACGAAGCGTGCCGTCGTGGCGGCGTCGAAGAGGGCGGTGGCGTAGACGAGGTGTCCCCGCAACTCGCCCCGCCCCTGGTCGATCAGGTGCATTTCGAGTTCGAAACGGGTGGCCCGGGACTCGTCGGCGAAGGGTGCGACCTCAAGCCCCGGCAGGGACAGGGCACTCGGCCCCCCGTCCGGGTCGCTGTGCAGGAGCTGGAACGTGTGCCGTACGAGGGGGTCCCGGCCGACCTCCCGCGGCAGCCCCAGCTCCTCGACGAGTTGCTCGAAGGGCAGCTCCTGCCGGGCGAACGCCTCCAGGAGCGCCGTCCGTACCTGGGTGAGCAGTTCCCCGAAGGAGGGGTCACCCCGGAGATCGGCCTTCAGCGGCAGAAGGTTGACGAAGAAGCCGACCATGTCCTCGTACTCGGGCTCGGTACGGCCGGCGAACGGGTACCCCACGACGACCTCGCGGGCGCGGGACCAGCGTGCGAGGACGGCGTGGTAGGCCGCCAGCAGCACCATGAAGGGGGTCGCCCGGTGGCGCCGGGCCACCGTCCGCACCGCTTCGGTGAGTTCCGCGGAGAGGGTGAACTCGACCACGTGGCCTTCGTGGCCCGGGGCCTGGGGCCGGGGCCGGTCGCAGACCAGCTCCACTCCCTGCGGGTCGTCCCCGAGATGGTCACGCCAGTGGTCCACGTGTTCCCGGACCACGTCATCGGTCAGCCGCTGCCGCTGCTGCTCCGCGAAGTCGGCGTACTGCAGCGGCAGTCGGGGCAGTTCCGGGGTCCGGCCCGCGAGGTGCGCGGCGTAGCCCGCGGACAGCTCCCGGGCCAGGACGTCCCAGGACCAGGCGTCGAAGACACTGTGGTGGGCGGTGACCAGCAGGACGTGGTCGTCGGTGCCCAGTCGCAGGAGGCGGGCGCGGAACAGGGGATCCCGCGCCAGGTCGAAGGAGCGTGCCGCCTCGGCCCCGGCCTGCTCGCGCGCCCGGTCCACGGCGTCCGGGCCGGACAGGTCCAGGCACTCCAGCCGGAAGGTCCCCGGCTCCGCCACGGTCACGTACGGAGTGCCGTCCTCGGCGCGGAGCCGCGACCGCAGCACCTCGTGGCGCTGTACGACCAGGTCGAAGGCGCGGCCGAGGGCTTCGGTGTCGAGCCGGCCGCGCAGCCGGAAATCGTAGGTGATCGTGTACGCGGGCGATCCCGGGTGGAGCTGTTCCAGGAACCACAGCCGCCGCTGGCCGAAGGACGGCAGCGCCCCGGGCGTGGCGGATCGTGCGGGCCGCTGGGTCGGCTCGGTGCTCATGGTCTCTCCTGGCAGGCTCACCGCGGACCCGTGGGCAGGTGGGGGGCGAGCCTGCGCAGCAGATCGGCGGCGAACCCCTCGGGGTCGTCGTTGAAGTGGAAGTGGCCGCCCGGGAAGAGACGCGTCTCCACCGGACCCGTCGTCGTCTCGCGCCAGCCGGCCAGGGTCGCCCGTGTGGTGCCCGGATCGCCGTGTGATCCGTAGACCACCAGCGGGCAGTCGAGGGGTGGTCCGGGCGACCACCGGTACGTCTCCGCCATCGCGACGTCGGCACGGAGCGTCGGCACGACCAGTTCGAGCAGCTCGGGCTCGTCGAAGACGGCGGGGTCGACGCCCCCGAACTCCGCCAGCGCGCGGAGCATCTCCTCCGGGGGGAGCTTGTGCAGCCCCGCCGGGTCGCGGCGCTGCGGGCTGGTCTGGCCGGAGACCACGAGGCAGGCGGGGGAAACGCCGTACGACCGCTGGAGTTCGCGAGCCAGCTCGTACGCGAGGAGCGCCCCCAGACTGTGCCCGAACAGGACGACGTGCTCACCGAGGAAGGGCCTCATCTCCGCTGCGATGGCGGGGACCAGTTCGTCGGTGGAGTGCGGCATGGCCTCGGTGAAACGTGCACCGCGGCCCGGCAGCAGGGCGACATGGACGTCGAAACGGTCGGCGAGAGGGGGCAGCCAGGCGTCGAAGCCGTCGGTGCCGCCGCCGGCGAACGGCAGGCAGAACAGCTGCGTCCGCCCCGGAGCCGGGCGGCTCAGCCCCCGGAAGGTGACCGGCTTGGCGGGCTCGGCCACGCCATGTCCCGCTTCCCGGGCGGCGGCGGCGAAGTCCTCCAGTACCGGCTGGTCGAACATCGTCCGCAGGGGCAGGTCGATGCCGAAGTGCTCGCGGACCCGGTAGACGACCTGGGGAACCGCAAGGGAGTGCCCCCCGAGCTCGAAGAAGTTGTCGCGCAGGCCGACCCGTTCCACCTTCAGGGCCCGGCGCCAGATCTCCGCGACGGCGCGCTCGGCCTCGTCACGGGGAGCGACGTAGTCCTCGGCGTTGGCGACGGGCCGGGGCAGCCGCGAGCGGTCCACCTTGCCCGAGACGGACAGGGGCAGCTCGTCCAGCACGACGAGGGCGGCCGGGATCATGTAGGCGGGCAGCCGCCGCCGGAGACCGGCGATCAGGTCGTCGGCGCCGAGGGGCGAACCCGGGGCCGTCTGCGCGTAGGCGACGAGCTGCTGTCCGCCGGCGGCCGCCGCCGTGACGGTGACGATCGCCCGGACGACGCCGGGCAGCTCGGCCAGCGAGGCCTCGACCTCCTCCGGCTCGATCCGGTAGCCACGGATCTTGACCTGGAAGTCCGTCCGGCCGAGGTACTCCAGCGTGCCGTCCTCCCGGCGGCGGGCCTGGTCGCCCGTGCGGTACATGCGGTCCCCGGGCTCGCCCGCGAACGGGTCGGGCAGGAAGGCCCGGGCGGTGAGGTCCGGACGGCGCAGGTACCCGCGGGAGAGACAGGGACCGGCCACGTAGACCTCTCCGGGCAGTCCCGGAGGCACGGGCTCCAGGTTCCCGTCCAGCAGGTAGACCCGGACGTTGGCGATGGGTGTTCCCACCGGCGGGCTGTCCGGCCAGCCGGCGGTGTCTCCGGTCATCCGGAACGCGGTGACCACATGCGCTTCGGTCGGGCCGTACTGGTTGTCGACGGCCACACCGGGGAGCCGGTCGAGCAGCGTGCGCAGTTCCGCCCCCAGGCGGAGCTGTTCGCCCGCGGGCACGATCTCGGACAGGGGCGGCAGGGCTGTGTGCGCGCCGCTGCCGCGTGCCGCGGCGGCGGCGACCTGTTCCAGTACCGGCGGTGGGCAGTGGAACCGGCGGACGCCGTGCTCGGCCATGAGCGCCAGGAGCTGTTCGGGGTCCCGGCGCTCCTCTTCGACCGGCAGCACCACCCGTTCTCCCGCCGCCCAGGAGGTGAACAGCTCCTGGAACGAGATGTCGAAGTTGATCGCCGCGAACTGGAGCGTCGGCCCGTGCGCCGAGGTGCGGCGCAACTGCCAGGAGACCAGGTTGAGGATCGGCCGGTGGGTCATCATGACGCCCTTGGGCCGTCCGGTGGATCCCGAGGTGTAGATGACGTACATCAGATGGTCCGGGCCGGCGCCGCCCGGCAGGTTCCCACCCGGGTGAGCCTCGATCTCGTCGTGGTCCGCGTCCACCCGGACCACCGGCTCACCCGCGAGCAGCGACCCGGCCAGGTCGGACTGGGTGACGGTGAGCAGCACCGCGGACTGGTCCAGGATGTAGCGCAGCCGCTCGGGCGGTGTCTCGGGGTCCATGGGGACGCAGGCTCCCCCGGCCTTGAGTACGGCCAGCAGCCCGACCAGCATCTCCGGGCCGCGCCGGAGACACAGGCCGACCAGGACCTCGGGGCCCACGCCCCGCTCGCGCAGGAACCGGGCGAGCCGGTTGGCGCGTGCGTTCAGCTCGGCATAGGTCATCTCCGTCTCGCCGCAGACGAGGGCCACGGCCTGCGGGGTCGCGGTCGCCTGCCGCTCGAACAGGGCGGCCGTGCTGAGTTCCTGTTCCCAGGGCTCGGCCGGGCCGCTGCTCACGGCGACGGCGGCACGGCGTTCGTCGGGAGGGGTGAGGGGCGCCTGCGACACGCGCAGGGACGGGTCCCGTACGACGGCGTCGAGCAGGTGGAGGTAGTGGCGGGCGAAGCGGCGGGCGGTGGTCTCCTCGAACAGGTCCTGCGCGCAGATCACCCGCCCGGTCAGGCGGTCGCCTCCGGCGTCGTAGAGGTGGAGTTCGAGGTCGAACCTGGTGGTGGCCTCGCCCGTCGGGAGGTCCGTCGCCTCGATGCCCGGCAGGTCCAGGGCCGCCAGTTCGCCCGCCGAGCCCTGGTTGAGCAGGCCGAACCAGACCTGGAAGATGGGGTTCCGGCTCAGGTCACGGCTCGGGGAGAGCTCCTCGACGAGCTGTTCGAAGGGGAGGTCCTGGTGGGCGTAGGCGTCGAGCGCCGTCTCCCGCAGACGGTCCACGAGCGTGGTGAAGGGCGGGTCGTCGCCCAGCCGGGCGCGCAGTGGCAGCGTGTTCACGAAGAACCCGATCATCGGTTCGAGTTCGGACCGGGACCGTCCGCTGACCGGGGTGCCCACCACGATGTCGTCGCTGCCGCAGTACCGGGCCAGCAGCGCCTGCTGGGCGGCGAGGGTGACGACGAAGGCCGTCGTGCCGTGCGACCTGGCCAGCTCCCGCACGCCGCGTACGGTCCGGACGGGCACCTCGAAGTCGATGTCGACGGCGCGATGGCCGGCGACGGCAGGCCGGGGCCGGTCGGTGGGCAGTTCCAGAGGCGTGATGTCCGCGAGCTGTTCCCGCCAGTACCGGGACTGCCGTGCCGTCTCCGCCCCACCGAGCCATTCCCGCTGGCCTGCCGCGAAGTCCGCGTACTGCAACGGCAGGAGGGGCAGCTCGGGCTGCCGGCCCTGCGCGTGGGCGGCGTACGCCTCGGAGAGTTCCCGGACGAAGACTCCCGCGGACGTGCCGTCGAAGACGCTGTGGTGCACGGTCACCAGGAAGAGGTGGTCGTCGGCGGCGAGCCGGACCAGGCGGGCGCGCAGGAGCGGTCCGGCCGTCAGGTCGAAGGGTGTTGCCGCCTCGGCGGCGCAGAGGGCCTCGACGGTGACCTGCCCGCCCCGGGCCGACGAGGCCGGGGGACCGGAGGCGTCCTCGCGGCGCAGCACCTGGTCCGGGGCGGGCTCGATGATCTGGAAGGGTTCGCCGTCGGCGGCGGAGAACCGGGTGCGCAGCGCCTCGTGCCGCCCGACCACGGTGACCAGGGCCCGGTCGAGCGCGGCCGGGTCGAGCGGGCCGCGCAGCCGGTAGGCCGCCGGGATGTTGTACGCCGGGCTGCCGGGCAGCAGCCGGTCCAGGAACCACATGCGGCGCTGGGCGGAGGACAGGACCGGCCGTAACGTGTCCCGTCGGGGGCCCGGGCGCTCCGGTACGACGGGTGCGGCCGGGGACTTGGGCGCGGCCTGCGGGCCGTGGCCGCGCAGGCGTCGCCGGATCAGCTCCTGTCGGATGGCTGCCAGTTCCGCGGCTGTCCGCTCACTCATGGCTTCCTCCTCAGTCGGTCTGGACGAAGCCGTCGGCCGCCATCTCCTCGACCGTGGCCTGGACGGTCTGCGCGACGAAGGCCACGTCGTCGTCGGTGTGTGCCGTGGAGAGGTAGCAGTTGCGGCCCTCCCAGACGTAGACACCCCGGTTGAGCAGGTGGTGGAAGAAGAGGTCCGGATAGGCGAAGCCGCGTCCGAAGGAGAAGCGGAACAGGGAGCCGGCGCGCTCCACGCGCAACGGGATCGCGGCGCGTTCCATCGCCGTGTTCACCGTCGTCCGCAGTCGCTCGGTGCGGGCGCCGAGGTCCTCCTGGAGGCCCGGGCCCTCGTCCTTGATGCGGCGCAGCACGGCGTGGGCGGCGGCCATGGCGAGCGGGTGCTTGGAGAAGGTCCCGGCGAACACGGTGGTCTCGGCGCTGGGCCAGGAGTCGTCGCCGTAGGACCACAGGCCGCCGTCGACGGGAGCCATGTACCTCTCGCTCCCGGCGACGACGCCGATGGGCATGCCGCCGCCGATGACCTTCCCGTAGACCGCGAGGTCCGCCCAGACGCCGCTGAGTGCCTGCATGCCTCCCGGGTGCAGCCGGAACCCGGTGATCACCTCGTCGAAGACGAGCGCGATGCCCAGCCGATCGGTCAGCTCGCGCAGGTCGCGCAGCCAGCCGAAGGGCTGGACCTGCGGCACCCGGCTCTGGACGGGTTCGACGAGCACGGCCGCGATGTCGTCGGCATGGGCGGTGATCACGTCGAAGGCGGACGGGTCGGCGAAGTCGGCGACGATGACGTCCTGCGCCATCGAGTGCGGGGTTCCGCGGGTCAGCGGTACGGCGGTGCCCGGCGGCCGGGACGGGTCGGCCGACCCGCGGGCGAGGACGCCGTCGAACGTTCCGTGATAGGAACCGGAGAAGATCACGATCTTGCGCCGGCGGCTCACCGTGCGGGCCAGCCGCACGGCCACCATGACGGCCTCGGTGCCCGAGTTCTGGAAGGCGACCCGGGACAGCCCGGTGAGGTCGGAGATCAGCTCGGAGACCTGGCCGACCAGAGCGTTGTACGGGGCGAGCGGCATGCCCTTGTCGAGCTGGGCCTGGAGGGCGTCCCGGATGAACGGCGGGTTGTGGCCGAAGAGGTTGACGCCGAAGTCCATGGAGATGTCCACGTACTCGTTGCCGTCGACGTCGGTGAAGCGTGCGCCCTCGGCCCGGTCGGCGACGACCGGGTGGACGATTTCCTTCCACAGGAAGTGGAAGCCGGCCGACATCCTGCTGTCGGCGTGGCTGGGCCGCTGGCGTGCCGTCTGCCGCTTCGACTCCTCGGTGCGGGCCTCGACGGAGGTGACCAGGGCCTTCACGTGCTGCAGCTGGCTTGCGGTCAGCTCCCTTCCGGCCCGGGCTTCGATGGGCCGGTACGGGCCCAGCGCCTGGGACGACGCCGCTTCGGCGGGCTCAGCGGGCTCGACGGGCCCGGTGGCCCCGGTGGGCGAGAGCCGTACCGCTGCCGGCTGCGGCGGTGCTGACGGGGTCGGACGGGGGCTCCGTCCACGAAGCACGTCGAGCTGCTGTCGCATGACCTCCAGCTGGAGGCCGATGATCTCCCGTTCGAGGGAGGCCGCCTCGCCGTGGTCCGGCGGCTGCGACAGAGCCTGGGCGTACCCGGCGGGAGACGGCTCGGCGTACGCGGCGGGAGACGGCTCGGCCGGCGCGGTCTCGGGCGCCGGGACGGTGGTCCCGCCGACCGCGGACTCGTCCACCTGCGCGACGCTGACTCCGAGCTCCGCCAGATAGGCCGCGAGTGAGGCGATGTCCCCGCACCGGTCGAGCAGATCCCTGAACGGCACGTCGACACCGAGCCGGTCCTCGATCACCTCGGTCGCTTCCACCAGAAGGAGCGAGTCCGCGCCCAGTTCCACGAAGGAGACATCGGTCGGCACCTGATCGGCAGGAAGGCCGAGAAGTTGGCCGAATAATGCCCTCAACACCTTGACAGTCTCTGCACTCTCAGCGTTCGACACTTTCGCCGAATCCTCGCCTTCAAACCGTAGGGAACGGAGCAGCTGCGGCGCGATGAAGCAGCGTCATGTTCACCCGGCAACTGCACCTCTGTAAAGCCAATTCGGAACGCCATCGGGACGCACGGGGTCGTGCGCGGGTTCACTCAGGTCTCCGGAGTCCGAAGTGAGTTGAGTCACACCCTGACGCGGGTGGCTCGATCTTGACTTCGGCGAGGGGCGCCGCCTAAGAATTGGCGGGTGCCCAAAAATACGAGATCTCTGATGGCTCTGCTGGGTGCCGAGGTGGTCTCTGTCTCGGGGTCGCTGGTTACCCGGGTGGCGTTACCCTGGTTCGTCCTTGCGACCACAGGATCCGTTGCACGGATGAGCCTGGTACTGGCCGTTCAAATGCTGTCCATGGCGATCTGGGGGATTCCGGGAGGAGTTCTCGCGGCTCGGCTGGGAACGCGCACCTTCATGCGCATTGCCGACGGCTCACGCGCCGCGCTGATCGCGCTGGTACCGCTGCTCTACGGAATGGACCTTCTCACTTTTCCCGTCCTGCTGGGGATCGTCTTCGTCGTGGGCGGGTTTTTCACCCCCTATTACGCCTCCCAACGGGTGCTGCTCCCCGAACTCGTAGGAGATGACGAGCAGTTGCTGACCCGGGCGAACTCCCTGCTGGGGGTGGCCAACCGGGTCACTCTCCTGCTGGGGGCTCCGCTCGGCGGGGTCCTGGTGGCGGCCTTCGGTGCGCGGCAGGTGCTCTGGATCGACGCGGCCAGCTTCCTCGTCGCCTTCCTGCTCATCTCGTTGTTCGTACAGACCGGAAAGGTCGCCCCCACCACCTCAAGCCGCGGTGAATTGGTCGCCGGCGTGCGGTTCCTGTGGCAGGATCGGGTCCTGCGGCTGTGGACCGTGGCCAACGTGGGATTCGAGATGGCCTGGCAGTGCGTCTTCGCGGCCATTCCCATTCTGGCCTTCTCCCGGTATGACGACGATCCGCGCGTCGTGGGTGTACTGCTCGCCGTGTTCGGGGTCGGAGCCGTCACCGGGAATATTCTGGTGGGCCCTCTGATGAAGGCCGTCAAGCCCATCAAGCTGATGATCTGCGGTGCCATTGCGGAGTCCTTGGTGCTCTGGGTGGCCGTCATCGATCTGCACGTGGTGACTTTCGGTGTCGTGCTGTGTCTCGGGGGAGTTTTCATGGGTTTCATCGAAGCCCCCACCACCGCGCTCCAGACCAGGCGGACGCCATCCGGTCTCCGTCCGCAGTCGATGTCCGCTTTCATGACGCTGACGCTGGTGTCCGGTTCACTGGCACTCTCCCTGACCGGTCCCGCGTTCGCTCATTTCCAGACCAGGATTCCGTTCACCGTGGTGGCTTCGCTCTATTCGTTCGGCACCCTGCTGCTGATGGTGTCGTCCACCCGGCTCGGGGAGCGGGCCACCGGTGAACCGCCGGTCTCCGGCATGACGGCAAAGGATTCCGCGTGAGTGACAGCGCAGTGACGCGTGCGGCGCTGCCCTACTGGACCGACCGGCTGCGCGACGTCCCTCCGACGCTCGACCTGCCGGCCGACGAGCCCCTCGGTGCGACCGGGGACGGCTCGCCGAGCCGCGTCGGCATCCCCCTCCCCGCCCCGCTCGCCGACCGGCTCCGCCTGCTCGGCGAGGATCAGAACACCGACCTGTCCACGGTGTTGCTCACCGCCGAGGCCGTGCTGCTCACCCGGCACACCGGACAGCGGCGCCTGATCGTGGGCACCGCCCACGGCACGCCGGACGGCGAACTCACCGTCCTCCCCCTCCCCTTCGACTTCTCCGGCGACCCCGGGTTCGCCGAATGCCTCCGGGCAGCACGGGACGGGGCCGCCGATGCCCGGGCTCATGCCCCCGTCCCCCTCACCGACCTGGTCCAAGCACTCGGGCTCGATCCGGAGCCGTCCCGCCCGGCCCTCGTACAGGCCGGCTACCTGTACGAGAGCCGCCTCCCGGACGCGGCCGTCTCCGGCTGGGAGCGGAGCGTCGAACTCGGCCTGCACATCCAGGAGGGACCGGACGGCCCGAAGGCATCGCTCGTGCACCGGCCCGACGTCATCAGCACCGCCGCGGCGCGGCGGATGGCCGGGCGCCTGCTGACGCTGCTGGACGGCGTGGCGGCCGATCCGCACCGGCCGGTCTCCCGGCTGCCCCTCCTCGACGACGACGAACGCCGCCGTGTACTGGAGTCCTGGAACGCCACCGCGCGACCGCTCCGCACCTCCGCCCGCTGCCTGCACCAGTTGGTCGCCGAGCAGGCGGCACGCACCCCACAGGCGCCGGCGGTCTCCTCGGGCACCGAGACGCTCAGCTACGCCCAACTGGAAACAGCGGCCGACCGGTTGGCGCTGCGGTTACGGGCCGCCGGCGCGGCGCCGGACGTTCCGGTGGCCGTCTGCCTGCGCCGAGGACGCACCGACGCCATCGTCGCCCTGCTCGCGGTGCTCAAGGCCGGAGCGGCCTATCTCCCGCTGGACCCGGACTACCCCGAGGACCGCCTGCGCTGGATGGTCCGCGACTCCGGCACCCGTACCGTGATCACCGACGGCGACGCGTTGCCGCGGTCCCTCGCCGAGGGACTGCAGGTCCTGGAGCCCGACCGGCAGCCCGGGGCGACCGCGGACGGCTCCGCCCGGCCGTCCAGCGGGACCTGCCACCCGGACGGCCTGGCCTACGTGATCTACACCTCCGGCTCCACGGGACGTCCCAAGGGCACGGCGATCAGCCACCGCAGCGCGGTCAACCTCGCCCTGGCCCAGTGGGAGACCCTCGACGTGCGACCCGGTGACCGGGTCCTGCAGTTCGCGTCGCCCGGCTTCGACGCGTCCGTGTGGGAGATCGTGATGGCGCTGTCGGCCGGGGCCGAACTCGTCCTGCCCACGGCCCAGGAGGCGGCGGCGGGGCCGGAGCTGACCGCCCTGCTCAAGACGGCGGGGATCACCCATGTGACGCTGCCGCCCTCGGTGCTGAGCCAGCTCGACCCGAAGGAGTTCCCGGCCCTGCGGGTGTGCGTGTCGGCCGGAGAGGCCTGCCCGGCCGACCTGCCCCGGCGCTGGGCACCGGTGCCGCGGTTCATCAACGCCTACGGGCCCACCGAGGCCGCGGTCTGCGCCACGCTGGGCGACGTCCCACGCGCGCCGGAAGACGCTCCGGAGGCGGCCCGGCAACCGGCGATCGGCCGCCCGGTCGCCAACATGCAGACCTATGTGCTGGGGCCGGGGCTGGAACCCGTACCCGTCGGCGTCGAGGGCGAACTCTTCCTGGCGGGACCCGGACTCGCCCGCGGCTACCTCGGCCGGCCCGCGACCACCGCCCGGCACTTCCTGCCCAACCCCTACGGCCCACCCGGCAGCCGCCTCTACCGCACCGGAGACCTCGCCCGCTGGAACCCCGACGGCACCCTGCAGTACCTGGGCCGCACCGACCACCAGCTCAAGATCCGCGGCCACCGCATCGAACCCGGCGAGATCGAGGCAACCCTGCGCCGCCACCCCGCCATCCACAACGCCGTCGTGACCGTCAGGACCACCGCCCAGGGCCGTCCGCGGCTCGTGGCCTACGCCGTTCCCGCCGACCCGCCCGCGGAACCCGGGGCCCTGCTGGACCAGCTGCGGGCCGGCCTGCGGGAACGCCTCCCCGCCTACATGGTCCCGGCGGACCTGATGCTGCTCGACGCGTTGCCGCTCACACCCCACGGCAAGGTGGACCGCTCGGCACTGCCGGAGCCGCAGCGCCCGCCCGGTTCCGTGCACCATCCGCCCCGCACCGCCCGGCAGCGCGAACTCCACGGGCTGTGGCGGGAGATACTCCAGCTGGACCGGGTCGGCATCACCGACGACTTCTTCGCCCTGGGCGGCGACTCGCTGCTGGCGGCACGCCTGACCGCCCGGATCCAGGAACGGCTGGGCATCGGGCTCCCGGTGCGGTCGGTCTTCGCGCAACCGACGATCGAGGCTCTGGCCGCTCTGCTCGACGAGCCCGGGCAGGCGTCCCCCATCCCCGGCATCCCCGCACGCGACCGCAGGCGGCCCGCCCGCGCCTCGTTCGTCCAGGAGAGGTTCTGGTTCCTGGAACGGCTGCGCACGGGCACCGCGCTGTTCAACCTGCCCACGGCACTGCGGCTGCGCGGCGAACTGGACCGGGAGGCACTGCGCGCCGCCCTCGCCCACGTCACGTCCCGGCACGAGGTACTGCGCACGAGGTTCGCCGAGGAGGAAGGCACCCTGGTGACCCACCTGTCCGACCCGGCACAGGTCCCCTTCGCGGAGGCCGACCTCACCGGGGAGCCCGCGACGGCCGTGGCCCGGCGGATCGGGCAGACGGTCCGCCGCGCCCTCGACCTGTCCACGGGCCCGCTGATCTCGACGACCCTGTTCAAGGTCGCCGAGCAGGAACACATCCTCGTCCTGGTGCTCCATCACAGCGCCGGTGACGCGTGGTCGATGGGGATCCTGTACGACGAGCTGACCGAGTGCTACCGGGCCTTCAGCGAGGGCCGCCCGCCCCGGCTGGCCGAACTGCCCGTACAGTACCGGGACGTCGCCGCATGGCAGCGCGAGCAGGCGCACGAGGAGGACCACGAACGGCAGCTCGGCCACTGGAGGCGGGCACTCGACGGGGCCCCGACCGTCCTGGAGCTGCCCACGGACCGGCCGCGGCCGGCGGAGATGTCCTTCCGGGGCGGCCGCGTACGGTTCCGCGTCCCGGCCGGGCTCGCCGCGCGCGCCCGAGCACTGGGACGCGCCGAGGGAGCCACCCCGTTCATGGTCCTGTGCGCCGCCTTCGCCGTCCTGATGAGCCGGTACGCCGGCGAACGCGACCTGATCGTCGGAACCTCGCCCGCCGTCCGCCCGCCCGGCACGGAGCAGCTGATCGGGCCGTTCGTCAACACGGTGCCGCTCCGCGTCGACCTCGCCGGCCGGCCGGGCTTCCGGCAGCTCATCCGCCGGGTGCGCGAGACGACGCTCGGTGCCCTGGCCAACCTCGACGTGCCGTTCGAGCAGATCGTGGAAGCGGTACGGCCCAGTCGAAGCCCCGACCGGCCGCCGCTGGCCCAGGTCACCTTCAACCTCCACACCACCGGTGCCCCGCCTCGGCGCCTGGCCGGACTGGAGGTGGTACCGGTGCCCACCGACACCGGCACCAGCCGGTTCGAACTGGAGCTGGCGCTGTGGGACGACGGCGACGGCCTGGCCGGTGAACTCGACTACAGCGCCGACCTCTTCGAGCACGACACCGCCGAGCGGCTGGCCGCGCACTACCGGCTTCTGCTGGAGGGACTCGTCGCGGCCCCCGACCGCGACGTGCTGGCCGTACCCTTCACGGACCGGGCCGAACGGGACCGGCTCACGCGGTGGGCGGACGGCGGCCCGGGTCACCCGGGACCGTCCCTGCCCCGGCTCTTCGAGGAACAGGCCGGACTGACCCCGGACGCCCCGGCCGTCACCGACGCCGGCGACCGGCTGCTGACCTACCGGGAGCTGAACCGCCGGGCGGAGCACCTGGCGCATCGTCTGCGGGCCCGTGGCGCAGGTCCGGAGAAGATCGTCGGGGTGTGCCTGCCCCGTTCCGCGGACCTCCTCGTGGCACTCCTCGGCACGCTCAAGGCCGGAGCCGCCTATCTCCCCCTGGACCCGGAGCATCCGCCGTCCCGTCTGCGCGCGCTGCTCGCCGACGCGGGTGCCCATGTGGTGCTCGTGGCCGAGGGCGGCGGGATCGGCACCGCGGAACTCGGGGTGCCCACGCTCGACCCCGGTGCGATCGGCACCGCGGCCGCCCCCACCGGAGAACTGCCCGCACCGCACCCGGACAGCCTCGCCTACGTGATCTACACCTCGGGTTCCACCGGCCGGCCCAAGGGCGTCGGTGTCACCCACCGGGGACTGTCCAACTACCTGCAGTGGGCACGGACCGCCTACGGCGACGGCGCGGCCGGAATCGCTCCGGTGGCGACGTCCGTGGCCTACGACATGGCCGTCACCCCGCTGTTCGTCCCGCTGATCAGCGGCGGCACCACCGAGGTGATGCCTGCCTTCACCGACGATCCCCAGGCGGGTGTGGAACTGCTCGGCCGCGACCGGGCTCCCGGCCTGCTCAAGGTCACCCCGTCGCACCTGCGCATGCTGCTGTCGCGGCACGATCGCTCCGAGACGCTCACCTGGCCCACGACACTGGTGCTCGGCGGAGAACAGCTCACGGCGGACGTGCTGGCGCGCTGGCGCGAGGCGGGCGGACCGTGCGAGATCCACAACGAGTACGGCCCGACGGAGACCGTCGTCGGCGCGTGCGTCCACCGTTGCAGCCCGGACGAACCACTGTCGGACGGACGGCCGTTGCCGATCGGCCGCCCCGTCGCGGGCACTCGGCTGTACGTGTTGGACGACCGCATGGAGCCGGTCCCGCAGGGAGTCCCCGGCGAGCTGTACATCGGCGGCGCGGGCGTGGCCCGCGGCTATCTGGGCCGGCCCGGGACGACCGCGGGAGTCTTTCTGCCCGACCCTGTCAGCGGCCGTCCTGGCAGCATCCTGTACCGGACCGGAGACCTCGTACGGCACCGGCCCGACGGCACCCTGGAGTTCCTGGGCCGCAGGGACGGCCAGATCAAGCTCCGCGGGTTCCGGCTCGAACTCGAAGAGGTCGAAGCAGCCCTGAGTCGTCATCCGGCCGTGCGCCAGGCGGTGGTCCTCACCGAGACCCCGCAGGGCGCCGCCGAGCCACGGCTCACCGCCTGGCTCGTCGCCGCCGACGGTGCCCCGGTGCCGCCCCCCGGCCAGCTCCGCGACTTCCTCCGTGGCCACCTGCCCGAGCACGCGGTACCGGCCGGGTACTCCTGGCTCGACGCCATTCCCCTCACCCGCAACGGCAAGGTGGACCGGGCGGCGCTCCGCGACCGGAGCCCTGAGCGACTTCCCGAGCACGCCGCGGCCCCTCCGGCGAACGGAACGGAGGAGGCGATCGCCGGTATCTGGTGCCGGTTGCTCGGACGGGACGGCGTCGGCGCGGAGGAGAACTTCTTCGACGTGGGCGGCACCTCCCTGCTCGCCGTGCGCATGCACCAGGAACTGCTGACCCTGCCCGCCGCCTCGACGCACTCGGCGGGGATCCCGCTCGTGACCGTCTTCCGGCACCCGACGGTCCGCGCGCTCGCCCGCTTCCTGCAGGCCCCGCCCGCCACGGCCCGGACGGCCGAGCCCGCGGCGGTCCGGGCGGGCACCGACCGCGCGGCCGCGCGCAGGGCGGCACGCGGCAGACGAGTGCGACGTACCGGATCCACGACAGGAGACGAGGGATGAGCACCGCACCTGACGAGTCCGGCGCACCGCGCGCGGACCTCGACGACGGTGAACCGGACGGGCGGATCGCCGTCATCGGCCTGGCGTGCCGGTATCCGGGCGCCCGCGACGCGGACGGCTTCTGGAGCAATCTGCGTGACGGTGTGGAGTCGATCTCCCGTTTACCCCGGTCGCCCGGCGCGGCGGAACGCCACACGGTCGACGCGGCGGGACTGGTCGCGGACATCGACCGGTTCGATGCCGCGCTGTTCGGGTACACCGCACGCGACGCCGCCCTCCTCGACCCCCAGCAGCGCCTCTTCCTGGAGTGCTCCTGGGAGGCACTGGAGTCGGCGGGTTACGACACCACGAGGCACCCGGGCAGCATCGGTGTCTTCGCCGGCCAGGCGTCCAGCGCGTATCTCCGGCAGATCCAGGCTTCGCCCGGGCTGCGCGACCGGATACCGTACCGGCGGCTCGAACTCGGCAACGACAAGGACTTCCTCGCCACCTCCGTCGCGTACCGGCTGGATCTGCGCGGGCCGGCCATCAGCGTGCAGAGCGCCTGCTCGACCTCACTGGTGGCGGTCCACCTCGCCGTCCAGAGCCTGCTCAACGGCGAGTGCGACATGGCCCTGGCCGGAGGTGTCTCCCTGCGGGTCCCGCAGGACAGGGGCTACCGGCCCGAAGAGGGCATCAGCTCCCCCGACGGGCATTGCCGGGCGTTCGACCAGGACGCCGGCGGCTGTGTGCCGAGCGGAGGCGCCGGCGTCGTCGTCCTCAAGCCCCTGGCCGCCGCCCTGAACGACGGGGACTCCATCCGCGCCGTCATCCTGGGCTCGGCCGTCAACAACGACGGCGCGGCGAGGGTGGGCTACACCGCACCCGGCGTGGAGGGTCAGACGGCGGTCGTGCAGGAGGCCCTGGACATCGCCGGCGTGGACCCGGAGACCGTCTCGTACGTGGAAGCCCACGGCACCGGGACCCCGCTGGGCGACATGATCGAGGTGGCCGCACTGACGGCCGCCTACGGGGCGCGGACCGACCGCCGCCGCTGGTGCGGGCTCGGTTCCGTGAAGACCAACATCGGCCACGCGGACGCCGCGGCAGGGGTGGCGGGCCTGATCAAGGCCGTCCTCGCGCTGGAGAACGAACTGATTCCGCCGAGCCTGAACCACCGGGTGCCCAACCCGCGGATCGGCTTCGAGCAGACCCCGTTCCGCGTCGTCACCTCAGCCACGCCCTGGCCCCGCACGGAGGCGGCCCCGCGCCGGGCGGGCGTGAGTTCCTTCGGGATGGGCGGCACCAACGCCCACCTCGTCCTTGAGGAGGCACCCGACCGGGCACCCGCTGCCCGAGCGGAAGGAGCGGGAGGAGCGGTGCCGGAGGAAGGCGCCGAGCTGCTCCTGCTGTCCGCGCAGACCCCACAGGCCCTGGAACAACTCGCGGACCGCATCCGGCACTTCCTGCGGCAGAACCCGGGCGTCCGTATCGCGGACGTCGCCTACACCCTGCGGGTCGGCCGCCGAGCCCTTCCGCACCGCGCCGCCGTGGTCTGCCGGGACACCGCCGATGCCGTACGGAGGCTGCGGCCGGAGCTCTGGGTGCGCGGCGTGGCCGGGAACGAGGCCCCCTCGGTCGCCTTCGTCCTCCCGGACGTTCCCGTGGCCCCGGAAGGGACCCACAGGGACCCGGCGGCCGAAGTCCGGCGCTCGACACCGGGCCTCGCCAGGGATCTCGCGGCCCTGTCCGCACTCGTACGCGCCGAGACCGGCCTCGACCCCGCCACGGACGACCGGCTGCTGCTGTTCGCGCTCCAGACGGCCGCGGCCCGGCAGCTCATGTCCTGGGGCGTGGTGCCGGAGGCCATGGCCGGCCGGGGTGTGGGCGCCTGGTCCGCGGCGTTCCTGTCCGGCACCGTGCCGCGGACGGAGCTGATGCGCCTGCTGGCGAGCGGCGCCCCCGCGGCGCACCAGGCGTCCGACGACGACCTCCGCCGCCTCACCGACGCCCCCGGGCGGGTGGTGGTGACGATCGGCAGGGAGGAGGCAGGGCCGGGCCTGCTCGGGGTGCTCGCGGACCTGTGGACCCGGGGCGCCGCCGTCGCCCCCTACCGCATGGACGGGGACGAGCACCGCCGGCGTGTCCGGTTGCCCGCCTATCCGTTCGCCCGCGAGCGCCACTGGCTGCTGGAGGACGACGGGTCGCAGAACCGGGACACCTCCGACGACAACCTGCGGCAGCTGCTCGGCGGGCAGCTCGACCTCATGCGGCAGCAACTGGCCTCCCTGGCCGGTGCCCGGCCGCCCGACACGGAGCCGACCTCGATATGAACACCGGCCGAAGCACCCTCAGGACGAGGACCGTTCCCCTCACCGACCAGCAGCGCGAGGTCTGGATCGCCAGCAGGCTCGGCGGTGCGGCCACGGGCGCCTACCTGTGCCCGATCGCCCTGGAACTGCGGGGCCCACTGCGGGTCACCGCCCTCGTCGGCGCCGTCGACGACCTGGTGGAGCGTCATGAGTCGCTGCGCACGTGCTTCCCGGACGGGGACGCCGCGCACATCTGGGACGGTCTGCTGGTCAACGTCCCTCTGCTGGACCTCTCCCCCTACTCGGGCGCCCGGCAGGAGACCATGGTGCGTCAGTGGTACGACGCCGAGTTGCGGGCCGGTCTCGACCCGGGGCAGGCGCCACTGGTCCGATTCCACCTGCTGCGGCTGGATGCGGAGCGCCACCACCTGGTCGTCACCCACCACCACATCGTCGCGGACGGCTGGGCCGGGGACGTGCTCCTGCGCGAGCTCGGTGCGCTCTACCGGGCCCGTTGCGAAGGCACCAGCAGCTCCCTGCCGCCCGCTCCACGCCTCGCGGACCACGGCGAGCAGTGCGCGGCCCTCCAGGAGTCCCCCGCGTTCGCGGCGGCCCGGGCCTACTGGACCGGCAAGTTCGCCGACGGCTTCCCGGACGTCCGCCTGCCCGCCGACGCCACCGCGAGCGGAGCCGGTGACCAGGCGGCGCGGCGGATCCGCGTCCCTCTGCCCGCGCCCCTGGTGCGGGAGCTGCGCCGGGTGAGCGCGCACCACTCCGCGACGTTGTACATGACACTGCTGGCCGCGTTCCGCGTCTTCGTCCACCGGATCTCCGGCGCGGACGACCTGGTCGTGGGCGCCTCGTTCCTCAACCGGCCCTCGGCGCAGGACCGCGATCTCGTCGCCCACCGTGCCAACGTGCTGTGTCTGCGCGAGCCGGTGTACGACCCGCGGCGCCGCTTCGACGCCGTTCTGGACCAGGTGCGAGCCGAGGTCCTCACCGCCCACGAGCACGGCGTCTACCCCCTGCAACGGCTCGTGGAGGAGGTCGGGTTCGCCCGCGACTCCCGGCGTTCCGCACCGGTGACCGCCGTCTTCAACATGGAACGCGAGGACGTGACCGCCGACTTCGGTCCCGCGGTCGAGGTGAGCCCGGTACCCATGGACACCCTGCCCGGCTCGCCGTTCGAGGTCACCCTCACCGCGGTGCAGACGGGTACGGACATCTCCCTCGACCTGGTCTTCCGCCCGTGCCTGCACTCCGAGGGCACCGCCCGCCGCTGGCTGGAGCAGTACCGCACCCTGCTGGAAGGCGTGGCGCGGGACCCGGCCGGACCGGTGGGACGGCTGCCGATGATGCCGGCCGAGGAACGGCGGACCGTCGTGGAGACCTGGAACCGCACCGAGCGGGACCTGCCCGCCGAGCAGTGTCTGCACCGGCTGGTCGGTGGCCACGCCGCGCGGACACCCGGGGCAGCCGCCGTCGTCTCCCCGGCCGGGACCCTGACCTACGGGGAACTGGACACGGCCGCCAACCGGCTCGCCCACCATCTGCTGGCCCAGGGCGTGACGGTGGACCGGCCCGTCGCCGTGTGCCTGCCCCGTACCCCCGAGCTGATCGTGGCCCTGCTGGCGGTGCTCAAGGCCGGAGGCGCGTACCTGCCGCTCGACGCGAACTACCCCGCGGCACGGCTGACACACATGCTGGACGACTCCGGCGCCGCCGTGGTGATCACCCGGCACGGCATGCTGCCGGAGACGGTCACGGCGACGCGCCGCGTCGTCGAACTGGACCGGCAGCGGACGGCGATCGACTCCCTCCCGAGCCATGCTCCGCGGACCGTGGTGGCTCCGGACAACCTCGCCTACGTGCTGTACACCTCCGGGTCCACCGGTGTGCCCAAGGGCACGATGACCAGCCACCGCAACGTCACCCGGCTGGTGTTCGGCCTGGACCACCTGGGACTCGGCCCCGGCCGGCGGATCCTCGCCGCGGCACCCATCTCCTTCGACGCCTCGACGTTCGAGATCTGGGGCGCACTGGCGCACGGCGGCACATGTGTCCTCCACCCGGACGGAGTTCCCGAGGCCCACGCACTGTTCGCCGTCATGCGGGAGCACCGGGTGGACACGGCCTGGCTGACCGCCGCGCTGTTCAACGCGGTCCTGGACTCGGGCCCCGAGCAGTGGCCGCCGCTGCGGCATCTGGTGGTCGGCGGGGAAGCGCTGTCGGCCGGCCATGTGCGACGGGCCCTGGCCCGGCTGCCCGGCACATCGATCACCAACGGCTACGGCCCCACGGAGAGCACCACGTTCGCCTGCTGCCACGAGATACCGGCCGATCTCCCGGCGGAGGTCCATTCGGTGCCGATCGGCCGCCCGATAGGCAACACGCAGGCCTATGTCCTGGGGCCGGGGCTGGAACCCGTACCCGTCGGCGTCGAGGGCGAACTCTTCCTGGCGGGACCCGGACTCGCCCGCGGCTACCTCGGCCGGCCCGCGACCACCGCCCGGCACTTCCTGCCCAACCCCTACGGCCCACCCGGCAGCCGCCTCTACCGCACCGGAGACCTCGCCCGCTGGAACCCCGACGGCACCCTGCAGTACCTGGGCCGCACCGACCACCAGCTCAAGATCCGCGGCCACCGCATCGAACCCGGCGAGATCGAGGCAACCCTGCGCCGCCACCCCGCCATCCACAACGCCGTCGTCGTCCCCTACCGGACCAGCGCGGGCGACCAGGAACTGGCCGCCCATGCGGTGCTGGTACCCGGCCGCACCTGCTCGGCCGAGGAGGCGAAGGAGTTCCTCGCCGGTGTGCTGCCGAGGTACCTCCTGCCGGCCCGGATCCTGTTCCTGGACGCGCTGCCGCTCACGGCCAACGGCAAGGTCGACCGCCGAGCCCTGCCGGACCCGGCGGACCACTCCCCCGCACCGCCCGCCGAAGACACTCCCGCCGGCGCCGGGGCCTCTCCGGCCGGCCCGTCCGGTCCGACGCCCACCGAGGAGCGCCTGACGGCGATCTGGGCCGAGGTCCTGAAGAAGGACGGCATCGGCCTGGACGACGACTTCTTCGAACTCGGCGGCCACTCGCTGCGCGCCACCCAGATCATCTCGCGCATCCGCCGGTCCTTCTCGGCGGCCCTTCCTCTGACCGCGTTCTTCGACCACCCGTCGATACGCGCCCAGGCAAAGATCATTGACTCGCTCGTCCAGGAGGTCTCCGGTGATTGACGACGAACAGCAGCAGTTCATGGTGGTCCTGAACCACGAGGAGCAGTACTCGATCTGGTTCGCGGACCGCGAGCCCCCGGCCGGCTGGACCGCGGAGGGAACGACCGGCACCAAGACCGAGTGCCTGGCCCACATCGACAAGGTCTGGACCGACATGCGGCCGCTCACCCTGCGCCAGGCGATGGACCGCGATGCCGGATAGCCCCGAGACGGCCCGGACCGCGCTGCCCTTCGGCACCTGGCCGTCCCCGATCACGGCCGCAGCGGTCAGCGCGGCCATGCCCGCCATGAGCGCGCTCCACCTGGACGGCACGGACCTCTACTGGCTGGAGCGGCGCCCGGACTCCGGCCGTACGGTGGCCCTGCGCCGCACACCCGACGGCCGGGTGACGACCCTCACCGGAGAGGGCACGGACGTGCGGTCGTCCGTGTACGAGTACGGTGGCGGCGCCCTCCACGCGCACGGCGGCGTCGTCCACTACGTCAACGGTGTCGACCAGCGTGTGCACCGCCTGGACGACCGTGACGACCGTCCCCTCACCCCCGACCACGGTCCCGGCACCGCACACCGCTACGCCGACCTGCGGGTCGTCCCCGGGGCGGCCGGGGACGTGGTCTGCGTACGGGAACGCCACGAGGACCGGGGCGTGGTGAACGACATCGTCAGGCTCGACGGCACGGGCGCCGCGGCGCCCACCGTCCTCGTCTCGGGCGACGACTTCTACGCCTCCCCACGGCCCAGCCCCGACGGCACCATGCTCGCCTGGCTGGCCTGGGATCACCCGGACATGCCCTGGACGGGCAGCCGGCTGTGGCTCGGCCGGCTCGGTGCCGACGGCACCGTCTGCGATGCCCGGCCGATCACCGGTGGCCATGGTGAATCGGTGTTCCAGCCGGACTGGAGCCCGGACGGTGTCCTGCACTTCGTCACGGACCGCAGCGGCTGGTGGAACCTCCACCGGCTGGGCGGCGCCGGCAGCGAACCGGTCCTGGAGATGCGGGCCGAGTTCGGCTGGCCCCAGTGGACCCTCGACCCGTCCGCCTACTGCTTCCTGGAACAGGGACGTATCGCCTGCCTCGTCATCCGCGACGGTGTCCAGCGGCTGGGCATCATCGAGCCCGGCCCCGTCGCCGAACTGCGCGATCTGCGGCTGCCGTACACCGGGTACCAGGCGATAGCCGGGAACCGGCACGGTCTGTACGCCATCGCCTCGGCCGCGGACCGGCCCCAGCAGCTCATCCGTGTCGACCCGGTCTCGTACCGTCATGAGATCCTCCGCACCCCCGGGACGGCCCTCGGCGCGCAGTGGCTGCAGAGCCCCGAGCCGCTCGGGATCACCGGGGAGGACGGCCGTACCGTCCACGGCCTCTTCCACCCGCCGAGACATCCGGGACACACGGGTCCGGCCGGCGCGCTGCCGCCGCTCATCCTGGTCTGCCATGGCGGCCCCACCACCCAGCTGCTGCCCGAGTACAGACCCGGCATCCAGTTCTGGACCAGCCGCGGCTTCGCCGTCTTCGAACTCAACTACCGGGGCAGCTCCGGTTGGGGGCGCTCCTACCGGGCGGCGCTGGACGGGCGCTGGGGTGTGGCGGACGTCGAGGACTGCGCCGCTGCCGCGCGGGGGATGGCCGCGCTGGGCCTGGTGGACGCCGACCGCATGGTCGTACGCGGCGGCAGCGCGGGCGGATTCACGGTACTCGCCACGCTGGCGGAGTCGGACATCTTCGCTGCCGGGGTCAGCTACTTCGGCATCTGCGATCTCCGGCTGCTGCGCGACAACACCCACAAGTTCGAGAAGGGCTCGCTGGAGGTGCTCGTAGGGCCCTGGCCCGAGGCGGCGGAGGAGTACCGGCGCCGTTCGCCGATCGAACGGTGCGACGAGATCTCCGCGCCGGTGCTGTTCCTGCACGGCCGGCAGGACCGGGTCGTACCGCCCGAGCAGTCCGCGCTGATGGCGGAACGCCTGACCGAGCGGGGTGTCCGTTCCGACACCGTCTTCTTCGACGACGAGGGGCACGGCTTCGGCAGGCAGGCGAGCGTCGTCGAGGCGCTGGAAAGCGAACTGCGCTTCTACACCGACGTGTTGCAGCTGCGGCCCATGAACGCAGAGTGACGAAAATGAACGGGGACGGAAACGTGGAACATCAGACCCTCGTACTCGGACAGTCCGACATCCACCGGATCGTCGACCTGGCCGGACGCGACCGCGTCATGGACGAGATGATCGACCGGCTGCACAGCGCGTTCTCGGCCGCACGGTCGGGGAAGTCCGTCACGCCCGCCCGCCAGGGCTTTCTGACGGGGACCCGGCGCACCGGTGTGCTCGAATGGATGCCCCACCATGACATCGGCAGCGCGATCACCGTCAAGACCGTGTCGTACGCGCCGGAAAACCCCAACGTGTTCGGACTTCCCACCATTCTGGGCACCATGGCGCGGTTCGACGACGAGACCGGCCACCTGCTGGCGCTCAGCGACGGTGTCCTGCCCACCGCGATCCGCACGGGCGCGGCATCGGCGGTGGCGACCCGGCTGCTCGCTCACCCGGAGAGCCGGGTGGTCGGACTGATCGGCGCCGGCGCCCAGGCGGTCACCCAGGTGCACGCGCTCTCCCGTGTCCTGCCCATCGACGAGGTGCTCGTCCACGACGTCGACGACGAGCGCAGCCACTCTCTCCCCAAGCGTCTGGAGTTCCTGGGGCTCGACGTCCGGGTCGCCGCTCCGGACGACATCGAGTCCCGCGCGGACGTGATCTGCACCGCGACCTCGGTGGACGTCGGCGACGGCCCAGTCCTGACCGGAACGCGGCTGAAGGCGCACGCGCACATCAACGCCATCGGCGCCGACCTCCCCGGCAAGGTGGAGATTCCGGCGGCGGTGCTCAAGGACGCGTTCGTCTGCCCCGACCACCTGGAACAGGCGATGCGGGAAGGCGAATGCCAGCAACTCGCCCCCGAGGACATCGGCCCGAGCATTCTTGAGCTCGCGTCCGACCCGTCACGCGCGGAACCACTACGGTTCTCCCGGACCGTCTTCGACTCCACTGGATTCGCTCTCGAAGACCACGTCGCCTTCGACGTCTTCCACGACTTCGCCCAGCGTTTCGGCGTCGGCCAGAGGATTCGCCTCGAATCGGTCCCGTCCGACGTGCTGAACCCGTACGACCCCGTACCGGCCATCGAGTGGTACGCCGAGACGTGCGCGACGGTCGGCGGCGATGTGCCGGGGCGATGAGACGGGCCTCCGCGGTGGTGAGCGAGGCGTGTGAAGAGCCGGACTCCGAAACCACGGGCGGCGATCCGGACGTCCTCACCGGCGACCGCCTCGCCGGTATGAACTCGGCTCAGTCCTCGTCCTGGGCGCGCCGGTAGAGCTTGGCGATGTCGTCGTCGAAGTACGCGGCGTAGGAGACGTCGTCCTGGTCGCCGCCACCCTCGTGGCCGCCCAGGACGCCGATGACCGTGCCGGTGTGGCTCTCGGGGTCGTAGTCGGTGAGCCAGGGGCTGCCGCTGGTGCCGTCCGCGAGGTCGGTGCACTCGATGCGCAGCTGGGTGTCGCTGAACTTCGTGGTGCGGTTCTGGCAGGAGATGGGGGTGTCACGACTGGTGGGATAGCCGGTGATCTTGACCTTGTGGTCGAAGCCGCGGTTCGTGCCGAGGGTGTTGCCGCCCAGGAGGTCCTGGATGTCCTTGCCGTCCTTCTGGTCGACGACGAGGAAGGCGACGTCGAGGTCCTCGTCCTGCGACTTCGCCCAGCGGTCGTCGACGACCACCTTGCTGACCTTCCACAGGCCGCTGGGTTCCTTGCCGTCGCGGTAGCCGGGGGCGAAGACCAGGTCGTTCACCGGCTGTCCGGAGTCGGCGTCGAAGGCGCAGTGGGCGGCGGTGATCAGCATGTTCCGGCCCGGACTCCGCACCACGCTCGCCGTGCAGAAGTGGGCGCCCTGGTCGTCCTTCTCGAAGACCGCGCCGATCCGGGCGTTCTCCGCGGTCCTGCGGGGGGTGTACGAGGTGCCGTCCTTGGCCGGGGCCGTCGCGGAGAGGGCCTGGTCCTGGTCCTGCGGGTACTGGCCCGGCTCGCCGGACTTGCCGAAGCCGCTGCGCCAGCTGCTTCCGGCCGTGTGGGTCACCCCCGCGGCGTCGCCGACCACTGCGGCTGCCCCGACGATGACCAGCGTCAGGGGCAGGATGGATTTCCTGGCTAGCGAGCGCACAAGGTCATTATCGACGCCGGACGGGAATTCGGGGCTCGTTCACCGGGAGGATCCCGTCACAGTCCACCGTCCCGAGGGCATTCAACGCCGGTTCACCCGCTCACCGCGGCAGCCTCACAAGACCTGCATCGGCATGGCCTTGACCAGCGCGAGAAGGCGGCCGCATGGTGAACCGACCAGTCCGCGGCCGACCTGACACGCCGTCTGTCCATGCTGTTTTCCGTCATGTCTGGCGCTTCCACAACACCCTGAAACCGCCCGAAACCGCACGGAGGCTTGATGCACCCAAGCGAGATACCCTCCGGATCCCCGGTGATCCACCGCCACCGACCGAGACGACAGGTGCGGCGAACGGCAGCTGCCCTCACCGCGATGCTCACCGTCACCGTCACCGCTCTCACCGTCGGCCTGGCCACCGGTGTCCAGGCCGCGGCTCTCTCGTCCACCCCGGGTGCGTCCGCCTCCGCGGGTACGGCGGGCTTCGGCTGTGTCCATCCCCTGGAAGCGGGACAAGCCCGTTGTTTCGGGGTCTTGAAGGCCCACCGCACCACCTCGGGCCGCATGTCACCGTTCACCGCCGGATCCCCGAGCACGATGGGGTACGTATCGTCCGATCTGCGTTCCGCCTACAAACTGGGCGGGACCTCGGGAGCGGGCCGGACGGTGGCGATCGTCGACGCCATGGACGATCCGAACGCGGAGGCCGACCTGGCCGCGTACCGCAGGTCCTACGGTCTGCCGTCGTGCACCACCTCCAACGGCTGCTTCCGCAAGGTGAATCAGAGCGGTCACGCATCGCCGTTGCCCCCGGGTGACTACGGATGGGCCGAGGAGATCAGCCTCGACCTCGACATGGTCTCGGCCGCCTGCCCTGGCTGCCACATCCTGCTGGTCGAGGCGAAGTCGGCGAACGTCGCGGCTCTCATGACGGCCGCGGACACCGCCGCCACCACACCGGGCGTCGTCTCCGTCTCCAACAGCTGGGGCGGGTCCGAGGACAACACCATCACCTCCCTCGACTCGCACTTCCGCCACCCCGGCGTCGCGATCACAGCGAGCTCGGGTGACTCCGGTTACGGCGTCTCCTGGCCGGCCTCCTCCCGGTACGTCACGGCCGTGGGCGGCACCTCGCTGAGCAAGGCGTCCAACTCCCGCGGCTGGACCGAGGCCGCCTGGAGCGGCGCGGGCTCGGGCTGCTCGGCGTACGAGGCCAAGCCGTCCTGGCAGCATGACTCCGGCTGCGCCCAGCGCGCCGTGGCCGACGTGTCCGCGGTCGCCGATCCCACCACCGGGGTGGCGGTCTACGACACGTACAGCAGCTGCGGCGGCGCGTTGTTGTGCGACACCGAGCTTCAACTCGGTCTCGCACAGGGGGCCGACGGATGGGTGGAAGCCGGCGGCACCAGCGTCTCGTCGCCGATCATCGCCAGCGTCTACGCACTGGCCGGGAACACCTCCCGGGTCGTCAACGGCTCGTATCCGTACAGCCACAAGTCGGCGCTCAACGATGTCACTTCGGGCAGCAACGGCTCCTGCGGCGGCACTTACCTGTGCACGGCGCGTCCGGGTTACGACGGGCCGACCGGTCTCGGCACGCCCAACGGCACCGGCGCCTTCTGACGGCAACGTCCCCTGCCCTGTCCCGGCCCTCCAGCGGGCCGTGGACACACGCTCCACGCGGTTCCCGGCCTGGCGGTCAGCGGTTCACGCCGGGCGTGGGCTCCTCCGCATGGTCCGCGTCCGAGGCGTCGCTGAGCCCGAGGCGCTGGTGCTCGATGTGGTAGACGGCCTGGTCGAGGAGTTCGGCGACGTGGTTGTCGTAGAGGGCGTAGATCACCGAGCGGCCCTGGCGCCGGCCGACGACGAGGCCGAGGTTGCGCAGCAGGCGCAGCTGGTGGGAGCAGGCGGACTGTTCCATGCCGACCTCGGTGGCGAGTTCGGTGGCGGCGCAGGGGCCTTCCCGCAGGCGGGAGAGGATCAGCAGCCGGGAGGGGGTGGCGAGGGCCTGGAGGGTGGTGGCCACCCGGGCGGCGCTGTCCGCGTCCAGGCGGGTGTGCGGGACGGGGGTGTTCGCGGGAGCTGCTCCATGGCCCATGGGGGCCATCATACAAGCGACACTTGAAGAGGTCTTCATATGTACCTGTATGGTGGCTGGTTCGAACCGTCCTGCCCTCCCGAAGGGTTCTTCGTCATGTCTTCCACCCTGACCGAGCGGCCCGCGCCCACCGTGACCGCGCACCCGGATGCCACCCCACGGCGGCGGACCCGGGTCTTCGCGCTGCCCGAGGCCCGCTGGGCCGCGGCGGCCACGGTGCTGTTCCTGCTGGCCCTGCCGATGCAGCTGACCGGCGCACCCGCCTGGGTGTGGGGATCGCTGTACGGGCTCGCCTACGCCGCCGGCGGCTGGGAGCCCGCACTGGCCGGGCTGCGGGCGCTGCGGGAGAGGACCCTCGACGTCGACCTGCTGATGATCGTGGCCGCACTCGGGGCGGCCGCCGTCGGCCAGATGATGGACGGCGCCCTGCTGATCGTCATCTTCGCCACCTCCGGCGCCCTGGAGGCCCTGGCCACCGCCCGCACCGCCGACTCGGTGCGCGGCCTGCTCGACCTTGCCCCCGCCACCGCGACCCGGCTGCGCGGCGACGGCGGCGAGGAGACCGTGCCCACCACCGAGCTCGCCGTCGGCGACACCGTGCTGGTCCGGCCCGGCGAGCGCATCGGCGCCGACGGCCGCGTGCTGGACGGGGCGAGCGAGGTCGACCAGGCCACCATCACCGGCGAGCCGCTGCCCGTCACCAAGGAGCCGGGCGACGAGGTGTTCGCCGGCACCCTCAACGGCACCGGCGCCCTCCGCGTCCGCGTCGAGCGGGACGCCTCCGACTCGGTGATCGCCCGGATCGTGCAGATGGTCGAGGAGGCGTCCGAGACCAAGGCGCCCACGCAGTTGTTCATCGAGAAGGTCGAGCAGCGCTACTCGATCGGCATGGTGGCGGCCACACTGGCCGTGTTCGCGGTGCCGCTCGCGTTCGGCGCCGCGCTGACCGGCTCGCTGCTGCGGGCCATGACCTTCATGATCGTCGCCTCGCCGTGCGCGGTGGTGCTGGCGACCATGCCGCCGCTGCTGTCCGCGATCGCCAACGCCGGGCGCCACGGTGTCCTCGTTCCAGCAGTGGCAGACCACCCAGCTGCAGGGCATCGAGCAGGCCCTGGCCAAGGCCACCGGGAAGTGAGCTGAAGCCATGAACCCGATAGCGAAGGTCCGCGAAGCCGTCACCCACGCGGTGCCCACTGCGCCCGCCCAGCGCAGCGGCGGCCACGAGGCGGTCGCGGGAGAGGGAAGCGGCCCAGTGGTCGACCTGCGCGGGGCCGCCGTGCGGGTCGGCGGCCGGATGCTGTGGTCGGGTGTGGATCTTCGCATCGGGGCCGGCGAGTTCACCGCCGTGCTCGGCCCCAACGGCGTCGGCAAGTCCACCATGATCAAGGTCCTGCTCGGCGCCCTGCCCGCGGCGGCCGGTGAGGTTCGGGTGCTCGGCGCCCGGCCCGGGCAGGCCAACGAGCGCATCGGCTATCTGCCGCAGCGCCGCAGCTTCGACGCCAACCTGCGCATCCGCGGCATCGACGTGGTGCGCATGGGCCTGGACGGCGACCGCTGGGGGGTACCGCTGCCCCTCCCGAGTGCGCGTCGGCGGGCCGCCCGCGCGCGGGTGGACGAGGTGATCGAGCTGGTCGGGGCGGCGGCGTACGCGCACCGGCCGATCGGGCAGTGTTCCGGCGGCGAGCAGCAGCGGCTGCTGATCGCCCAGGCACTGGTCCGCAGGCCCGAACTGCTCCTGCTCGACGAGCCGTTGGACAGCCTCGACCTGCCCAACCAGAGCGCGGTCGCGGCGCTGATCGGGCGCATTTGCCACCGGGAGGGCGTGTCGGTGGTCATGGTCGCCCATGACGTGAACCCGATACTCCACCACCTGGACCGGGTGGTGTACCTGGCCGAGGGCGGAGCCGCCGCCGGAACCCCGACCGAGGTCATCACCTCCGGGACACTGACCCGGCTGTACGGCACTCCGGTCGAGGTGCTGCGGACCTCGGACGGGCGGCTGGTCGTGGTGGGACAGCCGGAGCCACCGGCCGTACACACCGACCGGCACGACACCCCGGGGAGCGGTCATGCTGCTGGCTGAGACAGGGGCACCAACCTGGTCGTGGAACCTCCTGACCGACTTCCAGGACATGTGGTCCTACCCCTTCATGGTCAACGCGTTCCGCGCGGGCGCGGTCGTGGCCGTGGTCTCGGCGGTCGTGGGGTGGTTCGTGGTGCTGCGCCGGCAGACGTTCGCCGCGCACACCGTCTCCGCCGTCGCCTTCCCCGGCGCCGCCGGGGCGCTCCTGCTCGGGTTCAGCGCGGTCTACGGCTACTTCACGCTGTGCGTGGCCGCCGCGCTGGTCATCGCCGCCCTGCGCGGCGGCGGTGAGCACGAGGAGTCGGCGCTGACCGGGACCGTGCAGGCGTTCCTCCTCGCGTCCGGGTTCCTGTTCACCGCCCTGTACAGAGGGCTGCTGGAGGGGCCGCAGACCATCCTCTTCGGCACCTTCCTGGGAATCACCTCCTCCCAGGTGACCGTGCTGACGGTGGCCGGCGCGGTGGTCCTCGCGGTGCTGGCGCTGATCGGACGGCCGCTGCTGTTCGCGTCCGTCGACCCGCAGGTGGCCGCCGGACGCGGGGTGCCGGTCCGCGCCCTGTCGGTGGTCTTCCTCGTCCTGCTCGGTGCGGCCACCGCCGAGACGAGCCAGATCACCGGAACCCTGCTGGTCTTCGCCCTCATGGTCATCCCGGCCGCCACCGCACAAGTCCTCACCGCCCGCCCGGCGTTGAGCCTCGTGCTGGCCGTCCTGCTGGCCTTCGCCGCCACCTGGCTGGGACTGACCGCCGCCTACTACTCGCCCTACCCCTTGGGCTTCTTCGTGGCGACCATCGCCTTCGCCGGATACCTGCTCGCGCTGGGCCGGCGCTCGCTGCGCGAGGTGCTCAACCGCACCCGGGCCGGGGCCACACCCACCGCCAAGGAGGCGATCGCATGACTGTCCTGCTCGCCGCCTCCCCGCTGTCCCACCCGTTCTTCCTGCACGCCTTCCTCGCCGGTACCGCCATCGCCGCCGCCTGCGGGCTGGTCGGCTACTTCCTGGTGCTGCGGGCCCAGGTCTTCACCGGCGACGCGCTCAGCCACGTCGCCTTCACCGGCGCGATGGCCGCCCTCGCCTTCGGCGCCGACCTTCGCCTCGGCCTGTTCGCCGCCACCATCGCCATGGCTCTGCTCTTCGGCGCCCTCGGCCGCAAGGCCCGGCCCGACGACGTGGTCATCGGGAGCGTCTTCTCCTGGATCCTGGGCCTGGGCGCCTTCTTCATCACCCTCTACACCACCTCGCGCAGCACCACGAACGGCACCGCCGGGGTGAGTGTGCTGTTCGGCTCCATCTTCGGCATCTCCTCCAATAGCGCAGTCGTCGCCGCTCTGGTGGCCGCAGGGGCCGGCCTGCTGGTGGTCCTCATCGCCCGACCGTTGCTGTTCGCCACGCTCGACGAGGCCGTGGCCGCGGCTCGTGGGGTACCGGTCCGGCTGCTCGGCTACGGCTTCCTCGCCCTGGCCGGCATCAGCGCCGCCGAGGCCACCCAGGCGGTCGGCTCCCTCCTCCTGCTCGGCCTGCTCGCCGCTCCCGCGGGCGCCGCGATCCGCCTCACCGACCGCCCCTACCGTGCACTCGCCCTCTCCGCCGGCCTGGCGGTACTGGAGATGTGGGCGGGGCTGTTCGCCTCGTACGCGGTGCCGAAGATGCCGCCGAGCTTCGCCATCATGGCCGCCGCCACGGCCGTATACGCCGCGACGTTCCTGATACGACAGCCCGCCTCCGACCCCCGTACGGCCGAACCTCTTACGCGAACCGCCGTCCCCACCGGCACATGAGCGAAGGCACCCGATGGCACCCGACCGCCAGTGCACCCCCATCCCGTCGCGCGACGTCACGCTGATCGGCCGCCTCACCCAGCAACGCACCACCGTGGTCGCGGCGCTCATCCGGGCCGACGGCTTTGTCGGCGCCCAGGCCCTCCACAACCAGCTCGTCGCCGCCGGTTCACCGGTCGGCCTCTCCACGGTCTACCGCACGCTGACCGCCCTGGCCGGCGTCGGCCGGGCCGACATGGTGCGCGACACCAGCGGTGAACGCCTCTTCCGCTACCGCCCGGGGCCCGAACACCGCCACTACCTCATCTGCACCGAATGCGGCCTGAGCCGGCCCGTCGACTCCGGCCCGGTGGAGGACTGGGCCGACACCATCGCACAGACCTCCGGCTTCGCGAACGTCCGGCACACGGTGGAGCTGTCCGGGGTGTGCCCGGACTGCGGCCCAGGGCAGGCGGCGGACGAGCGCCGGTGAACGCCGGCGTCGCTCCCTCTCCGGAGTGGTCTCCGTCAAGGGCAGCAGTCGCATCGCGGGGTACAGCCGCAGGCATCCGCCCCTGGTCGAGCACCGCGTGCTCGCGGGCGGAGAACTGCCAGGCGACGGTGGCGGCCGAGGAGACCTCGATGACGGAGTCGAGGCCGAAGCCGATCAGCGCGGTGGACGAAGCCAGGGTCCCGGCCGTGAGGGCGACGGCCGCCTCGACGGCGTTGTAGGTGATGGTCGCGGCGACCAGCAGCCGTATCCGCCGGGCAAGCACGCCGCGCCTGGCCGGGTCGGGGCCGACGGGCACACTTGGTAATGGTATTCATTTCCATATAGTCTCTGCTCGCCATCGCAACCAGGAGGACTCCCATGGCTGTTCCCAAGCGGAAGATGTCCCGCAGCAACACCCGCCACCGCCGCGCCCAGTGGAAAGCGACCACGCCGGCGCTCGTGCCGGTCACCGTCGACGGAGTGTCGTACCTGGTGCCGCAGCGGCTGGTGAAGGCGTACGAGCGCGGGCTGCTGCGCCCCGAGGGCTGAGCGTTGATGACGTACGGCACCTCCACCCGACTACCCGTCACCGTGCTGTCCGGATTCCTCGGCGCGGGCAAGACCACCCTCCTCAACCACATCCTCGGCAACCGCGAGGGACTGCGCGTCGCGGTCATCGTCAACGACATGAGCGAGGTCAACATCGACGCCGCCCTGGTGCGCGGCGGCGAAGCGGCCCTGTCGCGCACCGAGGAACGCCTGGTCGAGCTGACCAACGGCTGTATCTGCTGCACCCTGCGCGACGACCTGCTTGAGGAGGTCGACCGGCTGGCCCGCGAGGGCCGCTTCGACCACCTGCTCATCGAGTCGTCCGGCATCTCCGAACCCATGCCGGTCGCCGCGACCTTCGCCTTCGCCCGCGACGACGGCGCCACCCTCGGCGACCTCGCCCGCCTGGACACCATGGTCACCGTCGTGGACGCCGCGCACTTCCTGCCCGAGCTGGCAAGCGGTGACGAACTCGCCGAGCGCGGCCTGGACCAGTACGAGGACGACGAACGCACCGTCAGCGACCTGCTGATCGACCAGATCGAGTTCGCCGACGTCATCGTCCTCAACAAGCTCGACCTCGTCGACGAGGAGTCGGCCGACCGGCTGCGGGCGACGCTCACCCGCCTCAACCCGGCCGCACGCCTCATCCCGGCCGTCCACGGCCGCGTGCAGGTCGGCGACGTACTGGGCACGGGCCTGTTCGACCTGGAACGCGCCCAACAGGCCCCCGGCTGGGTGCGGGAACTCAACGGCGACCACATCCCCGAGACGGAGGAGTACGGCATCTCCTCGACCGTCTTCCGTGCCGAACTTCTCTTCCACCCCGGCCGGTTGTGGACCTTCGTGACCGAGGAACTCGACAGCGGCGCGTACGGACAGATCCTGCGCTCCAAGGGCTTCTTCACCCTCGCCAGCCGCCCGCACGTGACGGGCCTGTGGTCACAGGCCGGCTCCGTCGCACGCTTCGAACCCTCCGCCGCACGCGACCCCGACAGCCCCCAGTGCCAGGAACTGGTCTTCATCGGCACACACCTGCACGCGGACGTACTGCACGCGGCACTGACCGACTGCCTCATGGCCGACGGCGAGAGCCCGCCGCCCACGGACCCGTTCCCCACCTGGGACACCTACGGCATCGACGACCACTGCGAGCACGACGAGCATCCCGAACCCGTGGCGGGCGTCTGAGAAACCCGTGCCGGGCGGCGAACTCAGCCACGGCGCCGCCCGGCACGGCACGGACAACAAGACCTCCGGCTCAGGCGGACCCTGAAGCGTCCAGGGCAGCATTCAGGGCGCCGGACTGGATCTTCCCGCCAGGCCATGGCGTGACCAACAGCAGTCGGTAACACGGCACGCCAGGGGCTCACAACGGGGGCACCGCACGCGGACGGCTTCCGCGTGCGGTGCCCGGGCCGTAGCGGAAGATCAGCTGGTCGTCAGGGCGGTGTCGTCCACGACGAAGCTGGTCTGGAGGGAGGAGTCCTCCACGCCGTTGAACTTCAGGGTGACCGTCTGGCCCGCCAGCGAGGACAGGTCGAAGGTCTTCTGCGCGTACCCGGAGTTGTGGTTGAGGTTCGAGTACGTCGCCAGGGTGGTCGACCCGGCGGTGACCGTCAGCTTGTCGTACGCGGTGCTGCCGGTGGTCTCCGAGGTGTCGATGTGCAGGTAGAAGGTGAGCGTGGCCTTGCAGCCGGCCGGGATCGTCACCGACTGGGACAGCGTGTCGGTGTGCGAGGAGCCGTAGCCGTCCAGCCAAGCCTTGTACGAGCCGCTGTGCGCCGCCTCACCGGAGTCGTTGGTGATCACCCCGCTGGTCGCGGTCCAGCCGGTGCTGCCCGACTCGAAGCCGGGGTTTGCCAGCAGCTGGGAGGAGGTGCAGCCGCCACCGCCGGAGCCGACGGTCCAGGTGAACGAGGTCGAACCGGAGGCACCGGTGGAGTCCTTCGCGGTGACCGTGACCTGGTAGGTGCCGGCGGTGGACGCCGTACCGGAGATCAGGCCGGTGGAGCTGTTGATGGACAGCCCGGTCGGCAGGCCGGAAGCACTGTAGGTGAGGGCCGCGCCCGCGCTGTCGGTCGCCTTGATCTGCAGGCTCACCGAGCTGCCCGTGGTGGTCGACTGGCTGCCCGGGTTGGTGACGGTCACCGTGTTGCCGCCGGTGGAGCCGGCGGTGAAGGCGGCGGTGCCGTTCGGGGTGCCCCAGCCGGTCGGGCCGTCGTAGCCGGTGCCCGCAGTGCAGAAGTACGCCGGGGAGCAGGAGCCGTTGTTGCCGCTGGTGACGTCGTACAGGTTGCCGGTGTGCTGGTACGGGTACTTCGCCGGATAGTCGGTCGAGCCCGGGGTGCCCGCGAGGGCGTAGACGGAGGCGATGATCGGCGAGCTGGCGCTGGTGCCGCCGTAGACCGCCCAGCCGGAGCCGCCGTAGGTGTCGTAGACCGCCACGCCGGTGGCCGGGTCGGCGACCGCGGAGACGTCGGCCTCCATGCGCTTGGCGCAGCCGGAGTCGGTCTGCCAGCTCGGCTTCGGGTCGTAGGCGGAGCAGCCGGAGCCGGTGCCCTCGGTGGAGTTGGTGTGCCACACCGACTCGCTCCAGCCGCGGGAGTTGGAGGCGGTGGTGAGCGCGGTGCCGCCGACGGCCGTCACGTACTGGGAGGTCGCCGGGTACTCGGCGCCGTAGGCGGAGTCACCCGAGGAGACGGTGATCGCGACACCCGGGTGCTTGAAGTACGAGGTGTCGTCGCCGGTCTGGGAGGAGGACTCTCCGCCGCCCCAGCTGTTGGAGATGAACTTGGCGCCGAGTGCCACGGCCTCGTTCTCGGCGGCGCCGAGGTCGGCCATGGTCGCGGAGTTGGCCTCGACCAGGATGATGCTGCAGTTCGGGCAGACCGCGCTGACCATGTCGATGTCGAGCATCTCTTCACCGGCCCAGCCGGTGTCGTTGGTCGGCAGCTGGGTGGTGGAGCCGGTCTGGCTGACCTGCTTGAAGCAGCCGTTGGCCTTGGTGCAGGCGGA